>JBBDIU010000116.1:0-16385 GCA_040880205.1 Cellvibrionaceae bacterium
CTGCGCCCAAGCAGCGGCGCAAAGCAGCCAAAGTACAGAACAACAAAAAAATCGAGAGTACCTCATAGAGCCGTCCTTTCCCTTAGTTAAAAATGTTGGCTTCAATTAAAGGTCGCGGGCATTCAATCCTATATCGAAACTCACGCCCAGCATCGTGACCCCTTCTACACGCGAAATTGCGACCGAGTTCACAATGTCACCCATTCATCATATAACCCAAAGTTTGGTTGTTTGATTGGACCACAAGTACAGATTGGCATTCGCAAGGCATGACTTCGGGAATGTGTGATTGAGTTTTAACTTTAAGAATTCTCCCCAAGTGTCGTCTTCACAGGTCAATTATAGTTGCGCTGGAACACCCTCGCGACAACAATTCCACTAACCCTTGAGCACTGGTAGCAATGCGGCTGTTCGGACGCAAGACACTTATCCCCCCGGCATTTCTCACACTGATGGTCGCCGCCTGGTGTGAGGCCACCCCTCCCGTGTTGCCCAGCGATGCGACGGACAACAATGGCGGCACGCAAAGCAACGTCCAGTTCGCCGGCGAGAAAGCAGCGGCCATTGATCGGGAAGCTCTGGAGGAAGTCCAACAGATCTCCAAGGACATACAACAACTTAAAGGGCAGGTTATCGAACTTAACAAAGACCTGCGCCTGATGGAGGAAAAGCTACTGTTTCCCTCCAGCACCAAGTATTCCGTCTTCGTCTCGCTTTCCACCGGCCAATTCTTCCAACTGGAAGGCATCAAATTCAAGCTGGATGGCAAATTCGTGGCCACCCATGTTTATTCCGCCAAACAGCGTCAGGCCTTGGCGCGCGGCGGAGTCCACCGGCTCCATGTTACCAACCTCAGCGAAGGAAAACACACCGCCACGGTGTTCTTCACCGGGATTGGCTCTAACAACCGCCCCTACAAGCGCGCGGTGTCACTTGATTTCACCAAAGGACCGGGCAGCGAGTATCTGGAAATTGCCGTCAGCGACGATGGCACAACCCAGGAACCGGTATTTCAACTTAAGCAATGGTAACCATGACACTGAAACGGACCCACAATTCGTCGGGTTGTGGAGCGCCGACGGTCCGCGTCCCCCTAGGGAAACCCTGGGCCCTGTCCCTGTGCGCCAGTGTTTGGCTAATCAGCGTCGCGCCATTAGCCGCCGCTCAATTCCCATCCGATTCAGGCATTCGATCACGCGCGGACCTGGAGTATGGCACCGTGCTGTTTGAATATTATCAACAGGATTATTTCAATGGTTTGGTCGAGCAGGCCTACACTTCCGCCATCGATAATTCCCGGGCGTTGAGCCATCGCGGCCAATTGTTCAAGGGTGGCATGGCCTTGTCATATGGCATGGCGGACGTCTCGCAGACTATTTTCGACCAGCTTCTGGCGGCGGAAACCAATGAAATCGTTCGCAACCGCGCCTGGTATTACCAGGCAAAACTTTTCCACGCCCAATCCAAGCGGCAAGCGGCTCAGCAAGCCCTAAAAAACATTCGCGGCAATCTGCCGGCGGACCTGCACCTGGACTACCACTACCTCGCCACGCTGGTTAACAGCGACAGCCAGAACTTGAACAAAGTACAACAGGCCGTGGACCAGATTCCCAGTGGTACGCCGCAGTACCCCTACCTGTTGTTCAACCTTGGCGTGTCTTATCTGACTAGTGGCGACCAAATCGCCGCGGTTAGCAACCTGAACCGGGTAGTTAGCCACGCCGATAACAGCGAGGAATTGCAAGTTCTGGCCGACCGCGCTCGCCACGGTTTGGCACAGATCGCGATGCAGGATCAACGTTTGCCGGAAGCCTGGAATTACCTGCAGGATATTCGCACCGAGGGTTTGTATTCCAACCGCGCCTTGCTCGCCTATGCCTGGACGGCCATTCGGGGCCAGTTGTTCGAAGCCGCATTGCCCGCTTTGCAGTTGCTGGGCAGTCGTTCCATCGCATTGCCGGAAGTACAGGAGTGCAAGGTATTGCTCGGCCATCTCTATGAACAACAAGGCTCCATGACCCGGGCACTCAAAAGTCACCTGGAAGCCGAAGCGGAGTTCATCATAGGCATTGAGCAGGTGGCGGAAGCGCGCCGCATTATCGACCTGCGCGACGTACCCCGCGAGTTTATTGCCAACCTGGATGCCATCGTTGACGACAGCGATTGGTACGGCGCGCAGCCTTCCGTCGATTATGCCAAGCTCACCCCTTTCCTGGTGGACCTGATGGCCAGCAACACCTTCAATCAGGTTTTAAGGGAACTGGCCGATCTCTACGCCATTCGCGACAACCTGGAATATTGGCAGCAACAGACTGAGCGACATCAACTTATTCTCAGCAGCTCCGCGGAAAAAGCATTCGACACCAACATGCGCCAAGTACTCAAGGACAGCCAGCGTTTGCACCAACAACTTGCCAACCGACGCCAGGAACTACGATTGACAACCTTGGCCTTGGACCCGGCCGATCAGGCGCGCTTTAACGCGCTGTTCGAAAATTCCACCAAGGAGTTGGCGCTGCTGAACGACAAGGTTCACCAGCTGGAACAACGAGGCGAGCCCTATCGCCAACCCCGCGCTTATCCACTGATGGTAGAGCAACACCACGACCGCATTGCCCAACGTCGGAAGGAAACCGCTTACTACATTGCACTGCTGGAGCCGGTTATGCGCAACTTGGTGAAAGTAGAGCTGGATAAACACGACGAGCGCATGCGCTACTACCTGGCACAAACCCGCCTGGCCAAGGCGCGCCTCTATGACACGGCGCTTACAACGCTGAACAATCCGCGCGAAACCGAGCGCGGGAGGGCTAGCCCATGAACCCACGCTGTCTGAAATGGAATCTGTTGACGCTGGTGTCGGTAGCGACCCTGGCCGGCTGCGCGGGACAAAAACCCAATACGCTTGGATCCCTGCGCTACCAACCCGAGCCGGAACCGCCCGCCCAGGTGGCAAGCGCCAGTCACCAGGAAGTACGCACCGAATACGCGGAATTGCTGGATTTGATTGACGATCAAAACCTCAAAGAGCAGATCGAGCGACGCATCGCCCATGTGTACATGCTGGAAGGCGAACAGGAAAAAGTGGAAACCACGCCTGGCAAAAGCTACTACGTGGAAGCTATCAAGTCCTACCGCGAAGTATTGGAAAAGTACCCCAATTCGCCGGACAACGCGGAAATACTTTATCAACTGGCCAAGGCCTATGACATGGAAGGCGACCAGGACGAAGCGCTGGCCATGTTGCTGGAATTAACCGCGCGCCACCCTTATTACGAGAATATCGCCGAAGCCAATTTCCGCAAAGGCGACATCCTGTTCAATCGCAACGCCTACCGCGAGGCGGAAAACGCCTACCGGAGTGTTACCACCCACAGCGATTCCAAGTTCTATCTCAATGCACACTACATGTTGGGGTGGTCGCAGTACAAACAATTGCGTTTCCAGCAGGCGCTGGGCGACTTTGTTCACGTTCTCAATCAGTTACTGGAGCCGGTAACCGCATTAGAGGACCTGAGCAAACCCAACCAATCGCTGGTTAACGACACCCTGCACGCCGTAAGCCTCACTCTGGACAAACTGGCGGGCGCCGCCAGTATTGAAACGCTGCCGCAATTGAAGGATCAGTACTTTGTCTGGATGGTGTACGACAACCTCGGTCAGTATTACCTGGAAAAAGAATTGTACGAGGCCTCCGCCGAAAGCTACCGCTTGTTCGTACAACACCACGGGGATGAGGAACTGACCCCCATCCTGCACCGCAAGATGATTGAAACCTACATGGCCGGCAGCTTTCCGGGACAAGCCTTCCAGGAGAAGGAACGCTTCGTGGATGCTTACGGCATTTATTCCGGCTATGCCAAACGCCGCGGCGGCACAATTGAACCCATCCGGGACAGCATGCAGGAATACCTGGATGAGCTGGCCCGCAACTATCATGCCCGCGGGCAGGAGCTACAAGCCGAAATCGACACGCTGCAAGAGGACGACCAGCGTCCGCCCGAGGAAGAAAAAATCACCGAGTTGGATGAAGAAGCCATTGTGTCGCTGGACAAAGCGGCTTTCTTTTACCAACAGTTCATCGATACCTTCCCCAACTACGAAAAGCTCGACGGCATGGTGTTCTCCCGTGCGGAGGCCTTGTTCGCCGCCCGTCACTACGATCAATCCATTGTGGATTACGAGCGAGTCGCCTATCAACCACAAACCACGAATGCGCTTGCTGACGACTCGGAAAGTCAGGGCGCCGATGCCGGTTACGCCGCCATTATTGCCTACGAGCGTCACATCGACGGCTTGCCGGAAGAGTCCTCGACAACCAATCGATGGCGTGCCGATGCCGTGGCCAGCATGCTGCGCTTCGCCGAAAAGTACCATCAAGATCAGCGCTCCGCATCGGTACTGACCAATGCGGCGGAATACATTTTCAGCCTGGATCAGTACGAACGCGCCCTGCAAATCGCCACCGATCTTATCGACAACAATCCCGACCTGGATCGAACCCTGAAGAAAACCGCTTACGGCATACTCGCCCACTCCCTGTTCAAATTGGAACGCTTTGCCGAGGCCGGTGAAGGCTATCTGTTGCAGCGCCAATTGGTGAGCGACAACAGCGAGGAACATCACCAAATTACCGAACGCCTGGCAAGCGCCATTTACAAGCATTCGGAAACCATTATTGCCGAGGACGATAAGTTGGCCGCAGTGGAAGAGTTGTTGAAACTGAAACAATTAACTCCCGATTCACCGGTACGCATCACCGCCCAATACGACGCGGCGACCCTGCTCATTGAACTGCAAGTGTGGCCACGCGCGATTGCGGAACTGAGCGAGCTAAAGCAAGCCTATCCCGACCATGAACTGGCTACGGAATTCCCCCGCAAGCTGGCCTTCGCCTACGAAAAAAACAGCAACTGGCAATTGGCGGCGGAAGAGTACGTCAATCTCAGCACCGCGGACCCCGACCCGGAGTTGCGCCGTGAGGCACTCTATCTCGCCGGCTCGATGTACGAGAACAACGAAAATTACAACGCTGCCATCGAACAATTCAGGGACTACGCCAACCAATACGCGGAGCCCTTTGCCACGCTGATGGAAGCGCGCTACCGATTGACGCAAAACCATGAGCGCGTCAACGATACGGAAAAGCGTATGTTTTGGTTGCAAAAACTGGTGGACGGCAACAACGAAGCAGGCCAACAGCAGAACGAACGCAGCCGTTGGTTGGCCGCCTGGGCCAATGCCGAATACGGCGATCACCATGCGGCGCAATTCAACAATCAAGCCGTGTCGCTGCCTTTGGACGAAAGCCTGCCCATCAAGAACGACTTGCTGGAAAAGGCGACCGCGCGCTACCAACTGGCGGCCGACAGTGGTGATTTTGAATTCGTCACCATGAGTGCCTACAAAATCGCTGAACTTTACCAAAGCCTGGCCACAGAGTTGCGACAGTCGCCCCGCCCGGCCAATCTCAGTGCCGACGAGCGAGCACTTTACAGTGAAATTCTGGACGAGCAGGCCCTGCCCTTTGACGAACTGGCCATGGACCTGCACCAAGGCAATCTCGAACGTGCCTGGGAAGGCGAGTTCAATATCTGGATTAACCAAAGCTTCGACATGATGCGTCGCCTATACCCGGCGCGCTACGCCAAAGCGGAAATGACTGTGAGTTACGGCGATGAAATACGTTAAGTTCCCTAACCGCGCCTTCGTTCTCGGGCTGATTGGTTCGGCTTTCGCGGCACTGTCGGGCTGCGCCTTCAATGCTGATCGCGACGGCTGGAATATCGACGGCAGCGTGCCGGCGACCCTGACGGCCACCGAACAGTTTTTGCCAATACAAGAACGCGACGAAAGCGGCCATTTGCTGCCCTATATCGGCGCACCGAATCCTTACGCCGAACTTAAGGGTCGGGTGGATAAAGAAGCAATAAACACCTACATCGATGCCCGTCGTGCATTCAACGCCCAGAAATACGAGCTTGCCGACACGCTACTGGCGGAGTTGGTGATTCAAGAACCCAAACTGAGCGGCCCCTGGGTGATGCGCGGCGATGTTGCCCTGGCGCGAGAGGAATTGGAGCAAGCCGTGGAATATTATGCGGCCGCTCTCGAAGTAACGCCTGTCAACCTCAATGCCTACTTGCGGCTGGCCAAGACTCAACGCCTGCGTGGCCATTTTCGCCACGCCCAAAATACCTATGCCCGTGCCCTGGCGATTTGGCCGGACGGTGCCGAAATTCATTTGAATCTGGGTGTGCTGTACGACGTTTACCTGAACCTGCCACTGCGGGCCCAAGCCCATATGGAGGCCTACCAGTTACTGAGCAATGGTGGCAATGGGCAGGTACTGGCGTGGCTCGAAGAAATTCGAAGTCGCACCGGCGTAGCCAAGGCTTTACCGGTCATTGGACCCAATGATGACTCGGAAGCCGCCATTGCCGAGATACCGGGATTCGGAATCACGTCTTCTGGAGAATCGGCATTGGCTGCCTCGGAAATACGAAAGGAGTAAAAGCGCTATGACTAACAGAATCGTTGTTGGCCTGCTGCTGGGCGCATGCGTGTCGGCCACCGCGTACGCCGAGGAGACAAAAAGTGAAGCCACCAAAATCGGCGATACCGACAAGAGACCGGCTAAGACGGAGAACACGGATAACAACAAGCAAAGCGACGCAGCTATCCGCCTGGAATCCGTGTTTGTGGGCGATAAAGAGCAGCCAGCCATCAGCTACTTCATTCCCTGGCAAGGCATTGGAACACCGGACAAACTGATATGGAATGTTGAAGAAAAACACGATAAAGCGTTGGACGTGGTGGACAGAGATATTATGTTGCGCTCCATTCACTTCTACGGAGAGATGAAACTGGAAGCGCCGGATTCGCAGTAATCGAGTAACCCATGTTTCCACTGAATAACTTTATTTCTATTGAATACGTTTGGTTACATCAAAGAATTAATTAACGCGCTACTACAGCGCCATGAGTAACGGGTAGTTGGAGGGTAACATGATCGATTTCTATAGTACCGTAACCGCATTTTTTCAGGATGGCGGGGTGTTTATTTTTCCCATCGCTGTAGTACTGGCCGTGGGCATCGCCATTGCCGCTGAACGCTGGGTGTTCCTGTCCCGCGAACGAGCGCGCAACAGCAAGGCCTTCGATGACTTTTTGCCGTTATTGCGAACCACGGACATCGAAAAAATGCAGATGTATTCGCGCGAAGTGCAAACACCGGTTACCCGCATTATCGGCTGCGGGCTGGACATGATGAAAGTAAGCCGGCAGCGTGGCGACATCGAGAATTCCATGAGCGAAGGCATGCTGGAAACCATGCCGCAACTGGAACATCGCACTGGTTACTTGGCAGTGTTGGCCAACGTGGCCACGCTACTCGGTCTGCTGGGCACGATTATCGGTTTGATCAGCGCGTTTACCGCTGTGGCTCTGGCCGATCCCGCACAAAAATCGACCCTACTGTCGCAATCCATTTCCGTGGCTATGAACACCACGGCCTTTGGCTTGATGGCGGCAATTCCGCTGCTGATTTTGCATGCGGTGATTCAGAACAAAACCGCCGCCATCGTCAACAGCATTGAAATGGCTGCCGTCAAGTTTCTCAACATCATGACCTTGCACCGCTTTATCGAGGCCAGCATTGCACGGCCCGCCCCGGAGGCCCCGGCAGTTACGCCCGCGCCGGCAGGATCGCTTACGGGTGAGCCACTACCGGCGGCAACCTAACGAATAGTTGAGAAGACATCGAGGAAGCTATGGCATTCCGATACAAGTACAAAGCGAAAGACGACGCCGAGCTGGACATCACATCGTTCATGAACTTGATGATTGTGCTGGTGCCGGTTCTGCTACTGAGTATTACCTTCACGCAGATTTCGGTGCATGAGATAAAGCTGCCGGATTTGACCGGTGGCGGCACTGTCAGCGAAGAATCTCAATCACAGTTGGAAGTGGTGGTGGATAGCAATGGCTTCGCGGTTTACTACCCAGACCGCCGATCGCTAATTAAAAAGCTACCGTTGATTGAGAACGAATCGGGATCAGCCTACGATTTCGACGGCTTGTCCAGCGTGCTGCAAGACGTTAAATCACAAATCAGCGAGCGACGCGACATTCTTTTGCTGGCGAGCAGAAACCTGGACTATCAAAACCTTGTATCCACCCTGGACACGGTCAAGTCCTACCGGACCGTGCTCGCTGCCAGCGTTGTAGAGGTGGAGTTGTTTCCCGAAGTTTCTCTGGACGAGGCGAGTTAAATAGCCATGTTACAGTCGACCTTTCAATATCAGCGACCCCGGTACGCTACCAAGCTGAACTTGGTGGCGCTGATGGATATTTTTACGATTTTGGTGTTCTTCCTGCTTTTGAATTCCGGGGAAGCGGAAAAATTGGAGAATGCGAAATTTATCCAGTTGCCCAATTCCAGCGCAGGAGATCCGCCCCACGACGATTTGGTGGTGATGATTGGGGGCGATGCGATTTGGCTGGGTGATCAACTGCTAGTTACCCTGGATGAAGTGGCAAATAGCTCCGAACCCGCCATTCAATCCCTGGCCGACGCCCTGGCTGATTATCGCGAACGCAAGGGTGAGTTAAACAGCTATGAAGAACAGAACGGCTTGGCACTTACGATTATGGGCGACCAGGCCGTGCCTTTCGGTTTATTGAAAGCCGTCATGGCAACTTGCCGATTGGAAAACTTTCGAGACATAGCCCTGGCGGTGAACCAAGTTGCACCACCGACCCTGGGGCCCGCCAATACACCCAGCCTGGCCCTTAGCGGCACCGCCTCGGGAAACTAGTGACTATGTTGTTTGCCAATGTCGAACCCATTGCCCTGGACTTGCAGCTACCTTGGCAGGAGAACCCGGACCAGGAGGAAAAATTCCGGGAGTTGCTGAAACGTATTTTGATTGCGTTGCTGGTGTTTGCGTTAATTGTTCCCTGGCTACCCGTGTTCGAACCGGAATACACAGCCTTGGAGCAAACTGACACAACCCAACTGGTACTGGAACCCGTTGTAGTGGAACCGGAGCCTGAACCTGTTCAGCCACCGCCACCCACCCCGCGACCACCGGAACCAAAACCGCAAGCGGAACCAGAGCCGCGCCCGGCAGTGGAACGCACGGTGGAAGCGCCGCCGCCACCGCCGCCCAAAGACAAGGAATCGGTCAGAGAAGAGCAGGGTTTGACCCAACTCAGTAGCCAGCTCAGTGCGTTGCGCGGCAGCGTCAATGTGGAAAGATTACAGCGCAAAAACGTCAATAAAAGTGAATTGGGCAAGGTTGAACACAGTACCCGCGACGCCTTCGGCGAGGAGATCGCCGCGAAGCGCAGCCAGGGCATTCAGGTCGACGATGCGCTGCTCCAGCAGGAAAGCATCAGTCTGGCCGCGTACAGCGGCAAAGCGGTGCAAGTCGCGGCATATTCCGATCAACCGGGGGGAAGTGCGCTAAGTTACCTCTCCGGCCAGGAAGGGCGCCGCGACATGGAAAACATTCGCCGCACCTTCGAAGCCGCCAAGAGTCGTGTCTATTCGCTTTACCTGCAATCGCTTCACGAGCATCCCGAGCTAGCGGGAAAGTTTATCTTTCGCCTGGTGATCGAACCCGATGGCAGTATTTCAGAGTTGGAACTGGTGACCAGCGAGCTTGGAGTGCGGGATTTGGAAGTCGCGATTCTCGACCGGATTCGACATATTAATTTTGGTGCCAAAGAAGTATCGGCTACGGCGGTGGAATACGCCTTTTCGTTCTTGCCGAGTTAACAGTTCCATGAGTTCGAACCCAGATAGGTTATAAAAATTTGGGCAATTGCAGGCTAGCCCGGATATTTCACCAAATGCCAATATGATGGCGACGGGCTCGGGTCTTGTGAGCGGGCTCGCGACTGTAGGCTTAGTGGTTCTAAGGCGTAAGGAGCATGTCCGTTCACAAGGCCTGAGAACAAGCCAGCATTTGGCAAGCGAGGGCGGCGGCAAAACGTAACCTAGCGCAAAATACACGAGCGCCCGGCAACGTTCAGTTTCAGTCGTATTCCGCGCGTTTTGGTGAAATATTCGGGCTAACGTGCTTCGTATATAGCGTTTTGTTTGTAACGCCTTGGCTGCTGGTCTGCATTAGTCACAGATTCGCATTAAGAAAAAAAGCCGGCAATTTTTTGCGATGCCGTTATCTCCTTTATTCTCCCGCGCCTGTCATTATTTGTACAAATAACCGCGGCAACATCAGATGGTGGTGACTTATGTTCACACTTCGTGCTTCGACAACAAAACTCGCCGTAGTCTTGGGGCTTCCGTTTTATCTGGTCGGCTGCTCTCAAGGGGGCAGTGATAGCGAATCGGCTGACAGCCTGGGCCGGGATACCGCCTTCGCCTTCGTCGAGCGCAGCATTAGTGAAGGCGCTGCCAATGGTCTGTCCCTGTTTCAGGAAAAGCTGCAAAGCGAGAGTGAATCACCCCAGGACCTCACCTCCCCCTACGCCTTTAATCCAGGCGCCAAGCTGGTGCATCGTTCCAGCCTGGATGTGGACGCCGAGCAGTGGAACGTGCTTGGCAGTTATTTTGGCTCAGCGGCTTTTGACGTCAAGGATTTGAACGTGTCGCGCGACGGCACGCGTATGCTGCTCGCGGCTCGTGGACCCGCCAATCACCCCCACGATTACACCTGGAACATTTACGAATACGTTTTCGAAACCCGGGAAATCCGGCGCGTTATCGCCAACGATGCGGAAGCTAACGCAGGGCAGGATACCAATCCCACCTACACTCTGGACGGACGCATTGTATTTTCCTCGGACCGGGCGGCCGGAAATCCCAATCATAGCGATGACGGTACTGGCGATGCTGGTACTGACGATCAACAGGACGAGGATTGCTTTAAAATCGGACCGGCGGAAAAACCTTCGCTGCTACACCTGATGAGTGCTCAAGGCGAGGGCATTCTGCAACTTACCTTCGGCAACAATCACGATACCAAAACCACGACGTTGACCGACGGCAATGTTGCCTTTGTACGCTGGTCCCGCAGCTACGACTTGTTGCCCCAGTGCGATGCGGAGACAAGCACCGCGAAAAGCAGCGTTACCACATTCGGTGCAACCTATCCCAGCGGGTTGGATAGCCCCTCTCCTTGGAGCGATGAGCAACTGTGTAGCTACGCCGTGTCCACACCCTTGGGCAAGGCATTGCCCAGCAATCATTACACCTTACTGAGCATTAGCCCCGACACGGAGCAATTGGAACAGGTCTACGAGACAGTCACCATTTTTGGGTCCGATGAAGAATTCGTTTTTCTCGACAAGATCGTACAAGGACAGGATGGCTACCTTATCGGTCTGATGAAACATTTTTACAACCAACACCTGGGTGGCAACGTGGTCACTCTACGCGACCCGGCGAGCGCATCCGAACAAACTATTTTTAGCAATGTGGCACCGCGAGCTCTGGGGTCCGGCGAAACCAATCTTTACCCCAACCAATTGTCATCGCGTGGCTGGTCCAGTGCGGTTACGCCCTATAAAGACGGGACATCCCGACTGCTGGTGAGTTGGTCGCAATGCACCATGGAACAAGGCGGGGTCAATGCTTTCTGTGATCAGGGTGGACAAGGGTCGGTCAGCAGCCAGTATGGCATTTGGGTTTATGATCCCCAAACGGACAGCCGCCTGCCGGTTGTTGAAGCGCGTCGGGACGTGGTTTACACGGAATTGGCGATGGCGCAAATTCAAAGCGGTCAAGGCTTGCCGTTTGCACCGGTGAATCCCGAGTTCGTGGACAACCTGGATGAATCACGGCTGATTTGTGATGACCCCTCGGATATTCCGCCAACCGAACCGGAAGATCCGGTTGAACCTACCGATCCCAACGACCCGGATGATCCGAATGATCCATCCGACCCCAGCGATCCGACGGACCCAACCAATCCGGGTGATCCCGGTGATCCGAATGATCCGAGCGACCCTAACGATCCGGATGATCCCACCGATCCTAGCGATCCTACGGACCCGAATGATCCAGCCAATCAAGCCCCAATCGCCAATGCCGGCGCGGATCAGGAGGCCAGTGTCCGTGACTCGGTGATGCTGGACGGCAGCTTAAGCAACGACCCGGACGGCCAACCGGCTGAACTGACTTTCCTGTGGCGCTTTGCCGTCCTGCCGATCGAAAGCACGCTTGACGACAACGCCATTCAAGGCGCAACTACCGTCAGCCCGACCTTTGTTCCCGACATACGCGGTAGTTTTGCGCTGGAACTGGAAGTGTCGGACGGCGCGGCCACGGCAACGGACAGTGTCGAAATCCTGATTGGCAACAACAATCCAGTGGCGGACGCGGGTCCGGACCAAAATGTCGCGGCCGGCCTTGCGGTGACCCTGGACGGCAGCGGCTCCTTCGACCCGGATCGTGATCGTCTCGGCTACTTGTGGTCGTTCCAGGATATATCACCGTCCAGTGCGCTAACCAATGCGGACATTGTGGGTCGCAACACACCGAATCCAAGTTTCGTGCCGGATGAAGCCGTGGTCTATCCCATTAAAGCGGACTTCGTCTTCATTATTGACGGCAGTGCCTCCATGCAGGACGAAATCGATGTGGTGCGCGATGGGCTGAGGGTTTTTGTGGAAAACCTGACCGACCCGGCAAGCGAGATTGATGCGCGCTTCGCAGTGGTCACCTTTGAAGAGCGGCCATTGGGCTCGGTATTGCCGGTAGTTCGCCTGGGATTCACTGAAAGCACCACGGTGGCGGATGTGGCCAGCGAGGTGATCGCGGCCTTCGACGCTATCGACACCAGCTACATCGGACCGGTACAGCGGGAAGCGGGGCTGGAAGCCATTCGCTTTGTTTTGGCCGACCCAACCCTGGTAGCGGAACCACCTGTGGGACTCGAGTTCCGCGCTGACGCGCGCAAGAACCTAATCCTTGCCACCGACGAGGATTCGGACGGTCCCTATAACAATGGGGATTTTGAACCACCGGAAGACCTTACCGACGGCAGCCCCGACGCGCAGTGGCAAGACGAAATTGACCGGACTGCCGCATTGTTAGTCGACAATAGCGCCTTTGTTGATCTATTAATGGAGCCGGCGGACAGGCCCTCGACCGATCAATACGGCAATCCCGAAGCGGATCGGCTGCATGCGGGCAGTGAGCGCTTCGACCCGGAGGCGACCCTCGCCGCGCTGGAAGACCCTGCCAGCGGTAATCCACACAGCTTGCAAGCCCAAGTGTTGCGCGCCGGTTTAATCGCGCGATCCTACGCGGTCACCGCGGCCAATGACCCCATTTTCGTCGACAGTTTCTTTAACTCAAAGATTTCGGAAACCATCGAGAATCCATTGCTGGGTACCTATACCCTCAGTCTCGTGGTTAACGACGGCGAGTTGGATAGCCCGGCGGATACCGTATCGGTGCGCGCATTTTTCAACAACGCACCGCCCAACGCCCTGGCCGGGCCGGATCAAACCGCGCAGGTTGGCGCGGTCGTGCAGCTTGACGGCAGCGCGAGCTTCGATAGCGATGGGGGCCCGCTGGCTTTAAGCTTTCAGTGGCGCTTAGTGGAAAAACCCGGCAGCAGTGCGCTTACCGATGCCGAAATTAATGGAGCAAACAGCGCCATAGCCAGCTTCGTCCCCGATGTCAGTGGCCAATACACCTTGGAGTTGACCGTGTCCGATGGCGCTAACGGCGGTGACGACACAGACCGAATTGCCATCTCGGTTTCAAGCGTCGATGTCGAACCCAATGCCGACGCTGGCGCAAACCACACTCAGGCCGATTGCGAATTGGTGGCAGTGAACGGAAGCGCTAGCTTCGATCCAGATGGCATGCCTGAAGCGCTCAGCTATCGTTGGAGTTTCGTTTCTCTTCCGAGCGGAAGTGCGCTTTTGTCCGGGGATATTCAAAACCGGAACCAGGCCGGTGCATCCTTTTCACCGGATCGATTCGGCAGCTACGTGCTCGAATTGGAAGTGGATGATGGCGAGTTCAGTGATATCGACCATGTGCTGGTGGTGATCGGTGACGATCCGGGCTTAAGTGGGGATGCCTGCACGCCTTGATGATTTAGCCCTATGGCTTTATTGTAAGATTCAGTCTCAGAGGATGCAATTCCAAATGCCCATTGATGCAATGGGCATTTTTTTATTTGGTAGCGCCCGAATTTGGTTTTTGTGTCGAGGGAGGCTCTGCGATAATATCCGGGGTTAACGACACTTTCCAAGCTATTGACTGGATCCGCTATCGCCCGACACAGTGGCAAACAACAACTGCCCCGCCAGCAACAACAATAACCCACCCATTAACCGGTCCAGCCAGTAGCCGAAGCGATTGAATACCCGTCGCACTCGGGAAAGCGTAAAAAAAACAGCCACACCAGCAAACCACAGGCCCGTGGCGAAAGCCATGTAGATCCCATAGCCAGCCTGCACCCAAGCCGGTGTACCAGGGCTAATGATGACCGAAAAGAGCGAAACAAAGAACAAGGTGGCCTTGGGATTCAGCACATTGGTCAGAAAGCCGAGCCGAAAAGCCGCCATGCCAGTTTGCGAACTGTTGCCAGTCGATTCCACATGGATGCCACCCGCCTTTGATCGTAGCGCGTGAATGGCAATCCAGGTCAGGTAGGCGGCACCGACAATTTTCAAGATAGTAAACAACGCAATCGATTGCTGTATAAGCAGGCCAATACCCAACAGGGAATAGCTGACGTGAACCAGTATGCCCAACCCGATGCCCGCCGCGGACAACATTGCATTGCTGCGACATTGAAACAGCGCCTGGCGAAGCATGATGGCGAAATCGGGGCCGGGGCTGGCAACTGCCAGCAGGTGTACGATGACAACCGTCAGAAACTCTGGCCAGTAACCTTGCATTAATATTTCTCAGGGAGCCTTCTTCATCAGGCCGCATGTCTTTATCATAGTCCGATTATCTCTCATGAAATTCAAAGATCGTAAAGCATCGGCAGCAACCACGACAGCGTCAGCCACACAATAATCGTCAGCGGAATACCCACACGGGGAAAATCGGAAAACTTGTAGCCGCCGGCGTTCATCACCAACAGGTTTGTTTTATAGGCCATTGGTGTGACGTAGCTCATATTCGCGCCAAATAATACGGCCAGAACAAACGGTTCGGCGGGTAATTGCAGCTGCTGGGCCATGCCGATAGCAATGGGGGTTCCAATAACCGCGGCGGCATTGTTGGATACGATGTTGGTGAGGATGGCCATCACCAACATGAGACCGCTCAATATTATGGGCGGCGAAGCACCAGCACTCGCGTACACAAACACCTGAGCCAGATAATCCGCACCACCGGTTTGCAATAATGCCGTGCCCAACGCCAAGCTCGCCACCACAATCATGATGACGGGGATGCTCAAAGCCTGCGCGGCATCGCCCCAACTAATGCATCGTGTGATCAACATCAGTAGGACGCCGGCCACCGCACTGATGGCAATGGGCAAAATACCAAATGCCGCCACGCCGATAATGCCCGCCATGATCGCCAGAGCAATAGGCGCGCGTTTGGTACTGGGCAAATCACTGGTGGCATCCAGCACCAGAAATTCCCCGGTGCGTTTTAGCTCGGCGATATGCTCGCGACTGCCCTGCACCAACAACACATCGCCAATGCCCAGCACCACGTCGCCTACGTCCTCGCGTATGGTGCGAACTTCGTGGCCCGCGCGGTGGAGTGCCAGGGTAATCAGTTGATAGTCATCCGCAAAGCGCGTACGCGATAGTGTTGTACCGTGCAACCGCGAGCCCTGGGTGACGACGATTTCCGCCAGCTGCTGATCTTCGGCGCTCAGGGGATGCTCTTCGTCAACGGGATCGTCGCCCGTATACAGTTTTGCGCCCAGTATTTTTTCAAATTCCTTGAGATTATCCGGCGTGTCGCGCAGGCTCAAACGGTCGCCAGGATACAGGACAACATCCGGCAAAGGCGTGATGATGGTACCCCGGTCCCGTTGTAGCTGTACTATCTTCAGACTACCGCCGGCCTTTTCAAAAATCTCCGCCAATGTTTTGCCGTTGGCGAAACTGTCGTCTTCCACGTGTAGATTGGCGGTGAAAATACGCGGCGACGTGTCTTCCATATGGGCTTGCCGGGCTGGCAACAAGCGTGGGGCCAGCAACCATAAATACAGCACCCCGACGCCTCCGGCAATTATGGCGGGCACAAAAAAGTCGAACATGTCAAAACGGCGCAAACCCATGTCGGCGGCAACCGACACCACCAACAAATTGGTGGAGGTGCCGATGGTGGTGCTCATACCACCCACCAAGGTTGCGAAACCCATGGGCATAAGAATCGAGGAAGCGGGTCGCCCGGTACGAAGGGAAATGCTCACCAGAAT
>JBBDIU010000117.1:0-16307 GCA_040880205.1 Cellvibrionaceae bacterium
GTCCCGCGACCAATGTGATGTAGCGCTTGGCATCACTGCCAGCTCGAAACTGATCCTGCACCGCGCGCAACACCGGACGCCGCTTGGCCACCAGCACGCAGCCCGAGGTATCCCGGTCGATTCGATGGATCAATTCGAGCTTTTGATTGTTAAAAGCGTGCCGCAATACTTCAATCAAGCCCAAGCTGACACCGCTGCCCCCATGCACCGCCATACCACTGGGCTTATTGACCGCCAACAACTCATCGTCGTCGTGGATAATTGCCTCGGTCACCAGTGCCACCAGATTGGCGCCGGGGATACTTGGCGCGGGCCGCTCCGCTACGCGAATCGGTGGAATCCGAACCTGGTCACCGGGCGCAAGTTTATAGTCAGCTTTAATGCGTCCTTTATTAACCCGCACCTCCCCTTTGCGCAGCAAGCGGTAAATGCGCGATTTGGGAACCCCTTTTAGGTAGGTGATCAAAAAATTGTCGATTCGCTGGCCAGCTGTGTTTGCGTCTACTTCCACAAACTGGACCGGTTCGGATTTGGCTGGCATCTGCATTGGCCAATGATACCAGAGCGCTTCCCCGCTGACCGCTTCAAATACGCGCGGCACTTCCCGGCGCTTCTAGAGTCTATGTCGGGAGCGCCAGAATGGCCCAGCCGCCAATGGTGGCGGGCCGCGATGGGTTTTTCCATGTAATTGAAGCACTTAGGAAATAGTGCTATAGTCGCCCCTGCTGGCCACCCCAGTAGTCGGATAGTCGAACCGGACTTCCCAGTGAGCAGCGCCCTGGCAACAGCTACGGCAACCGCCCGAATGATCGCAACACGCAGTGCCCCAAGCGGCTATCTGCGCCGCGAAGTCAACGGACTGGACGAAGTTTCGCACCCGCCTATTGAGAGCCAGCAAAAAGGATTGGTTTCCGTTGTTAGGTCCATATTACTTCAGGTCCAATTTGCCTAGGTCGCGTAGAACGCCATCACAAGCAACAACACTTGAACACAACCAACACGAGACCTTTCCAGCGACAGGTTATGAACGCCCGATCTGCTCAACACAAAACTCGAGCAGATCGTTGTATAAATCGCGCAGTTGAGCGCAGCTATTTGAAGTTTGAATAAAGGCAACCCGAGTCGGAATTTACGCTCCGCCGGCTACACAGCGAAAAATGCTGTCTCGGCGGAAAAAGTTCAAGACAGATAAACAAGGCAAACAACGTTATAAACAGCGAGCATCGGAATCAGTTTTCATTAGATGAATAGTCGCCGATTACATCAATCATCATCCAACTTTTATGAAAGTTATGATCACAGTGGAAAAGCCCATAATCCGATGACTGATTCTTCGCTCCGTTACGGTAACTTACGTTTCTCTCTCGGTGCTATTGCGGAAAGCAGCTAATCGCTGTGCCACGCAACCGAATATACTGAAACGACCCATCGCGCGCGCTGTTTGCCCGTCAGTTTTGTCCCGCCACTCGATGTCGCCTGGATAAACCTCGTTAGCGTTCAACTGTGCCCCGGATAATTGTCAGGACGCACATGAAAAGAATGTTAATTAACGCAACTCAACCCGAGGAGTTGCGCGTTGCTCTGGTCGACGGCCAATGGCTTTACGACCTGGATATCGAAAATCGCACCCGCGAACAGAAAAAAGCCAATATCTACCTTGGCAAAATCACCCGCATCGAGCCGAGCCTGGAAGCCGCCTTCGTGGAATACGGTGCGGAACGGCACGGCTTTCTGCCGCTGAAGGAAATCTCCCGCGAATACTTCGTCAAGCAGCCCAAGGATGTCGAAGGCCGCGTCAAAATCAAGGACGTGGTCAAGGAAGGAACGGAAGTCATCGTCCAGGTGGACAAGGAAGAACGCGGCAATAAAGGTGCGGCCCTCACCACCTTTATCAGTCTGGCTGGCCGCTATCTGGTGCTGATGCCCAACAATCCCCGGGCTGGCGGTATTTCCCGCCGCATTGAGGGCGACGAACGTTCGGAATTACGCGAAGCCTTCAGCAAGATTGAAGTCCCCCCAGGCACCGGCGTTATCATTCGCACCGCCGGCGTGGGCCGCAATGCGGAAGAGCTCCAGTACGACCTCGCCTGGCTCATGCGTCTGTGGGACGAGATCAAAAACGAAGCGGCCAAAAGCAAGGCTCCCCACTTCCTGTTCCAGGAAAGCAACGTCGTCATCCGAGCCATTCGCGACTACCTGCGCGAAGACATTGGCGAAGTTATCGTCGATCAACTGGAAGCGCACAACCTGGCCTCGGCCTTTATTCACCAAGTCATGCCCGACTTCAAGAGCCGGATAAAGCTCTACGAAGACGACATCCCCCTGTTCAGCCGTTATCAAATCGAAGGTCAGATCGAAACCGCCTTCGAACGCGAAGTCAAACTGCCCTCGGGCGGCTCCATCGTCATGGACGTGACTGAGGCGTTGATCTCCATCGACATCAACTCCTCCCGGGCAACCAAGGGCGTGTCCATCGAAGAAACCGCCCTGCAAACCAACCTGGAAGCCGCCGACGAAATTGCCCGCCAGTTGCGCATTCGGGACATGGGTGGCCTGGTGGTTATCGACTTTATCGACATGCAATCCGCCCGCAACCAACGCGAAGTGGAAAATCGTATGCGCGATGCTCTGGAAATGGACCGAGCCCGGGTTCAGGTGGGTCGCATCTCCCGTTTTGGTCTGCTGGAAATGTCGCGCCAACGTCTGCGTCCCTCACTGGGCGAAACAACCTCCAAGGTTTGCCCGCGTTGTAGCGGCCAGGGCACTATCCGCTCCACCAAGTCATTGGCACTGTCCATTATCCGTCTGGTGGAAGAGGAAGCGCAGAAGGATCGCAGCGCGGAAATCCGCGCCATCGCGCCAATTTCCGTCGCCACCTTTTTGCTCAACGAAAAGCGCAAGACCCTCTCTGTCATTGAAAATCGCAACAACATTCGCGTCGTCATCGTGCCCAACGAAGATATGGTCACGCCCCATTTTGAAGTGCAGCGCTTACGCGACGACGACAGCGAAAGCTTCGAAATCAGCTACAAAATAGCCGGCGCCATTGACGAAGCCAGCCAACAGGCCGCTGAAAATGCACCACCGGTAAAAATACCGACACCCGCCGTGCAGCAGGTCGCGCCAGATCTCCCGGCGCCCACCCGCACAGTGGTGAAAACCAGCCTGATGACACGCCTGCTAAAAGCCCTGGGCGCATTTTTCAACGGCAAGGAAAAAGCCGCACCGCGCAAAAAACAGGAAGCGCGCCCCGATGCCAAACGCGGCGAACGCCGCGGTGGCAATCGCAACCGTCGTGATTCCCAAAACCGCGACCGCAAACCGCGCGATAACCGAAATCGTCGCGACACTCGCGGCCGCGGCAACGAGCGGGACGATCAACGCAAACAGACAAGTAACCGCAAAAGCGGACCAAAGCCCGCTGCGGTTGATCAGGGACAACAAGTCGCCGCCGAGCAAAAAGCGCCGCAAGCGGAAGCCGCCACCCAGGACAACACCCAACGTCCGCCCAAACGACCCGCCAACAAGCGCGCGCGCCCCCAACCGCGCCGACGCGGGCGCCGCGAAGACTTGGTGGAAGCCGCCGCAACCACCAACGAAGAGCAAGCGCAAGCCCAGGCAAAGCACGCAAACACCGAACAGGCTAACGCCGATAGCGCGCAAATCCAGCATCACTCGAGCCGGGATCGCGGTCAGGACGCGCAACGCGCCAGTACCTACAATGCCGACACTACAAACGACGCCGACAAAACAGATGCCGACGACCTGAGCGTTACGCAGGAAATCGAGCCGGTAATCGAAGAAGTACTGCATCGCGAAGCGGCCGAACACCAAGCCGAAACCCAAACTGAAAAAGCGCCGGAAACACCGGATCAATTCGCCGATGCCTCAGCCGACGAGCAAAGATCAGTGGTGGACGGAGACACCTTGCTCGAGGCCGTTGACCAAGTCGTCACCGATGACGACACCCTTCGGGAAGAAACCACAGCCCAAAGCGAAGCCACGGCCGTGGAAAAAACCGTGGAAGCGCAAGAGTTTGTCGCGCAATCTGTTCACGAGCCCACCCCAGAGTCCGAACAAATTGCCGACGCAAGCGGCGAACAAACCGCAACCGGCGACCTTGAGCTCGCTGAAGCAGCCGACGAAGCAGCGCAAATCCCGCCCGAACCGGTTCCGGCCTCTTCGGGAGCGCCGGCACTGCCCTATCGCGCACCCAATGACCCCCGTCTCAACCCAAAACCGGTACGGACCGCTCATATCACCACCGAAACCCCAACGCGCCCCACACCGCGCGCGCTGGATACCTCCCAGGAAGCCAATGTCGCGCACGTGCCCCGCCCCATCGCACGCCCGGCAAACGATCCGCGTGCTGCCAAGGCCGCCGGCAACAACGAAGCGCCCAACCACAGCCCATCGCAAACCGGCTAAATCATATTGGCCGGGCAGCTATTTGCCCGGCCAATACAGACCTGTATAATCGCGCCTCTTCAGGAGGGGTGGCTGAGTGGTCGAAAGCGGCGGTCTTGAAAACCGTTGAACCGCGAGGTTCCCAGGGTTCGACCAATTCGTCGGGAACGAATTGGGATAGCGACCAACTGGAGCTAGTCCGAAGGACCGAGCCCCAGGACGGGGCGAGTCTATCCCTGCCCCGGACGTGCGGAGAGTACGCAAACAAATGAGCAAATGATCCAGATAGCTAGTCGGGCAACACAGCAGTTGTCCGAGCTATGAGGCGAATGAATATTGCCTCTTCACTGGAGGGGTGGCTGAGTGGTCGAAAGCGGCGGTCTTGAAAACCGTTGAACCGCGAGGTTCCCAGGGTTCGACCAATTCGTCGGGAACGAATTGGGATAGCGACCAACTGGAGCTAGTCCGAAGGACCGAGCCCCAGGACGGGGCGAGTCTATCCCTGCCCCGGACGTGCGGAGAGTACGCAAACAAATGAGCAAATGATCCAGATAGCTAGTCGGGCAACACAGCAGTTGTCCGAGCTATGAGGCGAATGAATATTGCCTCTTCACTGGAGGGGTGGCTGAGTGGTCGAAAGCGGCGGTCTTGAAAACCGTTGAACCGCGAGGTTCCCAGGGTTCGAATCCCTGCCCCTCCGCCAATACAAAAAGCCCGCACACCCTGCGGGCTTTTTTATTACAGAAACAATTATTCACGTATCATCAAAACCACATCATTTCACGAAACGCGGAGGCTTTCATGGCGTCCGCGACCTCCTGGGAAATGCGCGCGACAACACCACACGTGCTTGAATCACCAACGCGGAGTATTATTTGCTAATCCAATCCGCACAACACATTCCCCAAAGGGAGCACCCATGACTGAATTCACCCCAATAACGGGTTTAATTGGCGGCATACTGATCGGCATCGCCAGCGTCATAATGCTCTGGGGATCGGGCCGTATTACCGGCATCAGCGGTATTTTTGGCGGGCTGCTTACCCCGGCGCGGGGCGACATTGCCTGGCGCGCCGCGTTTATTGGTGGGCTCATTGTCGGTGGCTTGTTGTGGCCCTTGGTGTCCGGTAATCCCCTACCCGTCGATCTACAAGTCTCGTGGCCGGTCATGTTAATTGCCGGCTTACTGGTGGGTTTTGGCACGCGGCTCGGCAGTGGCTGCACCAGCGGCCACGGCGTATGCGGCATCGGCCGGCTTTCACCCCGCTCCCTGGTCGCCACCCTGATCTTCATGCTTGCGGCCTTTTTTACAACTTACATCAGTCGCCACGTGCTGGGAGCTTGATATGGCGCAAGAAAAGCAAACATCACAATTGTTGATAGCCTTCGGATCCGGCATTCTGTTTGCGGCGGGTTTGATCGTGTCGCAAATGGTGAACCCGGCCAAGGTACTCAATTTTCTCGACATTGCCGGCGATTGGGATGCCACCCTCGCCTTCGTAATGGGCGGCGCGGTTCTGGTGACCATGCCGCTGTTCAGGTTGGTGCTCAAACGACCACACCCGCTGTTCGCCAAATCTTTTTACGTACCCACGCGAAGGGATATCGATATCAAGTTGGTTGCTGGCTCGGCGGTGTTCGGAATTGGCTGGGGAATTGCCGGCCTGTGCCCCGGCCCGGCCATTACCGCAATCGCCTCGGGCCTGCTACCGGTGTTCGGCTTTGTCGCCGCCATGGCTGCCGGCGCTTTTGTTTACAAGTGGCTTTTCGAAGCGCGCCATTAGGAGAATCGACTATGATCTTCCGGCAACTCTACGAACCCATCTCCAGCACCTACACCTATCTGATCGGCTGCGAGGAAACCGGCCAGGCGATATTGGTTGATCCGGTCATCAATTCCATTGAGCGCGACTTGGAAGCCGTGTCGCGCCTGGGCATGAAGCTGTCCTATACCATTGACACGCACATTCACGCGGACCACATTACCTCCGCGTTGGAAATGAAGCAAAAGGTCGGCAGTAAAATTGCCGCCCCGGCCATGGACGGGCTCGACTGCACCGACCTGGGTATCGAAGAAGGCAAGCCCTTCCAGGTTGGCAGCATTACTTTGGACCCGCTACACACCCCCGGCCACACCGACGGCCATTTTGCCTACCTGTTTCAAGATCGGATTTTCACTGGCGACGCCCTGCTAATTGAAGGTTGCGGCCGCACCGACTTTCAGAATGGCGATGCCGACAGTCTGTACAACAGTGTGAAGGAAAAACTGTTTACCCTGCCGGACGATTACTTGGTCTACCCCGCCCACGATTACAAACAGCGCCGGGTTTCCACGATCGCACAGGAAAAAGACCGCAACCTCCGCCTCGGGCAGAAAAAAACCCTGGAAGAATTTCGCGAAATCATGGCCAACCTCAACCTGCCCCACCCCAAGTTCATCGACTACGCCGTGCCCGGCAATCAAAAATGCGGCGTCTGCCCGAACGATTTACCGGAGCATTTACAGGAATACTGCGAGCGCATGGCGAACAGCCCGCAAGGCTAGCGTCCTCGATTCTCCCCGCGAAGCGAAGGGGCTCGTGACATGAAATTAGCAGCACTTTTAAGCCGCGGTTGCCTCCGCGGTTTTTTCCCGCACCTGCAGCGCGTTGCCTTGCAGGCGCACTCCCCAAGTGTCCAGGGACACCTCGGGCTGTTCGATACAACGGCCATCCACTAGCGAGAAATGTTGCTTGTACAAAGGGCTGGCCACCACAGGTTCGCCCTTAATATCGCCCACGATGCCTCGGGCGATAATATGCACGCCCGAAAAAGGGCAGTAATTGCTGACGGCAAACAGTGACATTTTCGGGGGTGACTTTCCCAGCAATGAATCGTCCAGTTCCGGAATCCAGAATAGGGCAATCTGTCGGTCGCCCAGCCGGGCCCCAACGCCCGAGCCGGGAACCAGGTCACTACGCTTGCCCACGGTTATCCAAATCCTTTCATTTTTCAATGCGTCTCTCCTCTACTGCAATCCTAAACTTCATTTGCAAATGTCTTTCAAACCATTGCCGCAGGAATTAGGTTTGCGCGCTCCTTTTCATTCGCCGGTCGTGACTGGCCGCGCTCTTTAACCATAACCACGTTGGGATCGTCTCCTTCATCGTTAATCATTTGGCGAAAGCGTTTAAGACTTTCGGGGTTTTCCAATGTAGCTTTCCATTCACATTGGTAGTTGCCCACCAGGCGCTCGATCTGTTGATCCAGGTCGCTGTTGATGCCCAATGAATCGCCGAGAATAACTTGCTTCAGGTAATCCAAGCCCCCCTCCAGGCTTTCGACCCAACGCGCGGTGCGTTGTAGCCGGTCGGCAGTACGGATGTAGAACATGAAAATGCGGTCGATGGTGCGGATCAGAGTGTCGGTGTCCAGGTCCGTGGCAAACAGGTCCCCGTGGCGGGGGCGCATGCCGCCGTTGCCCGCGACGAAAAGGTTCCAGCCTTTTTCCGTGGCGATAACGCCGAAGTCCTTGGACTGAGCTTCCGCACACTCGCGGGTACAGCCGCTCACCGCGAACTTCACTTTGTGCGGCGCGCGAATGCCCTTGTAGCGATTTTCCAGATCGATGGCGAGCTTGACGCTGTCCTGCACACCGTAACGGCACCAAGTGTTGCCCACACAACTTTTTACCGTGCGCACGGCCTTGCCGTACGCCTGGCCGGTTTCAAAACCGGCATCCACCAGACGCTGCCAGATGGGTGGCAGTTGCTTCAGTGTTGCGCCAAACATATCGATGCGCTGCCCGCCGGTGATTTTGGTGTACAGACCAAAGTCACGAGCCACTTCCGCGATCACCATGAGTTTTTCCGGGCTGATTTCGCCGCCGGCAATTCTCGGCACCACGGAATAGGTGCCGTCTTTTTGCATGTTGGCGAGGAAGTGGTCATTGGTATCTTGCAGCCCGGTGTGCTCCTGGCTAAGTACGTAATCATTCCAAGTGGATGCCAGAATGCTGCTGACGGCGGGCTTGCAGATGTCGCAACCTAAACCCTTGCCGTGACCGTCCCGCAGTTCCCTGAAGGTTCGAATACCTTCCACGCGAACAATGTGTTCCAGTTCCTGACGGGTGTGATCAAAGTGCTCGCACAGCGCCGTGCACACTTCCATGCCCAGCGCGGCCATTTCATGGTCCACCACGCTCTTCAGTTGCGCGGCACAACCACCGCAACCGGTGGATGCCTTGGTGGCATCTTTCACTTCGCCCAGGGACGCTTGTCCATTTTCGATACAGGCGACAATGTCGCCCTTGGTAACGTTGTGACAGGAGCAAATAGTGGCGGTGATCGGTAGCGCATCCACGCCCAGGGAAGGCACGCCGCCTTTATGGGCAGGCAAAATAAGCGTTTCCGGGTGCTCCGGCAGATCCATCTGGTTGCTGTAATACTGCATCAAGGTGTCGTAGTAGCTATTGTCGCCCACCAACATGGCGCCCAGCAGTCGGCGACCGTCGCCGGACACGACCAGTTTTCGGTAGTGCTGGCTGATCTGATCCAGATAGCGGAATACCCGCGCGCCGGGGTTTTGATCACCGTGGGCATCGCCTATAGCGCCCACGTCCACTCCCAGCAATTTAAGTTTGGTGCTCATGTCCGCGCCCTGGAACAAGGCGTTTCCACCAGTGAGGGTCGCGATGGCAACCTTGGCGGTTTGATAGCCGGGCGCCACCAGTCCGTAACAGCAGTTGTTCCAGGCCGCCACTTCACCAATGGCCAGAATATTCGGATCGCTGGTGAGGCACTGGTCGTCCACCTTGACACCGCCCCGCTCTCCCATTTCCAACCCTGCATCGCGGGCCAATTCATCGCGGGGGCGAATGCCGGCGGAAAATACAATCAGGTCGGTTTCCAGCAGTTTGTCATCCTGGAACACCATGCAATGCCTTGCGTTGCGGCCATCTTCAATGCGCTGGGTGGCGCGCCCGGTCAGCACCTGCACGCCCAACTCCTCTATTTTTTCGCGCAACAATCCGCCGCCCTCCTCGTCCACTTGAACCGGCATCAGGCGCGGGGCAAATTCCACTACCGCCGTATCCAAATCCAAACTGCGCAAAGCATTGGCGGCCTCCAAACCCAACAGTCCACCACCAACCACAACGCCGGTGCTCGCCTCGGAGGCAGCCTCGCGGATCGCGTCCAGGTCATCCAGGGTTCGATACACCAGGCAGTTGGGCCGATCATTGCCCGGAATGGGTGGTACGAAGGGATAAGAACCGGTAGCCAGAACCAATTTGTCGTAGCTCATCGAACTGCCGTCAGCGAGGCTTACGCTTCGGCTTTCGCGATTGATGGCAGTGGCTTTTACGCCAAGCCGCAAATCGTAATCCCAAGCTGCATATTGCTCAGCAGTGCCCAAGGCTAATTCACTGGCGGTACGCCCCTGAAAGTACTCGGACATATGCACCCGGTCGTAGGCGATGTTGCGTTCCTCGCCAATCACCGTCACCGCGAAATCCCGGGACAGGCCAGTTTCGACCAGCCGCTCGAGAAAATGATGGCCGACCATGCCATTACCGATTACAACCAGTTTTGTTTTGCTCATAAAACTCCAGGCTTGGCTTGCATTGCGATGCTTTGCTCGCCCTGAGCAACCCCTGTGCCACAGCAGCGAAAAAAATAAAAACCAAAGAAAAACCAATCTGTTAGGAGATCTTCCAGAAATTTTGCACAGTTTTAAAGGACGGAAAAGCCTGGATCAAGCTTTAAGATGGTGCGACCACCGTTCCCTATCGGTGCAGCCGTGGTCCAGGATTCACATCTTCCCCCCATCAAACCGTCATATGGCCGCGAACTTTTGCTTCGTCCATATCGGCACCGGCGCCGGACAGGACGACTTCCCCGCGGTCCATTACGATGTAGTCGTCGGCCAGTTCCCGCGCAAACTCGAAGTATTGCTCCACCAGCAGAATCGCCATTTCGCCCTGCTGGCGGAGTATGGTGATCACTTTGTGAATGTCTTTTATGATGGAAGGCTGGATGCCTTCGGTGGGCTCATCGAGAATTAACAGTTTGGGACGCATAACCAGGGCGCGGGCGATGGCCAATTGTTGCTGCTGACCGCCGGACAAGTCGCCTCCTCTCCGCCGCAGCATTTGTTGCAACACCGGAAACAAATCAAAGATTTCGCCGGAAATGCTACGCTGGTTGCGCGGCAGTGTGGCAAAGCCGGTTTTGAGATTTTCGTAAACGCTGAGCTGGGAAAAAATCTCCCGGCCCTGAGGAACGATGGCGATTCCTCTGTGGGCGCGCTCGGCGGCGGAGAGTTTGGCAACGGATTCATTGTTCCAGTGAATACTGCCAGACGAAATCTTCTGGCGTCCGGTAATCGCCTGCATCAAACTGCTTTTGCCGACGCCGTTGCGGCCCAGTACGCAAGTAATCTTGCCCTTTTCGGCGCTGATGGACACCTGCCGCAAAGCCCGGCTTGCGCCGTAATGGAGATCGATTTTTTCCGCTATTAGCATGCTTTCTCCGGCCTTATCGCCCCAAGTAAACTTCAATCACCCGCGGGTTGTTGGACACCTTGTCGAGACTGCCTTCCGCGAGCACCCGGCCTTCATGCAACACCGTCACCTTGCAGTCGAGGGCCTTGACGAATTCCATGTCATGTTCCACCACCACCACGGTACGGGTTTTGTTGATTTCCTTAAGCAGCGCCGCGGTAGCCATGGTTTCCTGGTCCGTCATTCCGCCGGCGGGTTCGTCCACCAACAAGAGCTCCGGCTCCTGAATAATCAGCATTCCAATTTCCAGCCATTGTTTTTGGCCATGGGACAAACTGCCTGCCGAGTCCGAGGCTTTTTGCTGTAGACCTATAAGGGTGATCACGTCCTGAATTCGCTCGTCCTGCTCAGGACTCAGCTTGCTGAATAAAGTGTGAAAAACCTGGCGATTGTCGGCCAGGGAGAGCTCCAAATTTTCCCATACGCTCAGGTTTTCGATTACCGTCGGCTTCTGGAACTTACGGCCAATACCCAGGTTGGCGATATCCGCTTCGTCATGTTGGGTCAGGTCGATGCGGTCTTTAAAACGCAACTCTCCCTCATCCGGTTTGGTCTTGCCGGTTATCACGTCCATCATGGTGCTTTTGCCCGCGCCGTTGGGACCGATAATGGCCCGCAACTCCCCGGGCGCAATGTCCAGCGACAAAGTGTTCAGCGCCTTGAAACCGTCAAAACTCTTGGTGACGCCGTTGATGTACAGAATGCTGTTGGGCGCATCGCTCACGACTGAGGTCCTTCCGTGCTTAATTCTTGACGGGCGGCGGAACCGCTTCTGGCCGCTTTGTCCGCGCGGTTGCGTTTCCAATGGGCGATAACGCCGACCACGCCTTGGGGCAGATAGAGTGTACTGATCACGAACAAAGCCCCGAGCATGAACAGCCAAACCTCGGGAAACGCACCGGTAAACCATGTTTTAGCGTAGTTCACCAGTACCGCGCCCACTACCGCGCCGTACAGCGTTCCCCGGCCGCCAATGGCCACCCAGATCACAATTTCGATGGAGTTAATGGGAGAGAACTCACCGGGATTGATGATGCCCACTTGAGGCACATACAAGGCGCCGGCAATACCCGCCAACACCGCCGAAATCACGAAGACGAAGAGTTTGAAATTTTCCACCCGGTAGCCGATGAAACGCGTGCGACTTTCCGCATCGCGAATGGCCAATAGCACCCGCCCCAATTTGCTGACAGTGATTTTGCGGCACAGCCAGTAGCCCAGCATCAGGAAGGCGATAGAGGCCAGGAACAGGGCATTGCGGGTACCCGCGGATTGCAGCTTAAAGCCGAGAATATCCTTGAAGTCAGTCAGACCGTTATTGCCACCAAAACCCATGTCGTTGCGGAAGAACGCGAGCATCAGTGCATAGGTGAGTGCCTGGGTAATAATCGAAAAATAGACCCCAGTGACGCGCGAACGAAACGCGAGCCAGCCAAACGCAAAAGCGAGAACACCGGGAATCAGCATTACCATCAGCATGGCAAAGGGAAAGCTGTCGAAGCCGTACCAGAACCAGGGCAGTTTTTCGTAATTCAGGAACACCATGAAGTCCGGCAGCTCCGGGTGTCCGTAGACGCCGCGTTCGCCAATCTGCCGCATTAGGTACATGCCCATTCCATAGCCACCCAGGGCGAAAAAGGCCCCGTGACCGAGGCTGAGAATGCCACAGAAGCCCCAGATCAGATCCAGCGCCAGAGCGAGCAAGGCGAAGCAAAGGTATTTGCCCAGCAGCGCCACCATGTAGCCGGAAATATGAAACATCGATTCACGGGGAACCAACAGGTTGCAGACAGGCACCACCACGGCGGCGGCAAGCAGAATCCAGAACAGGCGCTGGCCGGCGACGTCGTTTTTCAGCAGTTTGCGAATGGGCGATGAATAGGTGTGCATCTCAATCCTCCGCAGCCCGACCTTTCAGGGCAAACATGCCACGGGGTCGCCATTGAATAAACAGGATGATGAATACCAGTACGATAATTTTGCCCAGCACCGCGCCGGCAAAGGGTTCGAGAAATTTGTTAACGACGCCGAGGCTCATGGCCGCGAACACGGTGCCAAACAAATTGCCCACCCCACCGAAGACCACCACCATGAAGGAGTCGATAATGTAGGCCTGCCCCAGGTTGGGTCCCACATTGGTCAACTGACTCAAGGCCACTCCCGCAATGCCGGCAATACCGGAACCCAGGCCGAAGGTCATGGCGTCCACCCAGCCCGAACGGATACCCATGGAGTTGGCCATGGCACGGTTCTGGGTAACCGCGCGCATCTGCAAACCAAAAAACGTTTGCCGCGTGAGCCACACCAATGCAATAACCACCAGCAGGCTGAACCAGATAATGTAGAAGCGATTAAAGGTGAGAGACAGTGCGCCGTTAATTTCAAAGGACCCGCTCATCCAATCGGGAGTGATTACCTGGCGATTGAGGGGTGTGAAAATGCTGCGCACGGCCTGTTGCAGAATCAAGCTAATCCCGAACGTGGCCAGCAGGGTTTCCAATGGCCGCCCGTAAAGGTGGCGGATAACCAGGCGTTCAATCAAAACACCCATGGCGCCGGCAACCAGAAAGGCCGCCGGGATGGCCACAATGAGTGATGCCTCAATCAAGTTCGGCATCAGCAGTTGAACAACGTAGGTCGTGTAGGCGCCCAACATGATCATTTCGCCGTGCGCCATATTGATAACGCCCATTACCCCAAAGGTAATGGCCAGGCCCACCGCGGCAAGCAGCAGCACGGAACCGAGGCTGAGACCAAAGAACACGTTTTCCACCGTGCCGTAGAAAGCCAACTTGCCTTCAATTTTCTTGATTGCCAATGCCGCCGCATCGCGAATATCTTGGTTCTCTTCCGCGAAGTTGCCGTCGTCGTCAGCGCGCACCAGGGGCATTAAAGCGGCGAGTGCTTCCGATTCCAATGAGTTGCCTAGGCGCTCAATGGAGCTCAGGCGGAGTTCGTGATCGCTGCTGTTGATGTCCACCAAAGCCAGCGCCGTGCTCAGATATTCCTGGACTTTCTTGTCGTCCTCTATCGCCATGGCGTCGCGAATGGTTTGAGTCAGGTCCTCCGAGCTGTTGTTGACCAGATTCCTCGCTGCTTTGAGTCGGACCTCGACGGCCTCGCTGCCAAGCTCCAGTCCCGCGATTGCCGTACGCAGCTGACGGCGCAGATTATTGTTGGTGCGAATCTTGGACGCATCGCGCCTGCTTTCCACCACAAAGGGTTCGCCACCGAATACGGTTTCATACACGGTTTCCCGATTTTCTTCACGTTCATACAAGAGCTCGCCGCTTTCGCGCGCGTAGTGCAGTTTTCCCTCCAGCATGGCTTTCAATACTGGCGTGGATCTCTCGTCGCCGAGCGCTACCAGCGCGTATATTGCCTGTTCTTTTTCAGTGAAGGAGTCGGCGTTAAGCGTCGTGACCGCATCGCTGAACTGATCGGCGTGGCTTGCCAGTGGCAAGACCAAGCAAACAAATAGGAGTACGTCTCTGAGATATCTGGCTTTGATATACCCGGCTTCAAAGTACCCAACCATGGTATTGCAATCTCTATGGAAAATATTGGAAGGACGGAAACTCCGGGCCGGTCGTCCTTAACCCGCCCGGAGAATCACTCGGTTTTAGCGCCTGTGTTACGCGGGCACTAGTAGTTTTGGCCGGAGCACTTCTTGGTGTCGGTGTTGAAGTTGCCACAGTTCACTTCATTGTCGCGCCAGTTGGAAATGATCTTGGCACTTTCAGGAAGGAAGTCGGTCCAGGCATCTCCGGGTACTTCCGCGTCGGTTTGCCATACGGTTTCAAACTGACCGTCTGCTTGAATCTCTCCAATCAATACCGGCTTGGTGAAATGATGATTGGGGAGCACTTCCGCCATACCGCCAGTGAGGTTGGGTACTTTGATGCCGTACATGGCAGCGCGTACTTTATCCACATCCGTGGTCTTGGCTTTTTCCACCGCTTTGGCCCAGGCGTTGAAGCCAATATAAGTGGCTTCCATGGGGTCGTTGGTTACGCGTTTTTTATCGCCAATGAAACCATGCCACTTGTCGATGAAGTCGTAGTTCACATCACTGTCGACACTCATGAAGTAGTTCCAGGCTGCCAGATGGCCGACCAAAGGCGAGGTGTCGAAACCGGAGAGCTCTTCTTCACCCACGGAAAACGCCACCACGGGAATGTCTTCGGCGGATACACCCTGGTTACCCAGTTCCTTGTAGAAAGGCACGTTGGCATCGCCGTTAATAGTGGAAACCACGGCGGTTTTCTTGCCCGCGGAACCGAATCGTTTGATTTCCGAAACCCGGGTTTGCCAGTCGGAATGTCCAAAGGGCGTGTAGTTGATGGAAATATCGGCGGCCTTCACGCCTTTCGACAGAAGGTATTGTTCGAGGATCTTGTTGGTTGTACGAGGATAGACATAGTCCGTTCCCTCCAGAACCCAGCGTTCCACGCCGGATTCATTCATCAGGTAGTCAACCGCGGGGATCGCTTGCTGATTGGGAGCGGCACCGGTGTAGAAAACGTTTTTCGAGCTCTCTTCACCTTCGTACTGTACGGGGTAGAAGAGCAAGCCGTTTTCGGCTTCGAATACAGGAAGCACCGACTTGCGGGAAACGGAAGTCCAGCAGCCAAATACCACGTCAACTTGTTCCTGAGTCAACAGCTCCTTGGCTTTTTCCGCGAACAGGGGCCAATCGGAAGCGGGATCGACTACCACTGCCTCCAGTTGCTTGCCCAGCAAGCCACCCTTTTTGTTTTGCTCGTCGATCATCATCAGCACGGTGTCTTTCAGTGTGGTTTCACTGATTGCCATGGTGCCGGAGAGTGAATGGAGTACGCCCACTTTGATAGTGTCCTGGGCATTGGCCAGTGACGCAGTGAAAGAAAGCGCCGTGGCGCCCAAGGCGATCGCCCCTCGCTGCAAGCAGCGTTTAATACTCATATTCATTGTAAGCCCCCATAATGGTGAGTTGTTGGCAGGCTCTGAAAACTTTTAACAAGACACTCGCTAGGCGTGTGCACTCATTCAAAGATTCCCTGGGCCGCTTTTGGGGGAATAGCACTATTGGTGCCAACAAAAGTTGGCGCTGATCGATCTATTTTAACTGTCTGTTTTATAAAACTTTATTTTAGTCTGATACAGAAAAAGGAGAATTGAAGGGAGAACAAGCGGATCTGCTGTACGGAGGGCAGGCTTCATTGTTGTGCACAGCGCCCTATTGGAGTGCGGAATTTTTGCATAATCGCACCACGGGGGGTCATGGCGTTTTTTGCATTGGACGAAGCCGCGTGGCTGGCGCAGCTAGTAAAAATGGGAGACCCACCAGCTTTGCTGGGGAGGCATGCATAGTTTGACA
>JBBDIU010000118.1:0-16130 GCA_040880205.1 Cellvibrionaceae bacterium
CGATCTACCTGTGGCGCGAGCGAAACTGCGGCAGCAGCAACAGCTGGGCCAACGACATTTTCGAGGTAAAGCAGCTCTACGGCCTCGACCAGGATCAGTACTACGGTATTTTTGAAGTGATAGACAACCGCGACCGTATTCACTACGCGGTTGTTTATACGGTGTTACGCGGTAATAGACGAGTCTATGCTCATTTGGAATGGTTGCAGACCGAGGATAGCTCGACGGCGGGTGTGGCTCCGAACCCCGAAGCCATTGTTGAGCAATTACGAGAACAAGGGTATTACAGTGTGTCCGGGGTACGCTCGGAAGGCGGCGAAATACAGTTTCAAGCGGAGCACATCAATGCCTTGGCGCGTGCTCTGCGCAATAACCGACGTTTGTTTGTGCGCATCGTGGGTCACGACTATTCACGGCGTCCCTTGCCCGAGCAAATGGAACGTTCGCTTGGGTATGCACAGCAGCTATCGCAAGCACTGATTGAAGCCGGAGTCAGTGCAGACCGCCTGGAGGCTCACGGGGTGGGTAGCCTGGTGCCGGCGCGAATTACCGCGCGAAACACTGACAAGGATCATCGACTCGAATTGATAGTTGCTGACTGAGCTAACCAATGGTTAGCGTATCAGCGACAAGAATTCCGTGCGAGTACTGGAATTATTGCGGAAGGCGCCGAGCATGGCCGAGGTGGTCATGAGCGAATTTTGTTTCTCCACCCCGCGCATCATCATGCACATGTGTTTTGCTTCGATAATCACACCCACCCCGGCTGCGCCAGTGACCTGCTCAATGGTACTGGCGATTTGCATTGTCAATTGCTCCTGAATTTGCAGACGCCGGGCAAACATGTCAACAACGCGCGCGATTTTCGACAAACCCAGCACGCGACCCGTCGGAATATAAGCCACATGTGCTTTGCCGATAAAGGGCAAAATATGATGCTCGCAGAGCGAATACAGTTCGATGTCCTTTACCAGCACCATTTCACTGGAATCCGAAGGAAACAAAGCGCCATTGATAACCTCTTCAACGGTCTGATCGTAGCCACGGGTGAGAAAGCGCATGGCCTCTTCGGCACGGGCGGGAGTACCCTTTAGGCCCGGCCGGGATGGGTCTTCGCCGATGGCTTCAATAATCCGGGAATAATGTTCTTTCATAATGGTTCTCATACAGGGTTCTATTACATGGTTCTACTACAGGGTTCTATTCCAATGATCGCGAGACTCGAACCGGACCTAAACCCTACGACAACTCTTCACAGCCGTAAAGGCTTTTTGTGGCTAGTGTCATGACCGATTCATACGATTGGCCCGCGAAGCCCTGCGCACTGCGTCAATTATTGTCTGCCGCCGAAGGCAATTTTAATCGGGCTGCCTTGTACTTCGGCCACGGAACCGACAACGCCTGGGACGAAGCGGTACTCTTGGCCTTGCACGGCTTGGGTCTGCCGTGGGCGGACGACGCCGGCATATTGGAGCGGCGCTTATCGAGCGAAGAACTGGCCAATATTGTCGCACTTTTCGAGCGCCGTATCAGCGAGCGGCTGCCCGCCGCTTATCTGGTTGGCAAGGCGTTTTTTGCCGGACTGGAGTTTAGAGTCACGCCCGAGGTATTAATTCCCCGCTCGCCCATTGCCGAACTCATCGATAACGCCTATACGCCCTGGCTGCCACGGGAACCGGCACGGGTGTTGGACCTTTGTACCGGCTGTGGCTGTATCGGCATAGCCACGGCAATGATTTTTCCCGGCGCCAGCGTGGACTTGAGTGATATCTCAACCGCCGCGGTCGAGGTGGCGGAGCACAATATTCGCACGTTCAATCTCCGCCATCGGGTCCGCGCCGTGACTGGCGATTTATTCAGTGCGGTAAGCGGTGAACGCTACGATCTCATTGTTTGCAATCCGCCTTACGTCGATTCGGAGGATCTCGCCGCGATGCCGGCCGAGTATCGTGCCGAACCGGAACTCGCTCTCGCGTCCGGCAACGACGGCCTCGACTTCTGCCGGCGCCTGTTGCGGGAGGCGAGGGAGCACCTGACTGACCAGGGCAGTTTGATTGTCGAAGTGGGCAACAGTTGGGAAGCGCTGGAAAAGGCCTATCCCCGCGTGCCGTTTCTCTGGATTGAGTTCGCGCGCGGAGGACACGGCGTTTTCGTACTGAGCGCCGCGGAGCTAGAGTGTCATGCCGATCAGTTTCTTTGATACTGCGCGTTGGTGCTCTGGGGCGGAGAGGCAAAAATGCTATACTGCCCCATCCTTCAGTCATCACGGGTAACACTATGGCCGGCAATACAATAGGCAAGCTTTTTACCGTGACATCCTTCGGTGAAAGTCATGGCCCGGCGCTGGGCTGTGTTGTCGATGGCTGCCCGCCCGGCATGGCCTTGTCCGAAGAGGATATTCAGGGTGACTTGGAGCGACGCAAGCCGGGCCAGTCCCGTTACACCACTCAGCGTCGGGAAGCGGATCAGGTGAAAATCCTGTCCGGAGTGTTCGAAGGTAAAACCACTGGCACACCCATCGGCTTGGTTATCGAAAATACCGATCAGCGCTCCAAGGACTACAGCAACATTAAAAATACCTTCCGTCCCGCCCATGCCGATTACACTTATCAGCACAAATATGGCCTGCGCGATTACCGCGGCGGCGGCCGCTCTTCCGCGCGGGAAACCGCCATGCGCGTGGCGGCGGGTGCAATTGCCAAGAAATATCTGCGCGAACACAATGGGATTGAAATCAAAGGCTATTTGTCCCAGCTCGGCCCCATTGCCATCGATAAAGTCGATTGGGATGAGGTTGCCAACAATCCGTTTTTCTGTCCCGACCCCGACAAAGTGCCCGCCATGGAAGAATACATGGCCGCGCTGACCAAGGAAGGCAATTCCATCGGTGCGAAAATAACCGTGGTAGCCAGCGGCATGCCGGTTGGTCTGGGCGAACCGGTATTCGATCGCCTGGACGCCGACGTCGCTCACGCTTTAATGAGCATCAACGCGGTCAAAGGTGTGGAAATCGGCGCGGGCTTTGCCAGCGTCGCGCAAAAGGGTAGCGAACATCGCGACGAGATAACGCCCGATGGTTTTCTCAGTAATAATGCGGGCGGAGTGTTGGGTGGTATTTCTTCGGGGCAGGATCTGGTGGCCAGTATTGCCTTGAAGCCCACTTCCAGTATTCGTTTGCCGGGCAGGAGTATTGACCTCGACGGTCAAGCCACCGAAGTGGTTACCAAGGGTCGTCACGACCCCTGTGTTGGCATTCGCGCAACACCCATTGCCGAAGCCATGTTGGCCATCGTGTTGATGGACCACTTTCTGCGTCACCGCGGCCAAAACGCCGAGGTGAAAACCGAGTTGCCCGTGGTCCCACCGCGCGTTAAATAATCCTTGGCTTTTGCCTAGTGCCTATGCAAGATTTAACGGTCACCATCGTCCAGGAATCCATTATCTGGCAAGATCCCCCGGCCAACCGTGAGAAGTTCGGGCAGCTAATGCACGAACACGGTCGCGATAGCGACCTGGTTATTTTGCCGGAGACCTTTACCACCGGATTTAACATCACCGACACGCGCCATGCGGAAACCATGACCGGCGAAACGGTGGAGTGGCTGCGTCGCTGTGCGGCGGAGATCAATGCCGATATTGCCGGCAGCGTGTTGATCCGGGAAGGGGATCAGTTCTTTAATCGCTTATTGTGGGCCAAACCCGACGGCAGTGTGACCACCTACGATAAACGGCATTTGTTCAGTTTCGCGGGCGAGGACAAAACCTACACGGCGGGCAGGGAACGGGTGATTGTTGACTGCAAGGGTTGGCGCTGTAGCCCGCAAATCTGCTACGACCTGCGTTTCCCGGTCTGGAGCCGCAATCGCAAGGATTACGACTTGTTGGTGTATGTCGCCAACTGGCCAAAAGTGCGCGTTGGCCACTGGTCGAGCTTGTTGACCGCGCGAGCCATCGAGAATCTCAGTTACACCGTAGGCGTGAACCGAGTGGGGGAAGACGGCGGCGGCCACGCCCACAACGGGCAAAGCGTTGTCCTGGATCCAAAGGGCAAGCCCATCGTTGAACCCGGCAGCCGCGCCGGTTGTTACACTGTAACGTTGGATTACGCGGAATTGCAGCGTTACCGCAATAAGTTCGGCGCGCTGGATGATGCGGATGAGTTTGCTATTAAGTGACTAATTTTGATAGCCGCCGTCGCTAGAGCAGAGATCTGAGGGAAGGGCACGGTGCGAGTTTGGTGCTGGGTAGTGCATTTCGAAACCCTCAATTCAGGGACGGCGTGCTTTTGCTCCTGCAAAGCGTGCATTTCCGCCATCCATGGCGGTCAATTGAGGGAGCTACACGGACATATTTATGCGGTTTCGAAATGTACTACCCAGCGGCAAACGGATCAAAGCCACAAATCTAACCGACCTGGGAATGGGACCGAAAATTTGCAGCTCCCATCGTTTCAGAGGCTCCCTAGAAGTGCAAATAAACCGAAGCAAAGGTCCCGTCGAGTTTCATATCCGCATCCAAATCGCTGACATCGTCCAGTTCAATTGAGAAAGTTCTTATCCCCAACTCGATTCCGAAATCCAGCACCAAGCCATCCGACATGTAACCGATCGAGGCTTGCAGATCGCTGACGTCGCTACCGGAATAGCTCACGTAGTTGCCGCCACCCGCCACGTAGAAACCGCTCAGAGGAAGATTAAACTGGGCCTTGCCGTAGAGCATGGGAATGGTTTCATCCAACTTGCGAGAGCCGCTTGCGGTTTGGCTTTGCATACTGATTTCACCATCGAACATACGAAAGGTAACCCCCAGATCCAGATTGACCCAGTTGTCCAACAACTCGTAATAGAGAGTGGCATCAACATGGCTGAGGTCGAAATCCGACGTCACCTCTTGGCTAAAGAAATAGGGATCCCCATCCAGCACAAAGGACTGGGTTATGGTGCCCGTTTCGGATTGGGAAATATCGGTACTTTGCAAACGTATATTTGGAATGATCGGTATCGGATGCTCCAGCGCGATAAACAGGAAGTTGTTGTCCTGATCGCTTAAGCCCAGATCTTCCAGATCGGCGCTGGGTTGGCCCACGTCACCCACGTTCCCGGAAAAGTCGGTATTCCAGACACCGCCGCCCGTGTAGATGCCCAGAATGGTATCGCTTAGTGCGACGGGTGATGCGATTAGCATGCTGGCCGCGCACAGCGGTTTTATGAGCTTTTTCATGGTTTTTCTCTCCAGTTATACCCTGGTTAGTCAGTAGGCGTAGTTCTATCTCCCCGTGATCAGGAATTCAAATAAATGTAGCAAACATTCGACCGATCCGAGGGCCGGCGGTCAAGATTTTCCGCTGTTTGTGATGAAACGCCGACTAAGCAGCTCGATAAAACGCTGAGCGGCATTGCCCAGGGTCCGCTCGCGGTGATGGATGTATCCGAGCGAACGCGTGAGGCGGGTATTGTCCAGGGGCAGGACTCGCAACTGATCGTCGATCAGAGTCTCGGGTAACACACTCCAGCCCAGATCGATGGACACCATCATTTTGATGGTCTCCAGAAAATTGCTGGCTAATTTTGTGGTCAATGGCAGAGATTGGGCATCAAACAGGGTTGTGACGACCCGAGTGGTGTAAGTGTTCGCTTCCGGCAGAATGGCCGGGAAGCGGCTCAGTTCCGCCAAGGTCACGTCGCCGACCGAGGCCAGCGGGTGATTGTGTGAAACGACGAATTGGAGCGGATCCTCCCACACCTGGTGGGATTCAATAGCCGGCGGGGGATTGGGCGATAGCGTAATCACCGCGAGCTCCATGGAGCCCCTCAAGACCTCACCATAGGCTCGCTCTGAATCGAGGAAGGCCAGTTTCAAGTCCACCGCCGGATATTGCTGCACGAATTCCTTCAGTATCACCGGCAGTCGGTGGAGGCCGACGTGATGGCTGGTGGCCAGACTAAGTTCACCCGCAACTTCGCCTGACAGATCGGCCAGGTGTTGGCGGGTTTCCTTTACAGCTTGCAGAATTCTGTGGGCGCGAGGCAAAAGCACCTGGCCCGCCTCGGTCAAGCGGATTTGCCGGCCGATCCGGTCGAACAGTCGCGCCGACAACTGAGCCTCCAGGGCGGCGATCCGCTTGCTGACCGCGGGTTGGGTCAGATGCAGCTGCTCGGCAGCCACCGAAAACGAGCCGCATTCCGTGACGCGGACGAAGGCCAGCAGGTTCTGGGTTTCCATGAGTTCAGTCGCTAGTCTCTAGTCGCTAATCCCTAGTCGAAGAAAAATAGATCGGTCGGGGCTAGGCTACATGAATTCCATTTGGGAATGCAAACTATTATAAATATGAATTTGTGTTATTCCATGGCTTGGCTTAGTCTGCTGACCATTGCATAGCGAATTAAACGGAACAGGTGATACATGGCTGGCAAGACGCTTTACGACAAACTGTGGGATGCCCATCTGGTGAAGCAGCGGGACGATGGCTCGGCGCTGCTTTATATAGACCGCCACATTATCCACGAGGTGACCTCGCCCCAGGCCTTCGAGGGCTTGCGCCTGGCCGGGCGCAAGCCCTGGCGCATTGACGCCAATATCGCCACCCCGGATCACAACGTGCCCACCACGGTCATTGAACGTCAGGCGGGGGTGGCGGGCATTGCCGACCCGGTATCGAAAATTCAGGTGCAAACCCTGGACGACAACTGCGCCGAGTTCGGCATTCGCGAATTCAAGATTAATGATCGGCGCCAGGGCATTGTCCACGTGATCGGCCCGGAAACCGGCGCCTGCCTGCCGGGCATGACCATCGTTTGCGGTGATTCCCATACCGCCACCAACGGCGCCCTCGGCGCCTTGGCCCACGGCATCGGCACCTCGGAGGTGGAGCACGTGTTGGCGACCCAGTGCCTGGTCACCAAGAAAATGAAGAACATGTTGATCAAGGTCGACGGCGAATTGCCCATCGGCGTCACCTCGAAGGATGTGGTGCTGGCCATCATCGGCAAGATTGGCACTGCCGGCGGTAATGGCCATGCCATTGAGTTTGCCGGTGAAGTGTTCCGGGCCATGTCCATGGAAGGACGCATGACGGTGTGCAACATGGCCATCGAGGCCGGTGCCCGGGCCGGCATGGTGGCGGTGGACGACAAAACCATCGACTACGTAAAAGGACGCACCTTCGCCCCCAGTGGAGACTTGTGGGACCAGGCGGTGGAACAATGGCGTGATTTGCACAGCGATCCCGATGCCCACTTCGATACAGTAGTGGAAATGCGCGGTGAGGATATCGAGCCGCAAGTCAGCTGGGGCACCTCGCCGGAAATGGTGGTGCCGGTTGGAGGGACCGTCCCCAACCCGGATGACGAAACGGATCCGACCCGGCGCGACAGCATTCACAGCGCCCTGGCTTATATGGATTTAACTCCCGGCCAGGCCATTGTGGATATTCCGGTCGATGTGGTGTTCATCGGATCCTGCACCAACTCGCGAATTGAAGACTTGCGGGAAGCGGCCAAGGTAGTGAAAGGCCGCAAAAAAGCGGCCTCCATCAAACGCGCCATGGTGGTGCCCGGTTCCGGGGCGGTAAAGGCGCAGGCCGAGGCGGAAGGCTTGCACACAGTATTTATCGAAGCGGATATTGAATGGCGTGAACCCGGCTGTTCCATGTGCCTGGCCATGAACGCCGACAAACTGGAACCGGGCGAGCGTTGCGCATCCACCTCCAACCGCAACTTCGAAGGTCGACAGGGCTACGGTGGCCGAACTCATTTAGTCAGCCCCGCCATGGCGGCGGCCGCGGCTGTTATGGGCCATTTTGTTGACGTGAGAACATTGGTGTAGCGGCGCGTATAGAATGCTAAAAAAAGATGAGTGATCGGGGTTGAGCTGACCGGCGATGTCGTCTTGAGAGAACCAGGATAAAAAAGCATCCCAAGTAATAGCACGGCGGGAGCCCTGGTGGGGGCATAGCCTCTGAGATCTTTCAGGACGCGTTTAAGCCTTCCCTCTGGCCGGGGGTAGTCCGCTGTGGATGTTTGAGCGCCTTTTGCGAGTTACGCAGCGGCCCGGTCAGAGGGAAGGCTTGCGGCCGATCACAGAGGCTATGCCCCCGCCAGGGCGGGTCGGATGGCACGAACTCTTGAGCCCTTATACCAAAAAACTTTCTATCCGAACATCAGAGAGGAAAACAATGAAAAGTTTTACCACGGTTACCGGCGTTGTGGCTCCCATGGATCGCGCCAATGTCGATACCGACTTAATTATTCCCAAGCAATTTTTAAAATCCATCAAGCGCACCGGCTTTGGGCCGAATTTGTTTGATGCCTTGCGCTATTTGGACGAAGGCGCGCCGGACCAGGACAACAGCCAACGTCCGCTCAACCCGGAATTTCCGTTAAATTTTCCCCGTTATCAAGGCGCTCAAATTTTGCTGACGCGAAAGAATTTCGGCTGTGGTTCAAGCCGTGAACACGCGCCCTGGGCGCTTGACGATTATGGCTTTCGCTGTGTGATCGCGCCCAGTTTCGCGGACATTTTCTATAACAACTGCTTTAAAAATGGTTTGTTGCCCGTGGTTCTGAATGAAGCGGAAGTGGAGCAATTGTTTCAGGAACTTTACGCACGGGATGGCTATCAGTTGACAGTGGATCTGGAACGGCAAACGGTAACAGCACCCGATGGCGAAGCATATCGCTTCGACGTGGACGATTTTCGCAAACACGGCCTGTTACAAGGCTTGGATGACATCGGTCTGACCTTGCAGGACGCCGAGGCGATTAGCGCCTATGAAAGGAAGCGCGAGCAGCAGGCACCCTGGCTATTTTCCCGGTTCGACTGAGCGGTTCGTTGAAGAGCGTTTTTTCGCGCAAGCCTTGCTAATCAGAATTTGAAAAGGGCGCGACATGAAGGAACAGATCGTAACAGTATTCGGCGGCACTGGCTTTCTGGGCAATCGGGTTGTAAAGCAACTGCTGGAAGCGGGTGCCCGGGTACGCGTTGCAGCGCGCCACCCGCGTGCGGCGGATTTTTCCGAATGGCGAAGTCAGGTGGTGCCGGTACAGGTTGACGTGCGCGACGAAAACGCGGTAACCGAGGCAGTCAGCCGGGCCACTGCCGTGGTTAATGCCGTGTCCTTGTACGTGGAAAAAGGCGATCTCGGTTTCAATGCGATTCACGTTCAAGGCGCCGAGCGCATCGCGCGTTGCGCCAAGCGGGCCGATGTTCAACGGATGGTGCATGTGTCGGGTATTGGGGTAAATCTGGATTCCCCCTCGCCGTTTGTCCACGCGCGAGCTTTGGGTGAGAAAGCTGTTCGCGAAGTTTTTGCCGATGCTACCATTATTCGGCCGAGCGTAATGTTTGCCCGCGACGGCGGTTTTCTCAAGTCCGTGGAGATGGCGATACGCCTGCCTGTTGTGCCCCTCTTTGGCCGCGGCGAGACGCGACTGCAACCGGTGTGTGTGGACGATGTTGCCGCCGCAATAATCCGTTTGTCATTGGCCGATGATTGCCCTAGCGGTGTATTCGAACTGGGGGGCGCAAAGGTTTACACCTACCGCGAAGCCGTGCAAACCCTACTCGCGCACACGGGCCGCAAACGTTGGCTGCTGCCGGTGCCTTTTCCCGCGTGGCGGGTCCTGGTGGCCGGACTGAAAATTCTCCCCAATCCACCACTGACCCGCGATCAACTCATCCTAATGCAACACGACAACATCGCGGGCGATGACGCCCGAACTTTCTCCGACCTCAACATCCAGCCCAAAAGCCTCGAACAGTGCCTCACTTAAATTATGCGTAAGTCCTACCCTCGGGTTTTGTTTTGACTTCCCACTTCCCACTTCCCACCCCCCACTCCCTACGTCAGCACCCGAACCTCCGGACCCTTTTGCTCCGTGAATACCGTCACCCGCTCCCGCACCCGCTGAAAGGTCAGGTCCACCCGCGTATCGCCCACCGGCAGCTTGCGCACGGTCAGGTGATTAATGCCGTGCGGCAATTGCGGCTGGTGAATTTGAATTTCATTTTTCCAACCGTTGACGCTGAGGCCGAGGCACGCTTGCAAAGTCATAAAAACCGAACCGGAGGCCCAGGCCTGCGGGAGACAGGCCACCGGGTAAGCGATGGGCGTCTCGCCGGGAAAGCGCTGAAAGCCGCAAAACAATTCCGGCAGGCGCATGCCAAAATGCACGGCCGCGTCGAACAGCTCGGACAGAATGTGGGCAGCGGCCGCGCGGTTTCCATAGCGGGCCATGCCCGCGGCGCAGATGGCGGTATCGTGCGGCCAGACCGAGCCGTTGTGGTAAGACATGGGGTTGTAGCGGGTTTCATCGGTGGCCAGGGTTCTTATGCCCCAGCCGCAATCAAAGACGCTGGATAACAACTGCTGGGTAACTTTTGCGGCGCGTTCCGCGGTGGGCAATCCGGTAAACAACAGATGTCCGGCGTTGGAGCTTCGTACGCGACAAGGATTGCGATTCGCATCGAGTGCGAGGGCGTAAAAACACTTGTCGTCCATCCAGAATGCCTTCTCCACCGCGTCGCGCATTGTTTCCGCTTTCTTTTTCCATTGGCCGGAGGTTTCGTAATCGCGCCGACGTTTGCAAAGTGCGGCCATGCTCAATAGGGCGGCGAATTTATAGCCCTGCACTTCCACCAGGGCGATGGGGCTCGGGGGAAAATTGCCGTCCGCGTGGAAGATCGAGTCTTCGCTGTCCTTCCAGCCCTGATTGCGCAGGCCACTGGCCTCGCCGCTGGCGTAGTCTAGAAAACCGTCTCCCGTGGCGTTCGCCTGCTCGATCCACGCCATGGCGGCTTCCAGCGCTGGCCAGATGGTGTCAATAAACGCCAGGTCGCCGGTTCGTTCGGTATAGGCACCCGCCAGCATGACGAACAAGGGCGTCGTGTCCACACCGCCGTAGTACAGACCGAAGGGAATTTCCTTCAGCGCATTCATTTCGCCCTTGCGCGTCTCGTGCATGATCTTGCCCGGTGCGGAGTCCCGGAAACTGGAGGTTTCTTGCGCCTGGTTGCGGGCCAGATAGGCCAGGACGCCGCGAGCAATGGTGGGATCGAACCACAGCATCTGCATGGCGGTAATGACCGCATCTCGACCAAAAGGCGTGGAAAACCAGGGAATACCAGCGTAGGGGTAGGGGCCCGTTTCCAGTTCAGTGGTGAGTAGCGCCAGGTCGGAACGGGAATGTTCCAGCCAGCTGTTAAAGACCCGTTCGCCGGAATGCAGTACGCCGCCGCCGTGACCCCGCCTGCGCATACTGCGGCGCGCGTGCGCGGCGGCCTGTCGGAAACGCGCTCGATCAGGCTTTGCCGCCGCGCCACTGTGGTTTCGGTCAGGGCCGACTTCCATATAAAGCTCCACGCAGGTGTTGCATGGAAGAGAAAGCACAAATTCGGCCTGATCATTGCGCAGTTGACAAGGTTGCTCGGAGAACGCGATAACCGAGCCGCGGACCACATCGTCCAGACCGCGATAGCACAATCGTACACAGTGATCGCCACGCCCCGGCGCGAGCAGTTTGCCGCGTGCTGGCCGTTTTCTTCCACGCACTTCAAACATGTCCTGAAAATCCGCGCCGAAGTGAATTTTTATGGGAGCGGACACATCGTGAGAGCCGTAATTGACCAGTTGTATGCGTTCGTACAGGCACTCGTCCCACAGAAAACGCGATCGCTTTAGGTGAATAACCCCTTCCGGGATGGAGCGGCCGCCCAATGGTGGCAAAGGACGGTTGGTGACATGCGTGGTAAAAAACACATTGTCCTGGCTGATGGTGGCGCTCAGCAAAGCCAGTGGCCGGTCGCCCACAACCAAGCGAAATTCCGATAGGACCCGCGTATCGTCGCGGAACATGCCATCGCCGTTGCCGAGGATGTTGCCAAAGGAGTCGGCGACTGCGAAGGTATCCCGGTGTTTAAGCGCGAACAGTTTGTAGGGCATCCGCGATTCACTGTCTGCCAGGGAGGAGGACGACCCGGTTTCGTCCGCCGGTTCAATCACCATCGCTGAATTGTCACGCGCACTGCTGCCAGCCACGGCTGGTTTGCGGTCGAGGAGTTGCCGGTATAGGTTTAGGTAATTGTCACACATCACCGAAGCGGAGAAGCGCCGTTCAAACTCCTGGCGAATTTTGTGGCGGTTCAGATCCTTCACCTGCTTCAGTGCTTCCACGATTTCGCTTTCATCGTTCACCACAAAACCCGTGACGCCGTGTTCAATTATTTCGGGGATGGCGCCGCGCTTGCAGGCCACTACCGGTGTTCCGCAGGCCATCGCTTCAATCAACACCATGCCGAATGGTTCAGGCCAGCCCACTGGCAGAATCAGCGCTTGTGCATTTCCCAGAAAATCACTTTTTTGGTTGTCCGCCAATTCGCCAATGAAATTAATACGGTCGCAGCTGAGCAGGGGCTTGATGGTATCCCGGAAATAATCCGTGTTCGCCTCGTCCACCTTGGCGGCAATCCTCAGTTCCTGCTGCAAGCATTGCGCGGCACGAATAGCCACGTCGGGCCGCTTCTCCGGCGAAATGCGCCCCAGGAATGCCAGGTAATCGCCGCGCGGGTTCCCGACCGGATGATAGATATCGAGGGGCAGCCCGTGGTGAACGGTGCCAAGCCAGTTGGCGAACTCAAGCGGCGCTCGTTGATTGTGGGAAATGGATACCAAAGGATAATGGGACCAGCGCCGGTAGAAGTCTTTTAGCTCCTTTAAGTCGAGACGCCCGTGGGTGGTGGTGATTGTCCGCTCGGCGAACTCCTCGAACAGGGGGCAGGGCAGCAAATCTATATGAAAATGAATAATGTCGAACTCGTGAGCTCGGCTTCGTAAGGTATCCAGCATGATGAGATGTGCCGCGAGCTCGGACTTCAAGGGACACTCATCCAGCCGGATCGCTTGATCACGACACCGGACCAGCTTCGCTTCAGTGTTGGAATCACTACTGGCAAACAAGGTTACGTCGTGGCCCAGTTTTACCAAACCGTCGCACAAATAGGCGACAACCCGTTCTGTTCCCCCGTAATATTTTGGTGGTACCGACTCGAACAAAGGTGCAACCTGGGCTATTTTCACTTGCCGCGTTCTCCCTGCCACCAGCCGCGGTTGGCTGCGACCCTGCTGCATGCTGTGCAATTTCCGTGCTGGTCGGGTCAGGGAACAGGGAACAGGGAACAGGTGACAGGTGACAGGTGACAGGGAACAGGAACGAACGCGGCGTTGAAGAATTGCGGGGGATGGTCGATCATGGGTGGATGCTTGAGATTACTGAACATATCTGTGTTGCTGAAAACGAGTTTTCCGTGACGGCTGTGCGTTCTCAGGGCGCGGGGGGACAAAACGTCAACAAGGTGGCCACGGCCATTCAACTGCGTTTCGACATTTCCGCCTCTTCGTTGCCGGATGAGGTGAAGGAGCGACTGCTAAAGCTCAGCGATCGACGGGTCAGCAAGGAAGGTGTCTTCGTGCTTAAGGCGCAGGACTACCGCAGTCAGGAGCGCAATTACCAGGCGGCGCTGGACCGTCTGGCGACCTTTATTCGGCGGGGAACCTTGGTGCGAAAGCGGCGTCTGGCGACAAGGCCAAGCAGAACCGCAAAAAAGAAGCGCCTTGAGGAGAAAACCCGGCGGGCGCATGTAAAAGCGAAGCGCGGCAGAATAACGGATTCTGATCTTTAACCCAGCGCTATCGCGCTATGAGCGGCCCGGCTTGCACAATGCCTATTGTTGTTCGACCATCTCGCGTATCCGACCCAGCAAAGCAAAACTTAACGCTGGACAACCTTGCGCCGTGGATGGGACTGATTTAGCCTGCGACCTGCCAAAAATTCCCGCGCACGGAGAGTTTGATGAACCGCAATTTACCCAAGGTCGCTAAAAACAAAAACCTCGTTAACCCAAGGGACATAATGGCGAGGGCCGTTCTAGGCCTGTGTCTGCTGCCGCTGATCGCCGCTGCCGCGGATGGCGAGTGGCAAGTTCCCAAGACCAGTTTTGGGCACCCCGACCTGCAAGGGGTTTGGACCAATGCCACCATGACGCCTTTTGAGCGCCCTTCTCAGTACGGGGAGCAATTGGTGCTGACTCCGGAGCTGGGCAAGCAAATGGAGGAAAACAATCCCTTTGAGCGTATGAAGGCAATGGACTCCCGCCCCACCGACCCTGACGCGCCACCACCAACCGCCGGACAAGGCGTGGGCGGCTACAATGTTTTCTGGATGGACCCGGGCACGCGCGTGGTCCAAGTGAACGGTGAATATCGAACTTCCATTATCAGCTCGCCGAAGGACGGCCAGGTGCCTTACTCGGAACAAGGCCGCAAGGCTTTCACCGAAACCTACGGCCGACGCAGCAGCCAAGTTGGTTTTGATGGCCCCGAAATACGCGGCTTGGGTGAACGCTGTCTGGTGGGTTTTGGTTCTACCGGTGGGCCGCCTATGTTGCCCGTGCTCTACAACAACCACTACCAGATCGTCCAAACGCCCGATCACGTTATGATCATGGTGGAAATGAATCACGATGCGCGCATTATCCGCCTCGACGACGCGCATCGCCCGGCGGCGATGAAGCCGTGGCTGGGGGATTCAGTCGGCCACTGGGAGGGCGATACACTGGTGGTGGAGACCATCAATTTCCATCCCGGTCAAACCGTCCGCGCCGCGACGCGGCACCGTCTGTACGTGCCGGCGACAGCAAAGATTACCGAGCGTTTCACCCGAACGGGTCCAGACAGCATTCTGTATCAGTTCACCGTGGAGGATGAGGAAGCCTACACTCAGCCCTGGACCGGTGAGATGCCCATGTACGCAACCGACAAGCACATTTACGAATATGCTTGTCACGAGGGCAACCATTCGCTACCGGGCATCCTGGGCGGGGCCCGCCAGGAAGAACGCGAGGGCAAACGGGAATAGACCCTGCAGTTGTCGTGATGACCCCGGAGACGTGATCGCTCCCGGACCCCCACCAATGGATGAGCAACTATCGTTTGCTTTGTGGGTCACATCATTCTCCTCGATTGGGAAATGAATATAATGAGCGACAATTTGCGAATGCCAATGCGGTACGCAAGGGTGCGATGGAAGAGTTTGTGTTAAAGCGTTTTTTGGTCGTTGCTGTTCTCGCTAGCGTGTTCCCGTCCGTGGCCTTGCCAGAGACCGAGAGCGGCGGTTTTGCCGCCTGCATTATCAGCTTGCAACAGCAAGCGCGGGAACGCGGTATTGCCTCTCATCTAGTCGCTGCCCTGGGCGAGGCAAATAATCTCGAGCGGGTGGTGGAACTGGATCGCAGCCAGCCGGAATTCACCCAGACTTTCGCCGATTACGTCGACCGCCGGGTGACTGCCTATCGCGTTTCCCGCGGCCGCGATTTGCTTAAAAAACATCGGACCCTGCTCGGGGAGCTGACCCGGGAATACGGTATTCCCGCCCAGTACTTAGTGGCATTCTGGGGGCTGGAGACCAACTTTGGCAATTTCCTCGGCAAAATTCCCACCCTGGATGCGTTGGCAACCCTGGCCTGTGATCACCGGCGCGCGCGGTTTTTCAGTGCCGAGCTTTTCCAGGCATTGGAACTGGCGGAGCTGCATGAACTGGATCTGGGTCAAATGCAGGGCTCTTGGGCAGGCGCCATCGGCCATACGCAGTTTCTGCCCTCGGCCTACCGACGCCACGGCGTTGATGGCGACGGTGACGGTCGGATCGATCTGTGGAACAGCATCCCCGACGCGCTAGCCTCTGCCGCCAATTATCTGCACAACCTCGGTTGGCGGCCAGAATTTCGTTGGGGCAGGGAAGTGAAGCTGCCCAAGGATTTTCCCTACCATCAGGCGGGTATCGATAACCCCATGCCCCTGCGCGAATGGCAGCAATTGGGAGTCAGGCGAACCGACGGCACCTTACTGGGCGATATTGAAGTGGACGCGGCCTTGCTGGTGCCCTCCGGCGCCGATGGCCCCAAATTCCTGGTGTACGACAATTTCCACGTCATCATGCGCTGGAATCGTTCACAGTTTTACGCCCTGTCCGTCGGGCATCTTGCGGACCGCATCAATGGTGCCGGTCAGTTCGCCCAGCAGCCTCCCAACACGCGTGGCCTGGCCAGCCGGGAAGTTGAAGCGCTTCAGGCCAAACTGC
>JBBDIU010000119.1:0-16097 GCA_040880205.1 Cellvibrionaceae bacterium
ATAATCACGGCGTTGTTTTCAACCGGTTATTGACCATCACCAACATGCCCATCAGCCGTTTTGGCGGTATGCTGTTGGCCAAAAAGTTGTACGGCGATTATTTAACTTTACTGAAAGACAATTTTTCCACCGACAACATGAACGCGGTGATGTGCCGTTCGTTGATCAGTGTCGATTGGCAGGGCAATATTTACGACTGCGATTTCAATCAGATGCTGGATTGGCCGATTGCGGGAGCGGGCCAATTCATCGCCTCGGATCGCGCACGCTTGCATCTGTCCGATCTGCTGTCTGGTATTGCACTGCCGGAGGACATTGTCGTGGGTGAGCATTGTTACGGTTGCACCGCGGGGCAGGGGAGCAGTTGCAGCGGCGCCCTGAATTGAAGTTTCCCGACTACTGCATTGTCCAGTTCACCAAGGCACCCGGCTCACGCCCGGTCAAAACCCGCATGGCCTCGGTACTCGATCCCGAGGAACGCAAGCAACTGCACTGCGCCATGACCCGCTACATTTCTGATACGATCGCAAAAGCCAATCTTTGTGCGTTACAAGTTTGGGTCGACGGTGATCCGGATGAGCTATTTATCGCCGACCTGTGCGGACGTTTTGATCTTCAGTGCCATGCGCAGCAGGGGGAGGACCTGGGTGCGCGAATATACAACGCGGCCAAGCAGACTTTAAAAAACTTCACTGGGGTTGTCTTCATTGGCAGCGATTGTCCGTTTATCGAGCCGGACTATCTGCACCGGGCCCTTGTCGAGCTACAGAACCAGGACGCGGTGGTGGGCCCGGCCAGCGACGGCGGCTATGTGTTGTTGGGATTGCGGCGCCTGTCTTCGGCGCTATTCAACAACATAGCTTGGGGTACCGGCGAGGTACTGGCGGCAACCGAGGCGCGTTTGCTGGAGTTGGATTGGTCCTATACTTTGTTGCCGTTACTGCCCGACATTGATCGCCCCGACGACCTCGGTTTACTCGCCCAGGGCAAACTCCCCGCTACCCTGCGCCGGTTCGCGCCTTGAATATAGCCGCCAACTGGAAAATCCGTTCGCCGGTTTCTCCTCCATTCCTGGCACGCTTGCGCCACGCACCAGGCAATTCCGCCTTTTGGCCCCTGGGAGCGTCATTTATTTGACCCCTGGCAAGCACTCGTCTATTACTAAAATGGATCTGCTCAAATTATGGACTGGAACACAGTCGACGTTGAGCGGCTGGCGGATTTCCGCATTTGCAAGGAAGAAGCATTCGAACCCGGTATGCAAAACAAGGGCATGAATCATGTGGCGAGAAGTTAACGTCCTGGTAGTGGACGACGATCAAAGCCGTCGCCACGATCTCAAGGTCATTTTGGATTTTTTGGGGCAACCGGCGGTTACCACGGGTTACCGGGACTGGCAAAATGCGGCCGCCGACTCGGGTAAAAGCCCCGAGGACTTCGTGGCCGTGGTGTTCGTCGAATGCAGCGAGCGCAAGGGGCTCAAGCAGCGCCTGCAACAAGTCTGGGAATGGGACAAAGCCTGCCCGGTCATTTTGGGGGGAGAGCATCAAACCCTGGCCGAAGACTGGGAGCGCTACCTAAAACACATGGTCATCGGCAGCCTGAGCCTGCCACCCACTTACGCCAAACTCCTGGACATCCTGCATCGGGCTGAACATTACCGCGAGGCGATTTCAGCGGATAAACAGGACAGCGGCGGCGGTCGGCCGGCGCACTTGTTTCGCAGCTTGGTGGGTTCCAGTCGCAAAGTACAGGACTTGCGAAAGGTGATGGGCCAGGTGGCCGATAAGGAAATCACCGTACTGATTACCGGCGAAGCGGGTACCGGCAAGGAAGTCGTCGCCCGTAATTTGCATTACCAATCGCCCCGCACCAAAGGTCCCTTCGTGCCGGTGGACTGTGGCGCTATTCCTACCGAGCTCCTGGAAACCGAACTCTTTGGCTACGAGAAGGATGCGTTTACCGGTGCCAATACGGCCCGCGCCGGGCGTTTGGAATTGGCCGAAGGGGGCACCTTGTTCTTGGCTGGCATTGAAAACCTGCCTATGTCCACCCAGGTAAAAATTCACCGCGTTCTACAGGAAGATACCTACGAAAGGGTCGGTGGCACAGCGGGATCCAAGGCGGATGTGCGGATTATCGCTGCAACCACCCAAAACCTGGAAGCAATGATAGTCGAGGGGAAATTCCATGAAGACCTTTTCTATCGGCTCAACGCATTTTCCATTGAAATGCCAGCCCTGCGCGAACGCTCCGAGGATGTACCGCTGCTCATCAACGAACTGGTATCGCGGTTGGAGGGCGAAAAGCGCGGTTCGATTCGCTTTAATTCGGCCGCCATCATGTCTCTTTGCAAACATTATTGGGGCGGCAACGTGCGGGAACTGGCCAACCTGGTGGAGCGCATGGCGATTATGCACCCCTACGGCGTAGTGGGCGTCACTGACCTGCCACCCAAATATCGCCACGTGGATGCCAGCGACGAGGATCCGGACGGCTCCCAGACCGTGGAATCCGTAACCCCTGGATACCAGCCGTCCATGGTCAGCATGGCGGATCGTGCATTGCTCCCGGAATCGGGCATTGATTTGAAGGAATATCTCACCTCTCTGGAGCGCAACCTGATCCAGCAGGCGCTGGCCGATACCGGCGGTGTGGTGGCCCGGGCCGCCGACCACCTGGCAATCCGCCGCACCACACTGGTGGAAAAGATGCGCAAGTATGGGCTGCAAAAATAGTCGCGAGCCGCAAAACCCCAGTCGCCAGTCATGCAAATTATCCTGCTTCCTGCCCGGCTAAGGGCAAGGGAATTGCACGCTTTTGGCTGGAATCAGGGTGTCGCATGAGGTGGGAGAAGCGACCGAACCAAAAGTTTGTTAAGCGGTTTTTTTTGGCACTAAATCTTTTAAAAATTATCTTGACCGTTGCCAAACTCGGGGTTATTTTTCGACCGCAACCGGCCGGCAGAGGCCCCGGTTTCGTTGTGAATATCGTGCGCATGAGGGTTTTCGGTATGAGCAGTGAATCTACATTTGTTTCCGATATCGATCTGGAGGATTGGAGCGATGACGACGGTGACGATCCGGAACTGGCGGTATTGCGGCAGCTGGATAGCAGACGGCTGGTTGAGAATAAATTGGACGACCTTCGATTGTTAAGAGAAACCAGCGAGTACGACTTTAGTTTCTAAATCCCAGCCAAAGGGCACCGCACGCGCGGTGCCCTCGCGACTTCGCCCGATCCCCGATCCCCCACTCCCCCCCCCACTCCCCACAGCTCCCGTAGTGCTTGAAAATTGGTCGAAAAAGGGCGTCAAAGGCTGTTTTCCTCCCCCCGGCAGGCCCGGCAACTTGTGAAGGAGGTAAAACTTTGGTCTATGCTTAGGAGAGCGGGGGCTGGTCTCATTCGCCCTCGGGCGCGATAGAGCCCCCAGGGTAGGTTGAAGAACAACGAGGTAGTTATGGCAATAAATTCAACTGTGTCGTCCGATGGTGCCGAACTCACCATTTCGGTCGAAGGACGATTCGATTTCAGCGCGCACCAGGACTTCCGCCGCAGTTATGAAAGCCTGGACACACCACCCAGGATCTATCGCGTTGATATGCGGGAAACCACCTATTTGGATAGCTCCGCCCTGGGTATGTTGCTGTTACTGCGCGACCATGCCGGGGGCGATACCTCGGCGGTCAAGATCGTCAACTGCAACCCCGACGTCAAAAAAATTCTAACCATTTCCAACTTCGAACAACTATTTACCGTGCAGTAGGGCTCCATGGCTGATTGTCCCGCCCTCAAGATTCTGATTGCCGACGACACCCAAGCCGATCGCATGATCCTGGAGTCGATCGTCAAGCAGGAGGGCCACACCGTCGTCATCGCCGACGATGGCCTTGACGCGGTACAAAAATTTTCCCAGGAACAGCCCGATATTGTCCTGCTGGACGCTCTGATGCCGAACCTGGATGGTTTCGGTGCGGCGCGGCAGATCCGAGCGTTGGCCGGCGAAAACCTGGTTCCCATTATTTTTCTAACCTCGCTTACGGACACCGAATCGTTGGTGCAATGTCTGGACGCCGGCGGCGACGACTTTCTGCAAAAACCCTACAACCGCGTCATTCTGCAGGCCAAAATCAAGGCGTTTAACCGCATGCGTGAAATGCACGCTACCATGCTGGTCCAGCGCGATCAGATCGTTAAACACAACAACCAGCTAATTCAAGAGCAGACCATAGCCAAGCAGGTGTTCGACAAGGTTGCCCATAGCGGGTGTCTGGATGCTAGCAATGTCAAACACTATGTGTCCCCTCGGGCGGTGTTTAACGGCGACGTGTTGGTGGCTGCCCTGCGACCCTCAGGCAATATGATGGTGTTGTTGGGTGACTTTACCGGGCACGGCTTGCCCGCCGCCATTGGCGGCATGCCGCTGGCGTCCACCTTTTATGGCATGGTCCACAAGGGCTTTGCCTTGACCGATATTCTTGGTGAGATTAACGCGAAGTTGAAAACAATTTTGCCAACCGGTGTATTTTGTTGTGCGACTTTTTTGGAGTTTAACTTTCGCGAGCGCACAATGACAGCCTGGAACGGTGGCTTGCCCGATAGTTTTATTTATCGGCAGAAGAGTAAAACGGTTGAAGCAATAACGTCCCGCCATCTGCCGCTCGGCGTAGTTCCCAATTCCCAACTTAAAGTGGATTGTCAGCACTTCGAGTTGGCGGTGGGAGACCGCTGCTATCTGTGGTCGGACGGAATACACGAGGCGCGTAACAAGAGCGGAGACATGTTCGGCGAGAAGGGTCTGCGGGCCGTGTTTCATCAGCAACCGCCACCCGAACAGATATTTGACGAGATCATGCACGCGGTGACAAACTTTATCGGCGACGGCGAAGTGGATGATGACCTGTCCCTTGTGGAAATCAGCATGGCCGCGCCCGATCAGGTGGAATCCCAGACCATGCCCCGGTTTCCATCCCCGACCCCGGGGCTCATGGAATGGTCACTGGACTTTGAGGTGAAGCCATCCACGTTCCGCTACTTCGACCCGTTACCGTTATTGTTGAGCGTGATCACGGAAGTGCCTGGGTTGAGATCCCACAGTGGTAGCCTTTACACCATCCTCGCCGAACTCTATTCCAACGCACTTGAACACGGCGTGCTCAACCTGGATTCGGCGCTCAAACAATCGTCCGAGGGTTTTGCCGAATACTACAACTTGCGTGCTCAGCGGTTGCGGAATGCCAGGCGCGGCTATATACGTTTTCATCTTTCCCACGATAGTCGGGAAGAGGGCGGTCGCCTTCTGATTCGCGTTGTCGACAGTGGAGATGGCTTCAACCACCAGCTATGGATCGAGGATCAGCGCCAAGGTCGCGGTTACAGCGGTCGCGGCATTCCGTTGATTCGCAACATGTGCGAATCGCTCCACTACCGGGGCAAGGGAAATGAGGTGGAAGTGGTTTACCGTTGGGCAAACGAACTTCTCAAAGCGGGATAGATAGAGATGGGAGCGATTATGAACGATCAGCAACACATCGATCCGGCGACCCTGGATATGCTAGAGGAAGTCCTTGAAGACGGTTTTATCGGCTTGTTGGAAACGTTTATCGACGATTCCCGGGTAAAAATCGTATCGCTAAAATCCGGTTTGGCCGACGCCAACGCCGACGTCGTGCGACGCAGTGCCCACAGCCTCAAAGGCAGCAGTAGCAACCTGGGGGCAAACCCCATGGCCGAACTCTGCCAGCGTGTGGAGCAACAAGCGCGCGAAGAGAATCTCGAGGGGCTCGACGACATCGTTGAACAGATCGAAGCCGAGTATCAACATGTCGAAACAATTATGAAGGAGAAAATGGAAAAAAGTTAAAAAAGAGTCGCTAGTCGAAGGCTTGTCCGCGAAGCGGACTAATTGTTCATCCGAAACCCCGCCGGATTGCCATATCTATTCCAGTGCGCTATGGTCGCTCACCTGCCAGCATTTTTTTGACTAGCGACTGAACAATGTTTAACCCTCCCGTCAGTATCGAAGACATTCGCCCCCTCGATGAAGAACGTTGGCAAGGCGTGAGTCCACGTTATGCCACCCAACTGCGCATCTCTCTGGTGATTTATTGGCTGGTGTTTAGTGCCGTGGCCTGGCTGGCGCTGGCCTTGGGGACGACGGGTGGCGGCTGGCATTGGTTGGTTGTCTTGGTGCTGGCTGTGGTTTTTACGGGTGCGATTGCAGTCTGGGTGCCGCGGCGGGTCCGCCATACCCGTTATCTGTTACGGCTGCGGGACATGCACATGCAGACCGGGCTTTTGTGGCGCCGGACCACCTCGGTGGCAATTAATCGTATCCAGCATCTGGAAATCACCCAGGGGCCGGTCGAGCGACTGCTGGGCTTGAGCCGTTTAGTGTTATATACCGCCGGGGGGATGAAATCCGATCTGGTATTGCCCGGCTTGATAACCGACATTGCCCGCCGCTTGAAAGTCCAAATTCTCAAGACCGCTGAATTGGACGCGCAACAGGACGAGGCCAATGAGTCCGCCAGCGAGTGAATGGCGGCGGGTGTCGCCGCTAGCCATCGTCTATTTTGTGTTTGATTCCTTTCGCCACGCCATTAATTTATGGCCCGCCCTGGTGCCGCTGTTCGCGGGTGGTGAAAAATTTCGCGCACTTTTCTGGGCCTACGGTTTACCGGGTTTACTCGCCTTGTTTGTGGTCGGAGTGGTGCTGCATTTTTGGTTTTTTCGCTACAAGGTGGAAGCTGACCGAATCCATCTGCAACGTGGAGTGTTAAACCGCAAGCGGCTTACGCTTTACTTTGAACGGGTGCAGCAGGCGGACATTGCCCAACCGTTTTATTTCCGGCCTTTTGGCTTGGCGACCCTGGGCCTGGAAAGTGCTGGTTCACGGCAACAGGAAGTGGACATCCCGGGGCTTGTATTCGTCGATGCTCAAGCGCTGAAAAACTTGATTTTGGAACAACGTCGCCAGGCGGAAACCGATGATGGTGAAACCCGCGAGTGGAACGCAAACCAGCCCGACTACGAGCTGCGCCTGCCTTGGACGGAAGTCGCCCGTTACGGTCTGATGTACAACGGCCTGCTGTTGCTGGCGCCACTGATTGCGCCTTTCTCGCAGAACCTGGGGCCTTCCATTGAGACTTGGTTTGTAGCCCTGGAAGGCACTGTTGTCCAACGCTTCGTGACGGGTCTTGACGAGAACACCCTTGCCTGGGCGGTCGCTTTGGCCAGTATTTTCGCGGTCTTGATGGGTTTATTTACACTGTTCGTTCTCTCCATGCTCATCGCCCTGGTGCGGTTCTGGGACTATCACCTCACCCGCACGGGCGATCAGTATCAGTACCGCGCCGGTTTGGGAACCGTAAAAACCCGGGGTTTTCGCTTGCACAAGTTGCAACAGGTCAGCATTTCCCAGGGTATTGTCGCCCGTTTGCTGAAACGCTATTCATTGATGATCAGCAAGGCCGGCGGCGGAGCGCCCACGGGCGAAGTACAGCATGGCAAGCATTTTTTAATTCCCGTATTAACGGCAGACGGATTGGTGGAATTAAAAAGCCAACTGGCGTTTCCCGATCCTTCGTGGCGGCGAGTGAGCCCCGCCTACATCGCCTGGCGCGGCGGCGTGTCGGGAACAATCCTTACTCTGATATTGGTGCCGGTTCTGCTGGCTAACGAGGTTTTTCTACTTTACGCCTTGTTGCCCTACTCCATCTGCTTTCTGCTCGCGTGGCGTTACTGGTACTGCTTTGGTATTTATCAGGACAGTGAATGGTTGGGTGTAAAAACCGGGTTCATTGGCAGCAAAGTCGTGTGGTTGCCCATTGGCAAGGCTCAAAAAGCGACCGTGAGCGAACCACCCTGGTTGAAACCCTGGCGCCTGGCTAACCTGTCAATTTGGGGCGCGGATGGTAGACTGGAGATGCACTATATATCCAGGACCGAGGCGGAAAGCATACGCGATCAGACCCTGTTTCGCGTGATGACATTTCGAGGGCGCTGGTTCTAAGCTGTGACCCCAGTGTTTTTTAACCGCCAAACGTGATGACGATGCGAGACACGAAAGCCCAGTGAAGGACGACCATGCCAGCGACGGGAAATCGGACATCGGTAAAAAGCCTACCGGCCTTACTCCCGGACCTGACCATGCCGACGAACTTACTCATCGGGGCAATGCACACAATCCAGTCTGGGGGCCGTGGGCTACCCTGATTTGGGGTGTGCTCATAGGTGTCGTTTTTGTCGCTGTTCAAGGCGCGGTGGTAAGTGTTTATCTCAACGCAGCCACTAGTGATCAGGCCGACCCAGGCGTATACGAACGGGCCATTACCGACGGTGACATTCTCTCCTGGGCGACCATCGCTTCCGCCGTTATTGGCATCATTCTTGTCGCAATGGCCGTAGCCCTGAGACGGGGGAGCAATTTCAAGCAGTATCTTGGCCTCTACCCGGTCGACAAGATTCGTGTTATCAAATGGACTCTGCTCTTTGTTGCTTTGCTAATCCTGCTGGACTTGACTACAAGTTATCTGGATAGGCCGGTAACGCCGGATGTTATGCGGGAAATTTATTCCTCGGCCGATAGTAAATTGTTGCTCTTTATTGGCGTGGTGGTGGCGGCATCCGTTTTCGAGGAGCTTTTTTTCCGCGGTTTTCTCATGGAAGGATTCCGGCAAACCTTCCTCGGCCCTTGGGGCAGTGTCTTGGTAACGGCGGTGTTTTGGTCCGTGGTGCACATCCAATACGATCTTTATGGCGTTGCGACCATCTTTATTATTGGGTTGTTTTTGGGGCTGGCTAAAATAAAAAGCGGTTCAACCTTGTTCGCCATGGCCTTGCACGTGTTAAACAACGGCATTGCTTTCTTTTTTCTGGCCCTGATGTCGCGGATGGACGTTTAACAGGCGGCAATTCGGTGCCAGACAAGCCCCGTCCCAATCAGCGCAAGACCAATCAGCAGAGTATAAACATCAACCCAAACGGCCAGAAACAAGCAAGCCGCCAGTCCCAGTGCGGCGATCCAGCGTGGATACAGCTGCTGTTCCGCCGGCAGTCGTAAGGCTGCCAAGTTGGTAATCGCATAATAAACCAACACGGTGAAAGCACTGAACGACCAGGTAAGGCGCACATCGCCAATAAGTACCAGCGCGCTGATCAACAAAGCCATTGCCAGTATTGATCGGTTCGGTGTGGTTCGCGCCGTGTTCAACTGGGTAAACACGGCTGGCATATCGCCGCGCCTGGCCATGGCCAGCAACATCCGCGACAGGCCCAGTAAAAGATTTAACAGCACGCCCAGCATGGCCGTGATCGCGCCAACAGCCAGCCATTGTGGTGTATAGGGCAGCGCAAATCGTTCCGCCACCACCGCTAACGGCGCCGCATCACCGGCAGTTGCGGCATGAAATTCCCCGGCGCCAAGCACACCAATACTGACTGTGGCAACCGCCATGTACAACAACGCGGTTATCACCATGGTGGCGATAATTGCCCGCGGAATAGTGCGCCGTGGCCGGCGCACTTCTTCGCCCAAGGTGGCAATGCGGCCATATCCGGTGTAAGCCACGAACATCAGCGCTGTGGCTTGAAGCACTGCGGCAAAAGAATTCTCGGAGGGAAACACCGGCGTGAAATTGGTGACAGTGATTTGTGGCACGCCTGCCGCTACAAACACCAGCAGGGCGAGAAGGGTAATAGTTACAATACCTAGGTTGGCGAAATGTGAGCGTCGCATACCCCCCATGACAACCAGAGTCAGCAATACCACCGCCCCGAGCGCCAATGGAATCAAATGATCAGAAGAAAAACTCAAAGCGTGCAATACATAGCCGGCAAAACCCAGCGCCGCCGTGGCGGCGGAGGCGGACTTGGCGATCAAAAACATCCAGCCGGCAGTAAATCCCAGCGCGGGATTCAAATAGCGATAGCCGTATTCGTAGCTTCCACCGCTGACCGGATGACTGGCCGCCAGTTGTGCGCTGCTCAAACCGTTGCAGATTGCCACCAGCGCCGCCAGGCCCACCGCCAGAATCACCGCCGGCCCGGCAACACCGGCGGCAATGCCGATACTGACACATACCCCGGTACCAATCATGGCACCCAGGCCCAGCATGATCGCGGCGAATGTGCCCAGGTTGCGTTGCAGTTGGGGATGTGTGGTTTGACTCATGGTGCTTCCTTTTATGTCCGCGCTTGTCCACAGCTTATCAAAGCATTGCCAGGGCGTCCGCGCTTTGGTCAAATGGTTCACACCCAGGCGGATCTGCATTAAAAAGGAGAACGATAATGAACCAAGTAGGAATACAAAGCATTGGCCAGATCGCCATTGCCGTATCCGATATACAAAAGGCCACCGAGTTCTACCGCGATATTCTGGGGCTGCCCTTACTGCTCGAAGCGCCGCCGGGCCTGGCGTTTTTCGACTGTGGTGGTGTTCGCCTCATGGTAACCACGCGGCAGGGGTCGGAAGAAGATCATAATACGTCGGTTGTCTATTACAAGGTTGCCGACATCGAAGTCACCACGGAAGCCTTGAAGCAGCGGGGTGTGTCCTTTGTTCGTGAACCGCAAATGACTGCCAAGATGGAAGATCATGAGCTGTGGATTGGCTTTCTCCGGGACCCGGATGAGACGCTGATTGGAATTATGGCGGAAGTGCCGCTTAAATAAAATGCCGTTGAGGAAATGCAGTGTGAGCTATATCTTGAGGGAAGAAATCCCATCTGTTGACGACTACATTCGTATCCGGGTCGCCGCGGGCCTGTCACCGAAATCAAAGCAGGCCGCATCAATCGGGTTGCCCAACAGTATCCACGGCGTGGTGGTGTACCATGGAGCAGCGCCCATCGGAATTGGCCGTATTATCGGTGATGGTGGCTGCTTCTTTGAGATCACCGACATCGCGGTGCTCCCGGAGTATCAAAAGCAGGGCGTGGGTGCGATGATCATGAGAGCGCTGGTTGCCTATCTGAAAACTCATGCACCCAGCACCGCCTACGTCAGTCTAATGGCGGACCATGGGACGCCACGGTTTTATGAAAAATTTGGATTTATTCTGTCGCAGATGCCGGATTCCTCGGGCATGTATATGAGGATCGCGTAACGCACCCAAGCGTACCCACGGTACCCTGGAGATCTAAATTGCCCGCTGGTTTATTGATTATATTGCTCGGTAGCCTTATCGGCCTGACGCCTCTGGCCATCTCTATGTACCTGCCGAGCATGCCTACCATCGTCGAGGAGATTTCGGCCTCGCCGCAGGCAGTGCAGTGGACGGTCAGTATTTATCTGATTTTCTTCGCCGTGCCGCAACTCTTTTTTGGTCCCTTGTCCGACGCCTTGGGCCGGCGTTATACGATCTTTTGCGGCTTGGCGTTTTTCTTTTCGGGATCCATTCTCTGTGCGCTCGCACCGAACATTGAAATACTTTTGATTGCCCGCGCTCTGCAAGGTACGGGTTCGGCCGCCATTTCCGTCACGGTGCCAGCACTGGTGAAGGACCGCTTTGAGGGGCCGGAGTACACACGCACTGTGGGCTTCGTCATGATGGTGATGTCGGTTGCGCCACTGGTGGCACCGATTCTCGGCGGCTTCGTTTTTACGCTTGGCGGTTGGCGTAGTATCTTTTATGTGTTGGCGGCCATTGCCCTGGTATCGACCGTTGTGATCAGCGTAGCGGTGGCGGAAAGCCTGCCGGGTGAAAAGCGCATGCCGCTGCAGGTGAGCCGCTTGTTGCACAACTACCGCATACTATTCACAGACCGTCATGCATTGGGGCTGGGCGTGTGCGTCGGCGCCATGGTGGCTGGTCTCATGGCCTTTATCGCCGGTTCACCTTTCGTATTTATCGAGGTCTACGGAGTTGCGCCGGAATACTATGGCTTCTTGTTCGGTGTCAACGTACTGGCCATGATGTCGCTGACCTATGCCAACAACCGTTTGATTCGCTACTATCCAAACCACACGTTGTTGCGGGGCTGCGTTGTGCTGGTGGTGGTTGTCAGCTGTTATTTGGCGATAATCAGCGGATTCAAATCACCACCCTTGTGGGCGGTAGTCCTAGGTTCGCTGCTGTATATCGGCAACCTGGGTATGCTTACCGCCAATATCCAGGTCATTCTCTTGTCCCGTTTTTCCCACATGGCTGGCGCCACTTCGGCCATGCTCGGGTCGCTTCGATTCGGGGTGGGCGCCTTGGGAGGAGTGGCGATCAGTATTTTTCATGGGCAGTCCAGTGCGCCTTTGACGGGCGTGATGGCAGCTTGTGGATTGACGGTGTTGTTGGCCTTTATGTTTGCAGGAAGCGCACCTGCAGCAGAGTAGCGGAGCTGAAACCGGGTAAGCGCGGGCCGATGGGCTGTATGATTAGAGTGCGCGGCGAACTCATCCGGTTTCGAGGCGTTCGCAGACAATTTGTAGGTTTCCTTCGGATTAAGAATAGAGAGGTTCACCCATGGCGAATTCAGGTAAAGAAGCGGCCCGGTACGGCGTAACCTTTGGATCGGCGCTCGCCATTTCTATTTCGTGGAGCGCGAATAAAAGCATTCTGTGGGCAGTCATTCACGGCTTTCTGTCGTGGTTCTATGTTATCTGGTACGCGATAACATAGAGAACACGCGCGATGACTCAATATCAACACGTAATCTGGGACTGGAATGGCACACGGACAGGTTGTCCAATCCCTGGAGGCGCTGTGGAATGTATGTCGAAGTTGACCGTTTTATATATTGTGAGGGTTCTATGAGTACATCGAGTCTTTTGGCGTCCTTGTATCAATACAAGGCCTGGGCAAATGAGGAGTTGTTTACCGCGGTAAAGGCATTGGATCAGGAGGAAAGCCAAGCCGACCTGCATTCAGCCACTCGAATCCTGAACCATATCTACGTCGTGGATCGCATTTTCGCGGCCAACCTGCAGGGATTGTCGCCGGAGTATACGGATACGAATACTACGGAAACCCCGACCCTAGAGGGGCTCTGCCAATCGGTAAGGGAAATGGATGGCTGGTACATCGATTACGTGGCAAGCCTGGCCGATCAGCAATTGCCTGAGAAGCTGACATTCCGATTTGTGGACGGAGATACTGGAACAATGTCCCGCGAGGAAATATTAATCCACGTTATTAGCCACGGAACATACCACCGAGGTGCCGTTGGGCGTATCATGGCGGAGCAATCCATCGCAGCTCCTCGGGATATTTTTACCCGCTTTCTTCACGAATCTGAGCCGGGGCGCCGTAATGGAGCTTGACTATGTCGGCAGCGCTGTGGAACGTGCCTGGGCGGCGCATGGAGCAATACATTGAATTCCAAGACGGGTACTGCGGTAAACCACATGTGTATTTTTAACCAAGGCCGTTGGCGGATTTCACCAAGATGATTTGTTGTTATTTCCCCGTAACTGATCTTTGGTGGGTGTGTCATGAGCAAGGCAGGTCAAAGCCGCACAATGAGTTTCATTGAAAGTACGGTCAGCGTCACGGCTGGCTATGGATTAACCGTGCTGATTCAGTACTATTTGTATCCACTGTTCAGCATTGAAATACCGGTCAAGGATGCGCTGTTGATATCGGCATTAATCGTTCTTATCGCCTTCGTCAAAAACTTTGGTGTTCGTCGCTTTTTCAATTATCTTCAAATGAAAGGAATGGGAGCCCCATGAGTCTGCTTGATGTACTGGCGCTCCTGGCCGTTATGGCTGGACTCGCGGCTGTGCCAAGTGCCAGTGTGGCTTTGGTGGTGACGCTCCCAGCCACTTTCCGCTTGGATAGTGGGGCCGTAGTCGGAAGCCTTGTGATTGGAACAGGCGCATAAGTCATGGTTAAGCCTTAACGGACATGAGCGAGTACGCAGAGTATCTTCGGGAAGTTTTTTCGCCCTTCGGGCCGATTACAATTCGGAGAATGTTCGGTGGGTTCGGCGTTTACCATGAAGGTCTTATGTTCGGCCTGGTAGCCGACGACAGGCTCTACCTGAAAACGGATAGCGAGAATCTGAGCTTTTTTGAGGCAGAGGGCCTTGAGCCTTTCGAGTACAACAAGAAGGGCAAGATGGTAAAAATGTCCTACCATCGGGCGCCCGATGAAATCATGGATGATCAAGAGCAAGCAGTGATCTGGGCGCGGCGTTCGTATGAGGCTGCCCTGCGTTCCCGGGCATCGAAGAGCAAAGGGAAGACCAACCGATGAAGCAGGGATGCATTCGTGAGTTTGTGGAAAACGACCGCGAAGCGCTCAGGGCGGTGTACCTGGAAACCCGGCGACAAGCCTTTCATTGGTTGAACGACGAATTCCTTCGCGGTGATTTTGACAAGGATACCGAGGGCGAGACAATATGGGTTTGCGAGGAGTCGGGTACGATTGCGGGTTTTGTCTCCGTTTGGGTTCGCGTAAACTTTATCCACCATTTGTTCGTGCTTCCGCGGTTCTCGCGACTCGGCCATGGTTCGCGGCTGTTGGAAGTCTGTTTGAATAATATCGGGCGTCCCGCGCGACTGAAATGCCTGGCGGCAAACAGCGGTGCGCTTGAATTCTATCGGTCCAAGGGTTGGCGAATAGTATCCGAGGGCGTTAGCACGGGGGGCGAATATTATTTATTGGAAGTAGGGGAGATCTGAGTTTTGAATTTATTCTTTATATTCAATGAGTTACTTGGCTTGCAAATAACAAAATAGGGTATATACTACTTGGTATATATCACTGCGGCGGGAGTGGAAAAATGACCGAGCACCTAGCCAAAATATTCATGAACGGGCGAAGTCAAGCTGTGCGGTTACCAAAGGAGTTTAGGTTTGACTGTGGTGAAGTCTTTGTGAGGAAACAAGGCGACGACATCATTATTTCACCTAGGAAGCCCTCATGGGATGAATTCTTTGATCAAGCCCCGGCGTTTGACGACGATTTTCTAAACGAGAGGGATGACGCGGCGCCACAAGAGAGGGATTTTTTTTAATGTACATGCTGGACACCAATACCTGTATTTTCGTGATGAAGAAAAGGTCGGAACAGCTAAGAGCTAAGTTTAAGGCAATAAAGCAACTTTGTATTTCTTCAATCACTTATGGCGAGCTTTGCTATGGTATCGAGAACGGCGAAGCCGCGTTGAGAGAGGAACGCTACAACCAGTTGGACATGTTTACGCAAAAACTACTGATTGATCCTTGGGATGAAGAAGCGGCGAGGCATTATGGCTCAAGTAGAGCCATGCTTAAAAAGCAAGGTCAGGTAATTGGCAACAATGACCTGCTAATTGCATCACACGCCCGAAGCATTGACGCCGTTCTAGTAACCAACAATATTAAAGAGTTTTCGAGAGTCCCGGATCTTACGCTCGAGGATTGGACCTGACACTACGCCGATTAACTCAACGCCGCGCGACCGCTTTCTTCAACGCGGATTCTGAATCAAGCCCAACTGCATCGCCTTAACCACCGCTTGCCTCCGCGAATTTACCGACGATTTCCGATAAGTATGCTTGATAGGAGAAGTCACCGTATGCACCGCCAAGCGGCGGGGCACTCTTTTGCTCCGAGTTCCCGTGTTATATAGTTGTCGCTAGCGGCAGCAGTGTGCCGGCCGATGAGCTGCAAGAGGGCTTCCAATGATTCGTAACGCGAGTAGCGAAGACGCTAAGGCAATTGCACGAATCTATAACCACTACATCGCCAATACCGTCATTACCTTTGAAGAAACCGAGTTGTCGAGTTCCGACATCGCCGAACGACTGGCGGAAAATGCGCTGGCCGATCTTCCCTGGTTTGTTGCGGAGCGCGACGAGAAAGTTGTCGGTTACGCTTACGCCAGCAAGTGGAAGGGGAGGTGCGCCTACCGCTACTCGGTTGAGGCGACGGTGTATTTATCGCCTGATGTCACGGGCCAGGGTTTTGGAACCAAGCTATACGAAATGCTTTTTTCAGAGTTAAAGGCCCGCTCCTTTCATGCCGTTATCGGCGGAATAGCCTTGCCAAACGAGGCGAGCGTTGCCTTGCACGAGACAATGGGCATGAAAAAAGTAGCGCATTTCAATGAAGTTGGTTTTAAGGAGCCTCTGAATAATACCAATGCGCCTCTGGCTTACAGGCCGGTTCGCAATCAA
>JBBDIU010000120.1:0-15570 GCA_040880205.1 Cellvibrionaceae bacterium
GTGAGACGTGAGACGTGAGACGTGAGACGTGAGACGTGAGTTGGGCAGTAGTTCGCAAAAAGTTCCCTAGGTGAGACACTTCATCTTACATCTTACATCTTACATCTTACATCTCACATTCAGGAACTGAATCATGAATAAACGACAACTGAGCAACACCGACATTCAGGTCAGCGAAATCTGCCTGGGAACTATGACCTGGGGTGAGCAAAACACCCAGGAAGAGGCTTTTTCGCAAATGGATTACGCGCTGGAGCGCGGGATTAATTTCTTTGATACGGCGGAAATGTATCCGGTGCCGCCACGGGAGGAAACTCAAGGTAGTACGGAAACCATCATTGGGAATTGGCTGGCGAAAACGGGCAACCGCGACAAAATTATTCTGGCTTCGAAGGTGGCGGGGCGCAGCAATCGCAATGCGGGGCTCGGCCACGTGCGCGGTGGGCCGCGTTTGAACGCGGAGCAAATCCGGGAGGCGATTGAAGGCTCGCTGCAACGCCTGCAAACGGATTACCTGGATTTGTATCAGGTGCATTGGCCGGAGCGAAGCGCTAACTATTTTGGTCAGCTGGGTTATCGCCCCTCGGACAATCTCGGTATTCCCATCCAGGAAACGCTGGAAACGCTCGCGGCCTTGGTAAAGGCGGGCAAGGTTCGCCACATTGGCATTTCCAATGAAACGCCATGGGGTTTCATGGAGTATTGTCGCCTGGCGGACAAGTACGATCTGCCGAAGATCGTTAGCGTACAAAACCCCTACAACCTGCTCAATCGCAGCTATGAAGTGGGCCTGGCGGAAATGTCGATCAGGGAAAGCATTGGCCTGCTTGCCTATTCGCCACTGGCATTTGGGGTTCTGTCCGGCAAGTACTTGCAGGGGCAGCGCCCGGAAGGAACGCGCATCACCCTGTTCGATCGCTTTGTTCGCTACCAGAACCCTTACGTGGAAGCCGCTACCCAGGCTTATGTCGATCTGGCGCGGGAACATAACCTGGACCCCGTTGCCATGGCTCTGGCTTTTGTGACCTCGCGCAAATTTGTGACTTCGAACATTATTGGCGCAACCACCATGAAACAACTCAAGGCCAATATCGACAGTGTCGAGTTGAGCCTGGCGGATGAAGTCCTGGCGGGGATTGATAAGATCCACCACCAATACTGCAACCCGGCACCTTGATACCGGAATACCGTGGATACAACACGTAAACCCGAATTCACAATTGCGCTACTGCATCCACGGTACTGGCCAAACTGGTTGTGGTTTGGTTTGTGGTGGCTGGTGTCGCAATTGCCCTATCGCGTGCAGTTGAAACTCGGTGAATGGCTGGGCCGTGGGACCTATCGCTTGTTCGAACAGCGTCGTTACATTGCCCGCCGCAACATCGATTTGTGCTTCCCCCATCTTGCCGACGCTGAGCGCGAACGCATGGTGCGCGACAACTTTATTGCCACTGCCACGGCGGTTTTTGAAACCGGCATGGCCTGGTTCTGGTCGCGCCGGCGCTTGCAAAAACTGTATACGATCGAGGGCGCGGAACGATTACAATCGCGCATCGCGCAAGGTGAGGGGATGCTCCTGCTTACCCTGCATTTCACCACCTTGGAACTGATGGGAGCGGCGGTAACCGGCATGGTGGATTCCATCGCCATGAGCTATCGCCCGCACCGCAATCCGGTTTACGACCTGATTCAGAGCCGCCAGCGAAGTCGTCATAACAAGTCGGCGGTGGTGGTTGCGGCCGGCGACGTGAGAGGCATGGTTCGCTACCTGAAAAAGGGCTACGCGACCAGTTACCTCCCGGACCAGGATTACGGGCCCAAGCACAGCGTTTTTGTCCCATTGTTTGGCATCCCCGCCGCCACCGTGACCGGAATGGCGCGCCTGGCAAAGCTGGCCCGGGTTCCCGTCATTCCAATCGTTAACTTTCGCCGTGCGGACGGCCAGGGCTACGTGGTCCGAATTCTGCCCCCGCTGGAAAATTTCCCCTCGGGAGACGACCAGCGCGACGCCCGTCAAATAAATGCCCATGTGGAAAAAGTGATTCTGGATCATCCTGAGCAGTATCTGTGGGTCCACCGTCGTTTCAAGTCTCGCCCTCCGGGCGAGGCGGACCTCTATCAACTGCCGAAGAGCCGCTCCAGATCGAGACGCCGCCGGCGGCGAAGACCCATGGCCGGATAGAATTGGCCGGTTTTAAAGTTGGTTCTTCGAGCTTCTCGTGCCATTGACGCTTGTTTCCCAACCACTGCCTAAGTACCATTAGCGCCTTCGCCTGGCGAGGTGTCGGCTGCGCCAGCAAGTCAATCTCAAGTCACGACCGACCAAATTTTCAAGCGATACGGAGAACAGCATGCTGCAAGGTAGTATGGTTGCCTTGGTGACCCCCATGAGCGCGGACAATCAAGTCGATTGGGCTTGTCTTGCCAAGCTTGTGGAGTGGCACATAGAGCAAGGTACCAATGCCATCGTGGCAGCGGGTACCACCGGTGAATCGGCTACGTTGAGCATGGCGGAGAACAAAGCGGTTATCAAAGCGGTGGTGGACACCGCGAAAGGTCGCATCCCGGTCATCGCGGGAACTGGCGCAAACAACACTATGGAAGCGCTTGAGTTGACTGAAAGCGCCAAGGCATCCGGTGCCGACGCCTGCCTGCTGGTGACACCCTATTACAACAAGCCCAGCCAGGAGGGCCTGTTTCGCCATTTCGAATATATCGCCACACGCGTTGCCATACCGCAGTTGCTCTATAATGTGCCCGCCCGAACGGCGGTCGACATGCAGCCCGACACGGTGCTGCGCTTGGCCGAAATCGACAATATCGTTGGGATAAAAGAAGCCACCGGCGATATGGCCCGCGCAGAAAAGCTTATTAAGGAAGGGCCCAAGGACTTTCTGGTAATTTCCGGGAACGACGCCACGGCGCTCGATCTGATGCTGTTGGGTGGGCGGGGCAATATCAGCGTGACTGCCAACGTGGTGCCGGCAACAGTCGCCCGTGTGTGCGAACTGGCGCTGGCCGGCAAGGATGCCCAATCCCGCGAAGTCTGCCGTGAATTGGCGCTGTTAGACAAAGCGCTGTTTCTGGAGTCCAACCCCATTCCCGTGAAGTGGGCACTGCACACTATGGGCGTGATCCCGCCGGGTATCCGCCTGCCCCTCACGCCTCTGGCCGAACAATACCATCAGCAGGTACGCGACGCATTGCAAGCCGCGGGCGTGTGAAACCCCAGGAACGATTGTGAATTATATGAAGTCTTCAGCTATAAAATGTGCCGCCTTGTTATGTATCGTTAACCTTACCGGTTGCGGTTTTTTGTTCGGTAAGGAGGGCTATTTTCGGGACCGGGGCGACGACTACCTGAAGGCCGACAGTATTCCTCCCATGCGTGTGCCGGATGGCACCAACCAGGAGCTGTTGGGGCAGCTCTACGTCGTACCCACCGTAAACAAGGCCGATTATGAATATCCGACGGAATTCGAGGTGCCACGGCCGGAAGCCCTGTCTTCCAACATTTATTCGGAAAACGTCAAAATTCAGAGACTTGGGGAACAAAGCTGGATTTTTATTAATGCTTCCCCCAGCGAGGTGTGGCCCCGGGTTCGTAATTTTTTGAACACTACGGGCTTGCAAGTGGCGCACACCAATCCACCACGTGGCTTGATCGAGACCACCTGGTTGAATTTCAAGGACGATACCCAGTACCGGGATAAATACCGCCTGCGAATTGAGCAGGGCATCCAACCGGACAGCGCGGAAATTCACGTAACTCATTTCAACATGCCCCGCGACGCGGAAATGCCCGCTGAGATTAATTGGCCAGCGCGCTCCAGCGACGCGGAACGGGAAAGCTGGATGATCAATGAGTTGGCCGCCAACCTGGCCGCCGAAATTGGCTCCGCCAGTGCGTCATTGTTGGCGCAAACCATCGGCGGCAGCCAAAAAATTGGCATTTCCAATCGGGGTGGAGAGCCCGCATTACGAATGGAGTTGGACCCAGACCGCGCGCTGGCGTCCTTGAACCATGCGTTGGATCAGGAGTGGCTGCGGATTGTCGATCAAGATAGTGATGCGGGAATTTATTATGTTCACTATTCAGACCCGGAAGAAGGCGATGGTTTTTTTAGTGGCTGGTTCAGCCGCAACAACAATGCGCAGAAATATACGGTGGGCGAGATATTGGACCAGATGAATCTGGACGATAGCGCGGCCAATCGCGAGCTCTTCCCGCCTCGCGCCTTTACGCAACAGGGCGAGCGAGTGAAAGATATTTCGGGATACCTGTTTATAGTTCAGGAAGACAACAATAGTATCCAGGTTGTGGTCAGGGATCCTTATGGAAAGCCCGTGGAGCCCCGCGAAGCTCGGGAGCTGCTGGGCATGGTGCGACGCAATTTGATTTAATCTGTTTTTATAGCGGTAGGCGGCGAAGTTATTTGCCGCCATTTTTAACTGTCGTTTATTAAAGGTGTAAAATGGTAAAACGCGAAGAATTGTATTCAGGAAAGGCCAAATCGGTGTACACCACCGCGGATGATGATTTCCTAATCCTACATTTCAGAAACGATACCTCGGCATTTGATGGCAAGAAGATCGCTCAGCTCGACCGGAAAGGCATGGTCAACAACAAGTTCAACGCTTTTATCATGGAGAAGCTGGAAGCCGCGGGAGTTCCAACCCATTTTGAAAAGCTGCTGTCCGATGAAGAATCCCTGGTCAAGCACTTGCAAATGATTCCGATCGAATGCGTGGTGCGCAATATTGCTGCCGGCTCCATCTGTCGTCGGTTGGGTGTGGAAGAAGGCATCGATCTGAGCCCTCCTACTTTCGAATTTTTTCTGAAAGACGATGCGCGTGGCGACCCGATGGTCAACGAATACCACATCGAATCCTTCGGTTGGGCCAAGCCCGAACACGTGGAAAAAATGAAGGAGCTGACCTTCAAGGTAAACGATGTGCTCAAGCAGCTGTTTCTTGAGGGCAACATGTTGCTGGTGGATTACAAGCTGGAATTCGGTGTTACCAAAGAAGGCAAAGTAGTTCTCGGCGATGAGTTCACGCCCGACGGTTGTCGCCTATGGGACAAGGATACCCGGGAAAAGCTGGATAAGGATCGCTTTCGACAAGATCTCGGCGATGTCGTAGAGTCCTATGAGATTGTGGGCCGGCGGTTGGGGATAAAAATTTAAAAAAAGAAGTCGCTACTCCCTAGTCGCTCATCTCTAGTCTCCGTGCTTCGCGCGGTAACTACGGCTTTTGACTAGCGACTAGAGATTAGCGACTTTTTTGTACTCCATTTCCTACATTGCGTTTCTTTGATTTCCTACCGGTTATTCAGCGTATCACCAATAGTTTGATCAGGGTGTCGGCGGTAAAGTGACATCACTCGCTTGGGGCAAGTCTCAACGGGTGAACCCTTTAAACAGTGACTATGGAGATAATGCTATGAAACAGGTAGTTTCTTTTTTGACAGCTTTGGTTTTGGTATTGGGATGCGCAACGTCTTTCGCCGCTGAACAAGCAGACGGCAACGAGGCGGCGAAGGTATTTGCCATCGTGGAGCGAGTCAACATCAATGAGGCGGACGCGGAAAGTATCGCCACGGCGCTGCACCGGGTCGGCCAAAAACGTGCCGAAGCCATCGTTGCCTGGCGTGAGGCCAATGGCAAGTTCAGCTCTGTTGAACAATTGCTTGAAGTGAAAGGCATCGGCGAGGCAACGCTGGAAAACAACCGGGAGCGTATATTGCTCTGATGTTGCTCTAGCTGCGTCGCGAAAGCCCGGTAAATACCGGGCTTTCGCCTATTTGGCTCCGGGGCTGTTGCGCCGCCCCGTAAATTACTACAATGCCCGCCTTCGTTAATCACTTATATATGTGGGAATTCACCGATGACTCCGCCCAAGCTGACGCCACCCACCATTATAGTTGCCCTCGATTGCGCTGACCTGAGCGCCTGCATGAGTCTGGTGGATCAGCTCAATCCGGCGCAGGTGCGGCTGAAAGTAGGTAGCGAGTTGTTTACCCTGAGCGGCCCGGCGATTGTGGAAAAACTGAGCGGGAAGGGCTTCGACGTTTTTCTGGACCTCAAATTCCATGACATTCCCAACACCGTGGCGCAGGCCGTCCGAGCTGCAGCTCAATTGGGCGTGTGGATGGTTAATGTGCATGCCAGCGGAGGCGAGCGGATGATGGTAGCAGCACGCGAGGCGCTGGAAGGAGTTTCGACGCGACCTCTGCTTATTGCAGTAACGGTTTTGACCAGCATGGCCGACGCGGATTTGCAACAAAGTGGAGTCTTCCGCTCCCCCCGGGATCAGGTGCTGCACTTGGCCAGTCTTGCCCAGCAGTCCGGCCTGGACGGCGTGGTTTGTTCAGCCCGGGAATCGACCCTTCTCAAGGAAAAGCTGGGTCCTGAATTTGCGCTGGTCACTCCGGGTATTCGTCCGCCTGGTGCCGAAGCCAATGACCAGCGGCGTACCTTGACCCCGGCTGAAGCCATCGCGGCGGGTAGTGATTATCTGGTTATCGGCCGACCAATTACCGCCGCCGCCGACCCCGCCCAGGCGTGCACCGATATTCTTGCTTCCGTAAACGGGGGATAACTCGTGAACGCAACGGCGGATTCCAGATTGGCCCCCGTAATCACTATCGATGGTCCCAGCGGTTCGGGGAAGGGCACCATTTCCCAGCTACTGGCCCACCGCCTGGGCTTCCATTTTCTCGACAGCGGCGCGCTTTATCGCCTGACCGCGCTCGCTGCCAGCAAGCAAGGCGTGTCCTGGGACGATGCGGCCACGGTAGCCAAGCTGGCCGGGCGGATGGAGGTGAAATTTAAAATAGCGGGGGAGAGGGTGGTGGTTTTGCTCGACGGTGAGGATGCCACCGATGCCATCCGCAAGGAAAAAATGAGCCTCGGTTCGTCCACCGTGGCGGCCCATCCAGGCGTTAGAACGGCGCTACTGAGCTTGCAGAAAAGCTTCCAACAACCGCCCGGCCTGGTAGCCGACGGTCGCGACATGGGGACCACCGTTTTCCCCCGGGCGACCGCCAAAATCTTCCTGACCGCCAGCGCTGAAGAGCGCGCCCTGCGGCGCTATAAGCAGTTGATGGACAAGGGAGAATCTGTTAGCCTGCGCGCCCTGCTAAAGGACATCCAGGCGCGCGATGAGCGTGATAGCCAGCGTGCTGTGTCACCCCTGAAACCCGCCGATGATGCCCTGCTTCTGGATAGTACACAGTTGTCCATTGTCGAAGTGCTTGATCAGGCCATGGATTATGTTGCCCGGCGGGGTATTGCCCCGGCCAAGTAGTACTTAAAGTAGTACGGAAAAAAGCACAAGTAATACTCGAAGCAGTAGTCAAGTAACACTTGGGCCATGGCAGCCGTATTCGGAAGTCATCGACCCACGATTTTAGGCGCTTACCAGTTGGCGATGCCAGAATTCGCCGCTGCTGGGCATTTTTGTTGTCAAGCCCGTGCAATCTGGCTGTGCGGTAGAGCAGTTCGACGCTGTTGGCGATGCCTCCCAAGGTGCTCTTGAGCCCAGTAAAAGGTACGCGGCCGTGTGGATCTGTGCGGAAACTTTATAGGTTAATTACATGAGCGAAAGCTTTGCGGATCTTTTTGAAGAGAGTTTAAAAACTGTTGAAATGCAGCCCGGCTCCATCGTGACCGGGGTTGTGATCGACATCGACAAAGACTGGGTAACCGTACATGCCGGCTTGAAATCAGAAGGCGTCATTCCGGCCCAGCAATTCTACGACGACAATGGTGAGCTCGACCTTCAGGTCGGCGACGAAGTCCAAGTCGCCCTGGAGTCGGTGGAAGACGGTTTCGGTGAAACCCGACTGTCCCGCGAGAAAGCCAAGCGCGCCGAATCCTGGAAAGTGCTGGAAAGCGCCAACAAAGCCGATGAAGTCATCAAGGGCGTCATCAATGGCAAGGTCAAGGGCGGTTTCACAGTCGATGTTGCCGGCATCCGGGCATTTCTGCCAGGCTCCCTGGTCGACGTGCGACCGGTTCGCGAAACCACGCACCTGGAAGGCAAGGAACTGGACTTCAAAGTTATCAAGCTGGATCAGAAACGCAACAACGTGGTGGTTTCCCGTCGTGCGGTAATGGAACAGGCCAACTCCGAAGAGCGCGACGAACTGCTCGCCAACCTGCAAGAAGGCATGACGGTCAAAGGCATCGTCAAGAACCTGACCGACTACGGCGCCTTCGTGGATCTCGGCGGCGTGGATGGCCTGCTGCACATCACGGATATGGCCTGGAAGCGCATCAAGCACCCCAGCGAAATCGTCAATGTGGGTGATGAAATCGACGTTAAAGTGCTGAAGTTTGATCGCGAGCGCAACCGCGTTTCCCTGGGCCTCAAGCAATTGGGCGAGGATCCCTGGGTGCAAATCACCGCCCGTTATCCGGAAAGTACGCGGGTCAAGGCGCGGGTTACCAACCTCACCGACTACGGTTGTTTCGCCGAACTGGAAGAGGGCGTGGAAGGCCTGGTTCACGTTTCCGAAATGGACTGGACCAACAAGAACATCCACCCCTCCAAGGTTGTGAACTTGGGTGACGAGATCGAAGTGATGGTGCTGGACATCGACGAAGAGCGTCGCCGCATCTCGCTGGGCATCAAGCAATGCCAGGAAAACCCCTGGGATGCCTTTGGCAGGTTGAACGCCAAAGGGGCGAAAATCTCCGGCAAGATCAAGTCCATTACCGATTTCGGTATCTTTATCGGCCTGGACGGCGGCATCGACGGCCTGGTGCACTTGTCAGACATTTCCTGGCACGAGGCCGGCGAAGAAGCGGTGCGTCGCTACAAGAAAGGCGACGAGATCGAAACCGTTATTCTGGCCATCGATCCGGAACGCGAGCGCATCTCCCTGGGTATCAAGCAGTTGGAAGACGATCCTTTCTCTCAGTATGTGGCTGAAAACGACAAAGGTGCCATCGTTAAAGGCACCGTCAAGGAAGTGGACGCCAAAGGCGCGGTCATTACCTTGGCGGAAGACATCGAAGCCAGCCTGAAAGCCTCGGAAATCAGCCGCGATCGGGTGGAAGATGCCCGCAACGCCCTCAGCGTCGGCGACGAAATCGAAGCCAGGATCACCAGCGTGGATCGCAAGAACCGCGCGATTATCCTCTCCATCAAGGCCAAGGACTTCCAGGAAGAGAAGGAAGCCGTAAAGGAACACGGCAAAAAACAAGAGGAAACCAGCCCGGCCACCATCGGTGACCTGATCAAGGCACAAATGGAAAGTCAGAAGTAAAAACCGAAGGTTTTTGCGCTTGTAAGATAGAAAAGCAGCCTCCGAACGGGGGCTGCTTTTTTTGGTTTTGAGTGGCAGTCGACAGTCGACAGTCCACAGTAAACCCGAGACCCCACCTTGCAGCTAGATACTCCTTGTTCCGGTTTTCTCTGTAGGCTGTGGACTGCCGACTGTCGACTTTGTTTTTTAAATCAGTGACATAGCTTGGCTTTGTCGTATTTTTCCGCTAGGCTTGCCCTGTTAACGAGGCTTCGTAGGGGATTCCGCGGGAAACGGGCTATGACCAAATCAGAACTGATCGAACGAATTGTCGAGCGGCAGGATCAACTTCCCGCCAAGGACGTGGAATTGGCGGTTAAGCTCGTACTGGACCATATGTCCCAGGTCCTGTCTTCTGGAGAACGCATCGAAATCCGCGGGTTTGGCAGTTTTTCGCTGCATTATCGGGCCCCCCGCATTGGCCGCAATCCCAAAACCGGCGATTCGGTCGAACTGCCGGGCAAATACGTTCCACACTTCAAACCCGGCAAGGAGATGCGTGACCGGGTTAATAGCAGCCTGAATAACAGCCTCAACACCGGCTCCAACACTGGCCTCAACACTGGCCTCAACGACAGTCTCAACAACAGCCAGTAAGTCGGCCCCTATAAGCGGACGGGGCGTATGATAGAGTATGTCCGACGTAATCCTGTGTAGCGCCTTAAAAAAAACCAGTTCGAGAGTGGAATAAACCCGCATGTTGAAATTCAAGCTCCTCCTGGCTGCTATTGTTGGGCTGCTAGTCATGGGCCTGGGCTGGTGGATCAGTTCCGAAAACAGCCAAATCGTCAGTCCCCGGTTGATGGGTCTGCAATTGCCGGGCTGGAACCTGGGTGCCTGGCTCTTTATTATGTTGCTGCTGGGAGGGCTGCTTGGTTACTTTTTGAGCTTGGTGAGTTACTTGAAAATACGCGGCCATTCCCTGGCTGTGCAACGCAAGCTCAACCGCTGCGAGCAGGAAGTGGCCAAGCTACGCACAGCGGCGTTGCGCGATTAACAGGCTGATGCTGGCAATCAGCCAAGAGTAGAATGATGCCCGATTTGTTAATGCTTCTCCTGCTGGTGGTCGCCATTGCCATCGGCTATGTTCTCGGCCGGTTAGGCACTCGGAGGAAACGCGAGGAATACATTGCCAAAGCCTTCGACAAGAGCTATTTCAAAGGCCTGAATCAGTTGCTTAACGAGCAGCCGGACGCGGCGATCGACACCTTCATTGAAGCTCTGGAAGTCAATAGCGATACGCTGGAAACCCACCTGGCGCTCGGCAACCTACTGCGACGTCAGGGCGAGGCGGACCGCGCCGTCCGCATCCATCAGAACCTGCTGGCGCGGCCCGGACTGACCCCTTCGCAACAACATCAGGCACAACTGGAACTGGCACGCGACTACGTTATGGCTGGTTTGCTCGATAGGGCAGAGCGCTTGTTCCAGGAACTGGTGGAGCTCTCCCCCGAGCTTCGCGACACCTGCCTGGAAGGTCTGATCGAAATCTACCGGGACGAAAAAGAGTGGGAAAAGGCCATCAATGCTGTCGAGCACCTAGTGGGTCGGCGCTTTAGCAAGGTGCCACACAAGTGGCGATGCGCCCAAGCCCACTTTTGCTGCGAATTGGCGGAGCAAGCGTTGGAGAAGGACGACTATCTCTCGGCGCGACGTTATCTGAAGGCTTCCCTGGGCTACGACAAAAGCCTGGTACGGGCCAGTCTACTGTGGGGCCAATTGGAGCACCAACTGGGTAACGACCGCGAAGCCCTGAAAATCCTGAAAAAAATTCCGCAGCAGGATGCGGACTTCCTGGGCGAAGCCTTGCAGTTGTTTGTGAAATGCTATGAACAACTGAACGATTACCCGGGTTTGCAAAAATTCCTGCAACAGCTTCAAGAGGACTACCCTAGTAACTCCATCATCCTGGAGCTGACCGAGCGCATTCGGCAAACCCAGGGCGACATGGCGGCGGCCACTTACATCGGTTCCCAACTAAAAAGCCGGCCTTCGGTTCGCGGCTTGAGCAAACTGTTGGACTTTTACCTCAGCCACAGCAAGGAAAAGGCCCAGGAAAATTTAACCTTGTTGAAGGAATTGATCGACCAGATCATCGTCAGTAAGCCCACATACCGCTGCGGCCACTGCGGCTTCACCGGCAACCAGTTGCACTGGCTTTGTCCCAGTTGCAAATCCTGGAGCACGGTGAAGGCGATTCGAGGTGTTGAAGGGGAATAAAAGAAGTCGCTAGTCGCTAGTCGAGACGAGGAGACGCAGTGAGCATCTGCTCCTGTACTTGCCTTTTAGGCTGGAGATTAGTGACTAGAGGCCATCGACTGTTGTTTTTTTGACTAGCGATTAGTGACTAGCGGCTAGAGACTTTTTTCTCATGAAAATATTTGTCACCGGTGGTGCCGGGTTTATAGGGTCGGCGGTTATTCGGCATTTGGTGTCGGACACTGCGCATTCCGTGGTTAATGTCGACAAGCTCACTTACGCAAGCAATCTGGATGCCTTGGCGAGTGTAACGGATAGCGGGCGTTACACGTTCGAGCAGGTGGACATTTGTGATCAGGCGGAGGTTGAACGGCTGTTTACCGAATACGAGCCCGACGCGGTAATGCACCTGGCGGCCGAAAGCCATGTGGACCGCTCGATTGAGGGGCCCGCCGCCTTTATTCAGACCAATATCATTGGTACCTATAATCTGCTGGAAGCCGCGCGGCAGTGTTTGCGAACAAAAAAGGTGTTCCGTTTTCATCACATTAGCACCGACGAAGTCTACGGCGATCTGCATGGGACTGACGATTTGTTCACCGAAGCCACGCCCTATGCGCCCAGCAGTCCTTACTCCGCATCCAAGGCATCCTCCGATCACTTAGTCCGAGCTTGGCACCGCACCTACGGTTTGCCGGTAGTGATAACCAATTGCTCCAACAACTACGGCCCCTACCAGTTTCCCGAAAAGTTGATTCCGTTAATCATCCTGAATGCCTTGCAGGGCAAGCCCCTACCCGTGTACGGCGAAGGCAGACAAGTCCGCGACTGGCTCTACGTGGAAGATCACGCCCGAGCCTTGTGCAAAGTGCTACTGGAAGGTGAAACCGGAGCAACCTACAACATCGGTGGCCACAACGAAAAACAGAATATCGAAGTAGTCCAGGCAATTTGCGAACTACTGGAAACTTTGGTTCCCGAAAAGCCGAATGGCATCACACACTATCGCGACCTGATTACCCACGTCACTGATCGCCCCGGCCACGACCAGCGCTACGCCATCGACGCCAGAAAAATCCAACACGAACTAGGATGGACGCCGACAGAGACCTTCGAATCGGGGCTGCGCAAAACTGTCCAATGGTATGTTGAAAAAAGTCGCTAGTCACTAGTCGCTAATCGCTAGTAAAAAACAAGGAGAAGTCGCTAGTAAAAAAATAGGTGCAAAGCTTGACGCGAGTCTACTAACTCGCGACCCTTTAGAGACTAGAGACTAGAGACTAGAGACTAGAGACTAGAGACTAGAGACTAGAGACTAGCCTTCATCAGAGACCAAGGATATGAAATTCGCTGACTTGGATGTTTGGAAGAGGAGCACGCAGCTAACGATTCAGGTGTATAGGCATTTGAGTAGTTGCAAGGACTATGGATTTCGGGATCAAATAACGCGCTCGTGTTTGGCGGTGCCGAGCAACATCGCTGAAGGCCTGGAAAGGTACTCGGATAAAGAGAAATCCCGATTTTTGGATATTGCCAAGAGTTCCTGCGGCGAATTCTATACGCAGACCTATATCGGAATCAAAATAGGGCTGGTGAATCCAGAGCAGGGTCAAGCCTGGATGAAAGAGGCCCGCGAGCTCTCAGCCATGATTGGCGGATTCATAAAGCACTTGTCGGCAACACCGACGACTAGCGACTAGAGACTGTTTTTATGAAAGGTATAATCCTAGCCGGCGGCTCCGGCACCCGCTTACACCCCATCACCCGGGGAATATCGAAACAATTATTACCGGTTTACGACAAGCCGATGATTTATTATCCCATGTCGGTATTAATGCTGGCGGGAATTCGGAACATTCTTATCATCTCCACACCCGACGATTTGCCCAATTACCGGCAGCTTTTGGGCGATGGCAGTCAGTTTGGCTTGCAACTCTCTTATGCGGAGCAGCCGGCGCCGGACGGACTGGCGCAGGCCTTCATAATAGGGGAAGAGTTCATTGGCGATAGTCGCGTCAGTTTAATCCTGGGTGACAACATTTTTTACGGCCATCATTTTACCGACAATCTGAAAGCGGCGGCGGCCCAGGAAACAGGCGCGACAGTGTTTGGTTATCAGGTTAGCGATCCGGCGCGCTTTGGCGTAGTGGAGTTTGATCGGCAAGGGCGCGTCGTAAGCATCGAGGAAAAGCCCGCCCGGCCCAAGTCTAAATTCGCGGTCACCGGCTTATACTTCTACGACAATCGGGTCGTGGAGATCGCCAAACAGATCCGGCCTTCGCCGCGGGGCGAGTTGGAAATCACCGACGTAAACCGCGCCTACCTCGCGCTCAACGAACTGAACGTTCAACTGCTGGGGCGCGGGTTCGCCTGGTTGGATACCGGCACTCACGATTCTCTTCTGGCGGCAAGCCAGTTTGTGCAGACTATTGAGCATCGCCAAGGCCTGAAAATTGGATGTCTGGAGGAAATCGCGTTTCGCGCTGGTTGGATTCCGGACGACCTGTTGGCGCAACAAGCGGCAGCTTTGGGGAAAACAGGCTATGGTGAATATCTGCAAAAAGTACTGGATGAGAGCGAATGAAAGTCACGGCGACAGCCATTCCCGATGTCAAGCTCATTGAGCCGAAAGTCTTTGGCGACGAGCGTGGTTTTTTCCTGGAAACCTTCCAGGCGGAACGGTACAAGAACGAGGCGGGAATTGATCTGCCCTTTGTACAAGACAACTACTCGCGCTCCGGGCGCGGCGTTTTGCGCGGCCTGCACCTGCAAAAAACCAAACCGCAGGGCAAGCTGGTTCGTGTGGCTAAAGGCGAAGTATTCGATGTGGCGGTTGACTTGCGGCCAGACTCCCCGACTTTCAAGCGTTGGGTAGGCGATACCCTTTCGGAATCCAACTACAAACAACTGTGGATTCCGCCTGGTTTTGCCCATGGCTTTCTGGTGCTCAGTAGCTACGCCGATTTTGAATACAAATGCACGGATTACTACGATCCGGCGGACGAAGCCTGCCTTGCCTGGAACGACCCGGACATTGGCATCGAATGGCCCGTGTCCAATCCCACCTTGTCGGACAAGGACCGGGCAGGTCTTCGGCTAAAGCAACTCATGCCATGAGCATATTGTTGATCGGCGCCAATGGACAGGTAGGCTGGGAAGTTGCGAGCCAAGCCGGCGGTCAGGGGATTCCCCTGACCGGCCTCGCACGGGAGCAGTTGGATATTACCAATCGGGCAGCGGTCGCCGAAGCTGTAGACAATTTGCGACCTTCCATAATCATCAATGCCGCCGCCTATACCGCCGTGGATAAAGCGGAGCGGGAACCAGAGCAAGCTTTTGCCGTTAACCGCGATGCAGCCTGCCACTTGGTCGCCGCCTGCAACAAGCACAACATTCCCCTGGTCCACATCTCCACCGACTACGTATTCGACGGCAATAAGGCATCGCCTTACGATGAGGGCGACCAGGCTAATCCCCTGAACGTCTATGGCCAAAGCAAACTGGCGGGAGAGCAAGTGATTCGTGATGCCTTGGCGCGTCACTTGATCATAAGAACCAGCTGGGTATTCGGAAGCCACGGTCAAAACTTCGTCAAAACCGTACTTCGTCTGGCAAAAAAGGGCGGCCCCCTGCGCATTGTCGACGACCAAAGCGGTGCACCCACCTCCGCAAGCAGCATTGCTCGATGCATACTCGATTTGGCCAAAAACTATAATGAACATGGCGATCTGCCCTGGGGCACCTATCATTTCAGTTGTTCCCGCCTCGCAACCTGGTTCGGATTCGCCCGGGAAATCGTCGCCCTAGCCAGCGCTATAGGCCTCATCGAACCCGTCGACATCCACCCCATCGCCACCGCCGAATTCCCCACCCCCGCCAAACGCCCCATGGACACCCGCTTAGCCACCACCCGCAGCCTGCAAATTCTCGGATGCCCTGCGCGGGATTGGCGACTCGATCTTGGTTTGGTAATAAAAAGTCTCTAGTCTCTAATCCCTAATCCCTAATCCCTAATCCCTAATCCCTAGTCGCTAATCCCTAGTCGCTAGTCAAAC
>JBBDIU010000121.1:0-15301 GCA_040880205.1 Cellvibrionaceae bacterium
CTATGAGAAAGGGCCTGTAAGCCAGAGGCGCATTGGTATTATTCAGAGGCTCCCTCGCTGTTCGCGTACCGACATGTCGTTGGGCCTGCCAGTTTTCAGCACTTCGGCAAATTTAACAGCCCAGAACCTGTCGCCAGGACGCTTCAGCGGTTATACTATTTTCCATCCCTGAGGTGTTCGCCAGTCAAAAAGTCCTTGAGCCGATAATACCGAAACGGGGATCCCGGTAAATGTTGTGAGCATGTCCGCGCGACGGAAAGCCTAATGCATTTCAGGGGTCACCACCTTGAACTTTACGGTTCAAGGCCACATTGACAGCGGCACCCTTCGGGGCATTTTCTGCTCCCATGCACCTTACGCTCGCCCCGGCTCAATCCCATGTCAATCGCCTTCGGGTCGCACGCAATTCCCTCGACCTGTGCCGGCCAGCCATTACAATGCACGTAACGGATCCGTGGTGGTAGCGCATGCCCCAGACCTCGACTGGCTCATCAGCCGAAACCCGGCAAACTATCCGCAGTCGTATGCGAAGCCAACGTCGCGCCCTTAGCCCGCACGCGCAGGACCAGGCAGCCCGCGAGCTGGACAAGTTGCTCGGCCGTCAGCCACTTTTTCAGCGCAGCCGCCACATTGCCTTTTACCGCGCCGCCGATGGCGAAATCGATCCCCACCGCCTGCTACAATCAGCGTTGCATCGCAAAAAGCGCTGCTATTTGCCGGCATTACACCCCAGCCAGTCGGGAAAACTTAAGTTTATCCAGTTCAACGGGCTTACCCCTCTCGAATCCAATCGCTACGGTATCGCCGAACCACCCATGGGTAGCGGCCGTTGCATGCCGGCGAACCAGCTCGACCTGGTACTGCTACCCTTGGTGGCTTTTGATTTTCAAGGCGCCCGGTTGGGCATGGGGGCGGGTTTTTACGATCGGACATTTGCCTTCAAAGCGGGGCAAGGACGTCAGAGTCCCATTTTGGTGGGGCTTGCCCATGGCTGCCAAGGGGTACCGAGCTTGCCAGTAGAGCCTTGGGACGTTCCGCTAACCGCCATCGCGACCGAGTCGGGGCTGATTGTTTGTGATGGTCGGGCGCACGGGCGGGATTTCCTGCGGCGGGATCTGCTGCGACACGATTAGTACCCTGCGCAAGCCAGCGTAGCGGCACGCAAAAGAAGGCATTTAAAGGTGGAAACGCAAATCGGCGCCCAGGGGCGCCGATTTGGCTACTGCTCGAATTGTTGCTACTTTTACTGCTACGTCTTAAATTAATACGCAATACGTTGTCGGAATACGTTGCCGGGACAGTCCCGATCCCGGTGGCCGCCAAACTGGCGCGCCGATATCCTGTTTGCCTTGCGTGTTACCGGAGCGTCACTCCCTGATGCAAGGCCGTGGGTGCTTCTTGCTTCTCGGCTTCGAATACACTGCTCAAGCCAACACTGCTGGCCAGAACGCCCACGACAAAGACAACAATCGCGATTGTCAGTATGTCGTTCTTCATTGGACTTACCTTCTGTTTTCTCATTATTTTTGGAAGGGCCTGACGTTATACATCAAACCCCGCAGGAAACCAAACTATTGCATGGAATCAGAGTCACGTTCCGCTTAAGTATAGACAGCAAAAATAACGCCATACGGGCATTTAGCCAAAATGCGAACTTTGTCACAGGTGATACCGGCCCTGCGAGGCCGGTCACGATCGTAACCTGGGCTGGGAGCCGCTACAGATCGATAATCCGAGCGGCGGATAGTGGCACTGGGGTGGTGCGGTGAGCTCGGCAAAGGTGCGGATTAGCTCAGAAACAGGCGATAGGCGGGGTTGCCGCTCTCTTCCCAGTAGTTGTAGCGGAGCTCATCTAGAAACTGGGTAACCTTGTAGCGCTCTGCCTCGGGCACCTGCAAACCCACCAAAACGCGCCCATAGGCGGATCCGTGATTGCGGTAATGGAACATGGAAATGTTCCAACCGGCGGCCAAACGGGTAAGAAACTTCAGCAGCGCGCCCGGTCGCTCCGGGAATTCAAAGCGATAAACCACCTCGTCGTCGATTTGCGGCGCACGCCCACCCACCATGTGGCGAATATGCAGCTTGGCCATCTCATTATCGGTCAGGTCCTCTACCGCGTAGCCCTTGCGAGCCAGTAGATCCAGCAGATCCTGCCGGTCGTGATTTTCTTCCGATACCTGCACGCCTACGAAAACGTGGGCTTCGCTGTTGTGTGCGTAGCGGTAGTTGAACTCGGTGATACTGCGCTGGCCCAGGTCCTTGCAGAACTTTTTGTAGGCTCCGGGCCGTTCCGGCAGCGTCACCGCCAGGATTGCCTCACGCTTCTCGCCCACCTCGGTGCGTTCGGAAATATACCGCAGGCGATCGAAATTGATATTGGCGCCGCTGGCGACAGCCACCAGGGTTTGGCCCTCACAGCCGGTGGCCGCCACGTACTTTTTTAAACCGGCCAGGGACAAGGCACCGGCGGGTTCGGCAATGGAGCGAGTGTCCTCAAAAATGTCCTTGATGGCGGCACACATTTCATCGGTATTGGCGGTAATCACCTCGTCCACGGTGTTTTTCAACACCCGGTAAGTCTCCTTGCCAATCTGCGCGACAGCCACGCCATCGGCGAAAATCCCCACTTCCGGCAAGATAGCGCGCCGCTTTTTCTCCAGGGCCAATTTCAGGCAGGCGGAATCCTCGGCCTCCACCGCGATGACCTTGGTTTCGGGGCGAATATGCTTGATATAAGCCGCCATGCCGGCGCATAAACCGCCACCGCCCACCGGAATGAAGACCGCGTGAATAGGCCCGGCGTGCTGGCGTAGAATCTCCACTGCCACCGTGCCTTGTCCGGCGATTACGTCGGGGTCGTCGAAGGGGTGAATGTAGATATAGCCTTTTTCCGCCACCAGTTTTTGTGAATGGGCAAAGGCTTCATCGTAGGTGTCCCCTACCAAGATCACCTTGCCGCCGTGGCGACGGACACCGTCCACCTTGATCTGTGGCGTGGTCCGCGGCATGACGATAACCGCAGTCACCCCCAAATGCTTGGCCGCCAGGGACAAGCCCTGGGCATGATTACCCGCTGATGCCGCAATCACGCCCAACGCACGCTCTTGCTCCGTGAGCTGGAGCATTTTGTTGTAGGCGCCGCGAATCTTGAAGGCGAACACGGGCTGCAAATCTTCCCGCTTGAGCAGGACATTGTTGTTTAGGCGTTGTGACATGAGCCCAGCAGTGTCCAATGGTGTTTCTATAGCGAGATCGTAGATGCGCGCGTCGAGTATTCGCTTGATGTAGGATTGGGGCATAAATAAAAGAGACGACCCTATGGGACAATCCGGCATGTTAAATCATGCATGCGTGGATTGTCATGACATGGACGGGAAATAGGCAAAAACAAGTTGGGCGGGGCTTGTTATAATTTCGCCGTCGATACCTCTGCGCCTCAAACTGAACGCCAACGAGAGAGAGCTTATGAACCAGGACCAGCTGAAGCACGCCGTGGCTTGCGCCGCTCTCGAGTATATTCGTCCCCGATTGGAACGGGATACGGTGGTCGGCGTCGGTACCGGGTCAACCGCCAACCTGTTCATTGAGGCGCTGGCCAAGGTTAAACACCTGTTTGACGGCGCGGTGGCCAGTTCCGAGGAAAGCGCCGATCATCTCAAGCGGCACGGCATTCCGGTTTACGACCTGAATGTCGTGGACCGCTTGAGCGTTTACGTGGACGGCGCCGACGAGAGCAATGCCCGACTGCAGCTTATCAAGGGCGGGGGCGCCGCTCTGACGCGGGAAAAGATTGTGGCGGCTGTCGCCGAGGAATTCATTTGCATCGCCGACGAGAGTAAATGGGTGGACGTGTTGGGATCGTTCCCGCTGCCAGTGGAGGTGGTTCCCATGGCGCGTTCGCACGTGGGCCGGCAGCTCATGGCTCTGGGCGCCGATCCGGTTTACCGCGACGGGGTGGTAACCGACAACGGCAACATCATCATCGATTGCCACAACATGAAAATCCAGGAACCGAAGCAGTTGGAAAGCGACATCAACCAAATCGTAGGCGTAGTCACCAACGGGCTGTTCGCCCAACGCCCAGCCGACATTTTACTCCTGGGCACCGCCGCCGGCGTGGAAACGAAGAAGGTCTAGTCTCTAGGATTGTGAATCGGCACGATTCACATCCACTATTTTTTCCTACTAGCGACTAGAGATTAGCGACTAGCGACTTTTTTAAGGACATTTATAAACAATAAACCGCTGCCGCCCATCCTCGACTTCACTGTCGGGGACGATCGCATTACCACCCATGGCAGCAGCTTCGTTCCGAGCCAACCGGATTAGCTCGCCCGCTTGTTTTTCCTCGCTCCGATCAATGATGACGACCCGGTCCATAACCTTGGACGTGGTTGTACCGATTCGCTCACAGACACTCACCAGATTTTCGCTTAGTACTCGAACCGCTTCACCTTGCTCGGTAAGCTTTACCCTACTGCAGGCGCTCACACCCAGCAAGAGTACTGCTGGCACCAGGATCTTTGATTTACATCGTTTCAGCATAACTAATCTCCCTCTTTTTTTTCCAAATAGGCTTTAATGGAAGCAAATACCTGGGCTCGGTAGGGGGCGCTTTCGGCCACCAGATGGTGGCGTCCCCGATGCACTATTTTTACCTGGGCATTGGGTAACTTTGCTTTAATCTGGTCGATATTGTATTTCCAATCCACGGTGTTGTCGTTATCGCCCTGGATAACATACACCGGATGGGGCTGGGGTGAAAAACGGCCAAAATCATCAATCCAGTTTTTCATTGCACCAACCCACTTGACCGGCAGATGGCGAGTCTGCAAGGGATCGGACTTTTTAACAAATTCAAGGAATGCTTCGTCATGGCTATTTTCGCTAAAAACACGCGGCAAACTGCGAATAAACAAGCGGCCCAGCGCGTACAGCCAGCGGTCCCGGCTCCAGCCTCTGCTGCGAACCAAGGGTGCGAGAACAACCACTTTGCTAAAAGGTGCCAGGCCTTTGCTGAGAATATGCTTCAGTAAGGCGGTAGAGCCAGCGCTTTGGGCCACAGCGTACCATTTTTCCGGCGCCAGCCCGCGAAAGTGCTCACAACACGCGGTCATCACCCGATAATAATTGTCGAAACTATCGGTTGTGGCACGCTCGCCATTGCTCAGCCCCATACCGGGCAAATCGTAGGCCACCACGGCGTAATCATTTTGCAGAGAAAATCGAATCAGGTGATTGAACAAGCCCACATGGTCAAAATAGCCGTGAAAGACAAAGATGGTGCCACGCGGCATATCGGGCAGCCAATAGTGAGCGGCGACCGTGAATTCACCGACCTTGAAAGTACCAAAGCCATGCCTCACGTTCTTCATGGTACGAGCAAAATTGATCTGGTAGTGATTAAGATACTTTTGAAAGGCCGGAGAACGGGTGTGTTTTTCGTCCTCTTGGATATTAAATGCCAGTGGCCGAAGCACATCCTGTATCTGCTTGAGGTCGGAGGATTTCAGCATGCGGTCCCGAGTCTGGGCAATGGCATCGCGCCTGGCGAGTTGCCGAAGGACAACTACGCCTGGTTGTATGTGCGATAACTTTTAAGTTAAACGGTGCATGTGGCGCTTAGAAGGAACCGTGCGGACGCGACAAGATTTCTCTACTAAAGGTTATCCCATTATCCCTGACTGTCCTGCCATTCCTCAAGCTGCCGCTGGTAAAGCGCCAACCTGCCATCTTCCGTGGCAATTTTAATCGCGCGTTTCATGTCGCTAATGGCGGAACCTGATTCACCGAGATGCCACAGCGATAAACCGCGTAAATAGTAGAATCGGGGTTCGCTGCGCTTTTTACCCAGAGCAACATTGAGCTGTATCCGGGCTTCGCCGTAGGCCCCGCGACGATAGGCCTGTTGCGCCAGTGCATAGCGATAGTACGGGTTGCGCAGTTTAATTCTATCGCCCCGCGCCCGCAAGCGCTGCGCTTCCTCCACATCGCCTCGCTGGGCGTAGAGATAGGAAAGGTTGTTCAAAGCTGACCAATCGCGGGAATCGATCACCAATGCCTGGCGGTAGCTGGCTTCCGCCAGTTCCAAATTACCCAGGTGGCGCTGAACGATACCCATGTTGTTCCAGATGAAAGATTGGTTGTCGTCCGCTTCGATAGCACGCTTAGCCGCCACATAGGCTTCCGCCATTTGGCCATCGAAAAGGCGCTGCATGCTGATATTGCTGTAATAGTGAGCCAACGCTTCGCTGTCGGTCATCAGACGCTTGGGATAGGTTTCGCTGTAACGGTCCATTCGGAAGTCAATAACACCGTTCACCCCCCGGTCGAGTTTGACGCTGACATTGACGTGGCGGAACTGGACCAGCGTATCGTCGCTTTGGGCATCCCAGGAGGGTGGCACCGCCACTTCCTGAAAATGGGCATCCAGACCGGCCTCGCGGGCCAGGGCGATAAACATGGCGGAAAACGCCAGGCAGTTGGCCCGCCGCTGATGAAATGCGCGGTCCGCCGTCAGCGTGGCATCTCCATCGTAATCAATCATGTAGGCGGCGTTGTGACGAAAGGTATCGAATAATTTGTCCAGCTTTTCCTGAGTGCCCGCGTCGGCTGGGACTACCATTTCCAGAAAACGCTCCATCGCCGGGGTCAGCGCCAATAAGGTGGCCTCGGGCTCGGCCAACGTGGTTGGGCTTACTTGCGGCGGAGGGGTGAGAATTTGCGCTAGCTGCGCACTGGCCGGCGGCTCGACGTCAACCATAGCGGCGCAGCCGCTGCCGACGGCAATACTTATGGGAACTAGCCACAATAGTGCGCTTATGCGCCCAGACATTTTCATGGTGATCCAGTCGTGCAGCCCAGGGAGTGTGCCACTTAATTGGATTATAGTCTCTCTGTAGACCAGTATCGGGCGCCAGGGTTCGGTTTTTGGACGGGAGACGGGGAGACGGGGAGACGGGGAGACGGGGAGACGGGGAGAATGATTTGGATTCGCGGCCAAAGTCAAACCTTGGCCGCAAATCCGTTTGTTACCGTTAGTTAATTTCCGGTTTGAGCTCGCCGGAGCCGTAGCGCTCGAACATGGCTTCCAGGCTGAGGGGCTTGATTTTCCCCGCATTGCCCGCAGTGCCGAAGGCCTCGTAGCGGGCCAGGCAGATATCTTTCATGGCCTGGACGCTTTCCTTGAGGTATTTGCGCGGGTCGAATTCGGCCTTATTGTTGGCCATAAAGCGGCGGATGGAGCCAGTGGAGGCCAGGCGCAGATCGGTGTCGATATTGACCTTGCGGACCCCGTGTTTGATGCCTTCCTGGATCTGCTCAAGGGGTACACCGTAGGTTTCCGGGATTTCTCCGCCGTATTGATTGATAATTTCCAGCCATTCCTGAGGCACACTGGAGGAACCGTGCATCACCAAATGGGTACCGGGAATGCGTTGGTGGATCGCCTTGATGCGATCAATGGCCAGAATATCGTCGGTGGGCGGGCGCGTGAATTTGTAAGCGCCGTGAGAAGTCCCGCAAGCAATAGCCAGGGCGTCCACTTCGGTGGCCCGCACGAAGGTCGCGGCCTCTTCCGGATCGGTGAGCATTTGTTCATGGCTGAGACAGCCTTCAGCGCCGATACCGTCTTCCTCGCCCGCCTGGCCAGTTTCCAACGAGCCCAAACACCCGAGTTCGCCCTCCACGGATACCCCGCAGGCATGGGCCATTTCCACCGCACGCCGGGTGACTTCCACGTTGTAGTCAAACGAGGTAGGCGTTTTACCGTCCTCTCCCAGCGAGCCATCCATCATGACTGAGCTGAAGCCGAGTTGGATGGAGCGCTGGCACACGGCCGGAGAAGTCCCGTGATCCTGATGCATGCATACCGGGATGTGCGGGAACTCTTCGATGGCCGCCAAAATCAGGTGGCGCAGGAAGGGCGCGCCGGCGTACTTGCGGGCGCCAGCGGAGGCCTGCACGATGACTGGGCTCCCGGTCTGGTCCGCGGCTTCCATAATGGCCCGCATCTGTTCCAAATTGTTTACGTTGAACGCCGGGACTCCGTAGTCATGCTCGGCGGCATGATCGAGGAGCTGGCGTAGGCTAATAAGTGCCATGAAGTGTTCCTTTGCTGGGGCCAGTGCTCCTTCAAGGTGATATTGACGCTGAGCCTGTCAATGTCACCTTGAAGGAGCAATAGTGCCGTGGTGAAAACTGGGGGAGAATGGTAAGGCGCCTGTTGCCGCATCGCAAGGGCAGCGAACGGCGGGGACGGCGGGCGCGTGTTAGGCCCGGGCACCTTGAATGCCTCTCCAGCTAAGCCGGGGCGGTTAAAACCAATCGCTCAGTATGATTCCGAAACCGATTCGCTTTACCCGATTGTCGTAGTCGACCAGCGTTTCTCCATAGCCGTTGTAAAATTGCACGAAACCACTGAGCTTTTCGTTGAGTGGCCAACTGAAACTGAGGTCGGTGGAAGTGTGGTTGTCGGTACTGCGCAGGTTGTTGCGGACAACACCGGTAAAACGAAATTGGTCCCATTTATATCCGACTCGCACTTCACCGTAACCGAGATAGTCGGCAATATTTGGGTTATCGTCTTCCTCCTCCGACTCCTCGATCCGGTGCCAAAGTCGCAGCCCGATGGCCCAGTCCGGATCAGCCCAGGTTGCCCCAACTACGACGCGGTTCCAACTGCGGGACAATCCCCCGCCGCGGCCGTTGCTTTGGTGGTTCAAGCCCAACTCCACATGACTGAGACGACCCCCAAACAGCGCCCGACGAAAGGGAATGGACCAGATCAACTCGGGCTCGTAAACCGTTTCCCGAAAGGGTGAGGATATATCGCGGTTGTAAGCTTGCCACAACGATCGCTGGGTAAACGCGAAGTACAGCTCGTCGCCATCGACAATAAAGTTGCCGCCACCGACCGGCACCTTGAAACTGTATTGAAATTTTACTTCGACGTTTTGTAGCGATTCCTCGCCATCCGTCTCCTCCTCGGGACGCAACGTGCTACGACCGGGCTTGACCGTGTAGGTTAGAGGTAGTAAATAAGAGCGCCGGTGGGGAAGAATTCCGTAGCGGTTGTTCCACAGGGCCCGCTCCCCCACCAGCCGTTCCGAAAGTACGGTTTCATCCACGTCTGGCAATATTGCCGCCGTGTCGTAGCAGGCCAGCCGTTCGGCGCCATCTTCAATGGTCGCGCAGTTCGCGTGTGCGTTACCGCCAACAAAGTACAACAGCGTCGCGACGCTGAACACCGTCGCGGTGTAGTTCATATCACTGGTGCGCAACGGGTTTGTCGGTAAACAGATAGTCCCGCAGTTCCTTGTCGAAGCAGGGGTCCCGCCGCCGAATCCACTCCAAGGTCATGGCCGCGTGTTCCTTTTCTTCATCGCGGTTGTGAATCAGAATGGCTTTCAATTCCGGGTCCTTGCAGGCGTCAACTCGCTGGTTGTACCAATCCATCGCTTCCAATTCCTCCATTAGGGAAACGATGGCGCGATGCATATCGCGGGTGTCATCGGATAACTCTTCAATTGGTTCGTGGTAACCTTCGTTCGCCACAATAGACTCCTTTGCTGAATGGAAAAAAATTGGTGCCCTTCGGCACATTACTCAGACTGGTTTTTTACCCAGATACAGAATAAGCGGCCAGTGGACAGGGCGCAATTGTTGTTCATTTCCCCAGGCCTTGCGCAGTTGCGCGAGATATTCTTCCACGGGGTTGCGACCCAGGACTTCCCGATAGCGTTTGACCGCGGACCAAGTGTTCAAGTAACCGATAAGGTGGGCGAAACTCCACTCGTTGTGCATGAAAAAGGTCGGAGCTGTTTCCCGCGGATAGGGAAAGGTAATTCCGGCATAGCCGTCATCCAGTAGCTCGCGACCCGCGGGCCAGTAAGGGCCGACGATTTCATCGTGGAATATTTCGATACACCTGTCCATCGCGGTTCCGGTATAAAGCAGTTGGTAGCCCCAGGCCGCCAGCACCCCGCCCGGTCGCAGACAGCGATTAACTTCGGCAAAAAAGCGTTGGTGGTCAAACCAGTGAATTGCCTGCGCCGCGGTAATCAGGTCCAGGGAGTTATCCCGAGCCTCAATCACCTCGGCGCGACCTACCTGATACGCGATATTGTTCCTTGCTTGCGCTTGCGCGATCTGGGTGGCACTGAGGTCCGTTGCGCTAACTCGCTTAAAGCGGCTTGCCAGTGCAACGCTGGCCTGGCCGTTACCGCAACCGCAATCCCAGGCATGTGCATTGCTTGGTGCAATATCCACGAGATAATCAAAGAATTCCTCGGGATACCGGGGGCGAAAAGTGAGGTAATCGTCGGACGCCGTGGAAAAGTAGTTGGTTGGTTCAGTCATCGCCCCGCACACCGGGTTCAAAGGGTGCCAATTGGTAGTGTGGAAGCGCGTCGTTCAAGCGAACCCAGGGTAGTTTACGGCTGACAAAAGCCTCGCCTTGGGGCTCGTAAGGCAGAGGATTATCGAGGCTGCCGACGGTAATATCGATCCAGACCGGTTGATCGTCCTTGCGCCAATACAGTTGGGTACCGCAGTCACCGCAAAAGCCGCGATGCACCCCCTGAGTGCAACTCACTTCCTTGGGCTGACCTTGGGTAAGTGCAAAGTCACCACGCTTGAATGTCGCCCAGTTGACGAACGGGGCACCGGTGAATTTCTGGCAATCCAGGCAGTGGCAGTTGCCCACATAGCTGGGTGGTTTGGCACAGCTGTATTCGATTTCGCCACAGCGACAACCGCCGGTAATCATAGCGAGCTCTCCTTCTTGCATGGCCGCACTGGGATTACGTGTCCACTCACCCTCTATCTCACCCTTGCCCTTCTGTTCACGTTTACGTTGACCATTGACCATTGACCATTGACCATTGACCACGATTATCCTCTTTTTGAACGAAAATTAAAGGTGTGAGGCCACCGCAAGCTGGTGCAGCTTCGGCTACTGTGCGCTATGGTAACGGGCCACGTATTGGGGCTAAATATGAGGTAAAAGAAGACGTGATTGCTATCGTTGTGGCGGATTATTGTAATCCCCGACATGCCGAGGACATGAGTTACCTGCTCAACCAGTATGCTCGGGACCCCATGGGTGGTGGCGCCGCGCTGCCTGGCGAGATAACCCGAAATCTGGCCGGCGAGCTACACAAACGGCCCCACGCATTTACCGTCCTATGTTACGTGGACGGTCATGCGGCGGGCATGGTCAATTGTTTTGAACTTTTTTCGACTTTTGCTGGCAAACCTTTGATAAATATTCACGACGTTATCGTCGTCAGTGACTATCGGGGCCGGAAGCTAAGCGAACACATGCTGGCCAGAGTCGAGGAAATCGCCATCGAACGCGGCTGTTGTAAATTGACCTTGGAAGTTCTGGAAGGCAACCAGCCAGCGAAAACAGTGTACAAACGCCTCGGCTTTGCCGATTACGAGCTGGACCCCGCCATGGGCAAGGCGTTGTTTTGGCAGAAACCACTTGCTACCAGGTAATTGTCGCGCGACACATCCGGAAGGAGTGCAGCCCCTATAAGACAGCAACTCACCATTAGTAAGGCTTGGTTAGTAAGACCTGGAGCTTTAGCCGTATTCTGTTAACACGACGTACCGACATCGGGAGCATAATAATGAAAGTGGTTACCGGGCGTTGCGTGTGCGAAGCCATCAGCTATCAGATCAGCGGGGAATTGGGCCCTGTATTTAACTGTCACTGCTCAAAGTGTCGCCGCTGGCACGGTTCGGCATTTCGAACCCGGGCCTCTGTCAACCGCAGCCAGTTCAAGTGGTTGAGTGGGGAAGAGCACTTGTCGGTGTATATGTCTTCCGACGATGTCACCAAGACCTTCTGTTCAATCTGCGGCTCCAACCTGGCAAGCTTTTATCAGGATAAGCCCGACATCGTCGGGGTCGCCCTGGGCGGGCTGGAAGGAGATCCGGGCGCGCGACCCGAAGCCAACATTTTCGTTGCCTCGAAAGCCGCCTGGTACGAGATTAATGATGGCCTGCCTCAATACACGGAATGGCCCGAATCGGAAGCGAAGGTGCGGGAAACCCGACCGAGCTAAGCGCGGGTCCTGCAAGAATGGTCAAAAATAGCGGCGAATACCCAGGGTGATGCCTTCTATTTCGGCCGTACTACTGAACAATCGTGAATCAAATCGGAGCTCCTGGTACTCGAGTCTCACACCGTAGGACAAATTAAATCGATAGGCTAACCCGGCGCCGTAGGAAAAAGCGGTGGTCCTGGCGGATGCATCGCCGGATATGGGGAGTTGTTCGTCCCGATCACCGGTGAAGACCCCCGTTCCCACAACTTTCCAATCAATGTCCAGGGCCACAAAGCCCAGTTTGCCGTAGACATTCAGTCGTCTGCCTAGCGGCAGATTACCAATCAGACTTGCTGAGATCCCAGCGGTCTCGTATTCACCGTCGCCCTCAACAAACAGATCTGTCTCCCTGACAACGAATTCCCCGGATTCCAGCCGATCGAAAAAAAAACCGGCACCAGTGACCGTGGCGGGACCGGAAAAGCTGCCGTAGTCAGTGTAGCTGACCTCCATCGCAAAGGTATCATTGAAGCGCGTGCCGATGCTCAGGGAAACCATGTCGGAATCGGCACTAAAGTCCGAGGCCTGACTGCTGACGAACTGGATTCTTCCATACTGGATCAAAGGCGGCATGAACTCGACGGTGGTTTCGGAGGGGCCTCCCGATAATTCAAGGTAGTAACCTCCGACTTGTGCGGCCGCGAGGGATGGCCAGAGGATCGAGACGAGCAATACGCACAATGTCCGTATGAAACAAGAATCCTTGGCTAAATTCACACTCGACCTCGACTTATGGCTGCCTAAGAACGCCACGGTGTTTAATTACTTGTCCAAAACCGCGACGGCCGGAAGCACCTTGCCCTCAACGTATTCCAGGAAGGCACCACCGCCGGTGGAAATATAGGACAGCTGGCTGGCCATACCGAACTTGTCCACGGCAGCCAATGTATCACCGCCACCGGCAATGGAGAAGCCCTCGCTGTCGGCAATCGCCCGGGCAAGCACTTCGGTACCCTTGCTGAAAGCCTCAAATTCAAATACGCCCACCGGTCCGTTCCAGATGATGGTTTTGGCGGTTTTTATGGTATCCGCCAGTGCTTGCGCCGAGCGGGGGCCAATATCCATAATCATGTCGTTCTCATCAACCTCTCCAACCTCTTTCAAACTGGCCTGGGTCGACTCGGAAAATTCACGACCGACAACCACATCGGTCGGCAGGGGAATGTTTGTCTTGTCCAACAAAGCTTTCGCCGTGGGAATAAGATCGTGCTCACACAGCGACTTGCCGACCGGTTTGCCCGCCGCGGCCAAAAATGTGTTGGCAATACCGCCGCCCACGATCAGGTGATCCACTTTCTCCGACAGCTTTTCCAGCACTTCCAGTTTGCTGGACACTTTCGCGCCGCCCACAATGGCGACCATGGGGCGAGCCGGATTGGCCAGCGCTTTTTCCAGAGCATCCAGTTCGGCCGACAGCAAAGGCCCGGCACAGGCAATGGGCGCATACTTGGCAACACCGTGGGTGGACGCGTGCGCCCGGTGCGCGGTGCCGAAGGCATCCATCACGAACACGTCGCATAACGCAGCGTAGGCCTTGGCCAAATCTTCCGCGTCTTTTTTCTCGCCGGGATTGAAACGCACGTTTTCCAACAGCGCGATCTGACCGTCTTTCAGTTCAACACCCTGTCGCCAGTCCTTCACCAGAGGCACCTCGCAATTGAGCAGGTCGGCCAGATAATTCGCCACCGGCTGCAGCGAAAATTCCTCTTCGTATTGCCCTTCCGTTGGACGTCCTAGGTGCGACATCACGATAACCTTGGCGCCCGCCTGCATGGCTTGCCGCAACGTGGGCAAAGCCGCGCGCAAACGCGCATCGGAGGTGACCTTGCTATTTTTCACTGGAACATTGAGATCTTCACGAATCAGCACCCGCTTGCCGGCCAAATCCAGATTCTGCATGCGTTTGATTGTCATCGGTATGACTCCTTTTATACCCACTGAAATTTACTAATAATAAAGTCAAAAAAATGTGCTTGGCGACTATCGCTCAAGCTGTTCCGCCAGTACGGCGGCGACGTCCACCATTCGGTTGGAAAAGCCCCACTCGTTGTCAAACCAGGTAAGCACCTTGACTAAACGCCGACCGGCCACGCGAGTCTGTCCCGCGTCCACAATACCGGAGCGGGCGTCGTGATTAAAATCGCAGGACGCCAACAATTCATCGCTGAAGCCAAGCACGCCGTCGAAATCCTGATCGGCTGCGGAACGTAAGACTCGATTGACGTCAACGTCGGTAACGTCCTTGGTTACCACTACGGATAAATCAATGGCGGAAACATTCACGGTGGGCACGCGCATGGCCTGCGCTTCAAAGCGACCCTGCAGTTCTGGCATAAGGCGGTCAATGCCCTGTCCCAGTCCGGTATCCACTGGAATAATGGATTGCAAAGCGGAGCGGGTTTTGCGCAGATCCGTGTGGTGGTAGGCATCGATCACCGGCTGATCGTTCATGGCCGAATGGATTGTGGTGAGCACCCCGTTTTCCACGCCGAAGGCATCGTGCAGCGTTTTAATCACCGGAATAATGCAGTTGGTGGAGCAGGACGCATTGGAGAGAATGCGCTCGCGGCCATTGAGATCGCGATGATTAAAGCCGTAAACCACGGTGGCATCTACATCCTCCGCGCTTTTCGCGGGATGTGAAAACAGCACTTTTTTTGCGCCAGCCGCAAGATGCTTTTCACCACTGGCACGATCATCAAACTCGCCCGTACACTCCAGTACGATATCGATATCCAGCGTCTTCCAAGGTAGCGCTTCAATCGTGTTTTCGTGAAGCAGCCGAATGGAATCGCCGTTAATGGAAAGCACGTCGTCTGCGACTCTCACGTCACCGGGAAAGCGGCCGTGGGTTGTATCGTATTTGCAAAGGTGGGCAATGGTTCGGCAGTCCGCCAGTTCGTTAATAGCGACTATCTGCAAATTATGGGACCGCGACGATTCGTACAAGCTGCGTAGAACACAGCGCCCAATGCGGCCGAAGCCGTTGATTGCAAGTCGAACCATTGATTTTTCTCAACCACTTGCGGTCGCGGGAAGCGATGTAAGATGTAAGATGTAAGATGTAAGATGTAAGATGATAAGTTTCGCCGAGAGGGAACTTTTTGCAACCACCATAACATCTAATTCACGTCTCACGTCTCACGTCTCACGTCTCACGTCTCACGTCTCACGTCTCACGT
>JBBDIU010000122.1:0-15286 GCA_040880205.1 Cellvibrionaceae bacterium
CGCCTCAGCGCCTTTTTCGGTTTTTCCTACCTTGTCGCGTTGCAATCGCAATACCACATCCATGGACAATAAGGTCGCCCAGGTTCCCTCGAGACTGGTCGCCTCGTTTTCTGGCGCGGGACCGGCGGTCATCAGTTTCCGCATACCGCTATCTTCGTCATAAAGCGTAACATCCGCCTGCTGCATTGATTTGAGATAGATAGTTACGCGCGCCGGGTCCTTCTCGGGGTTGCCCCTCACACTGATGCGTTGACCAGTTTGGATCGTGTCGCGGGTCCATCCCTGTCGGTACATCATGGCGGGCGGCGTGCCTTCGATCTCCCACTCAACAGTTTCACCGGCCTCGTTGGTGCCTTCCACATAGATATAAACGTGGGGATTGGCCCATTCGTACTTGGTAACGACACCTTCGATGGTAACTTCCCGACTGGTGTCGAATCGCGACATACTGTGATGGGCCATGGTCAGCGGCGCGAAACCGGTAACGAGCGTTAGAAAAATTACAATCGGACGGACAACTATCTTTGCCAGGTTTTCGGCTATTTTTGATTTTGCGTCGTTATAAGCGTCCCGGGCCATGATCGTTCCCCTGCTAATTCGATGTGTGTTTTCCTTTCCCGCAACTCGATCCGATAAATTCTGGTTTCGGTGGTGATCGGAAAAATACCCGATAAGAATGCGGCACTTTTGAGCCCCGCTCAATCCATTGGAGAAAGTCTTAACACTACTTGATTATGGGTGGGGCCTTGCAACAGCAGGGTTATCTACGAAAACATTCATCCCAATGAAGAAGCTGGGGGGTGGCTTAAGCATGACCTAACAAGAGCATATCGGGAATCAGCGCCGCGCGCGCGGTCGAAGGAACCCGGCCATCCAACATGGATGCGTACTGTCCGCTCCCGGAGTTGACTGTCAGGGATACAGCCTCATTTGTGCCGCTGAACTGCGACGTGCTCACACTCTCCCCCGGAGCGATTAGCGCCTAAATCAACGTCTAGCCAAGGCGTCGGAGCACCGTAATCATGGCGCGAGGGTCCGGTGCGAAAGCGATTAGACCGCTACAGCCGTAAAAGGTGACTTTTAGCGCGGGTCTGTACTATGATTCCGGTGCCATATGCATTGAGTTGCCGGCTGGTGAGTTCCGCGATTTGGTTCGCTCGGCCTCGGTGCTATGGCAAGAACAACACTCTCACAATCAAAGAAAGAGAACAGGAGATTGCAATGTCCAAGATTCAATCGTTCAAGCTACTTGGCGTCCTGGCCGGCATGATCTTTTCGGTAGCGTCTTTTGCTCAAGATATGTACGCAGGCGGTAATCTCGCAAGCCTGGATTTCTCAGTTGACGGCACTAGTCAGGAGGCTTCATTAACCGCGGTCTATGGTCGCCTTGGCACTTCTTTCACTGACAACATCTCGGGCGAAATCCGACTGGGACTTGGAGTCGGCGATGATACTATTTTTGGTGTGGACGTGGAGCTGGAAAATATGTTCGGTGCCTATGTGCGCGCTGGCCTTCCAGTGACCGAGGTTATCTACCCTTATGCCGTTATTGGCTATACCCGCGGCGAAGTGGACGTTTCGGGGTTTTCCAGTGAGTCGGAATCGGACGTATCGTTTGGGGTTGGCGTCGATTTCGGCCTTGGCGGTGGAATGGCAATCAACCTTGAATACATGAACTACCTTGATAAGGACGGCGCGGAAGTTGATGGCTTCGCCATTGGTTTTGCAAAATCTTTTTAACCCTACTCCCAACTGAAAACGGCTGTGCGGTGGTGTCATTAGGCGCTCCTGCACAGCTTGCCAGGCCAACGATAAAACGGGCTGTGTTAGCCTGCCGCGAATTCCGGCGGTAACTCCCGAAGAGGCGTGCTCCGACGTTCACCGACACTTAATTGTGCAATGGGCCGAAGCCCATAAGGATTACTAGACATGGTTCAATCCAACAGACGAGGCAGTAACGCCCTGGAAGATGTTCTCGCCTCGCTCAATACAGGCCAGAAGCCGCCGCGCTCGGTTATTGGCGGCATTATCGTGGTGTTTGTTCTAGTCTGGGCGGGTTTTACGTCTTTTTACACCGTTCAGCCCGAGGAACGAGCGGTGGTCAAGCGCTTTGGTGAGGTGATCGGCATCAATGATCCGGGGCTGCACTTCAAAGTCCCTTTTGGCATTGACCGGGTCGAGTTCGTTGCCACCGAGCGGGTGTTGAAGCAGGAGTTCGGGTTTCGAACCACCGGAAGTCGGGGTGGCCGAACCACCTATTCGGACGCCGTGCTTGAAGATGAATCGCTAATGCTCACGGGCGATCTGAACATGATCGATGTGGAGTGGGTTGTACAATATCGTATCAACGATCCAATTCGCTTCCTATACGAGCTGCGCGAGCCGACCCGCACATTGCGCGACATTTCCGAATCGGTAATGCGCCGCGTTGCGGGTAATCGCCTGGGCTCGGAGGTGCTGACGGTTGGCCGTGTGGAAATTCAGAGTGAGGCGAGAGAAGAGATTCAGGAAATCATGGAGCAATACCGCGCGGGGATTCATATTATCACCGTGGAATTGCAAGACGTTGTACCACCACCGGTAGTGCAGCCCGCCTTCAACGAGGTAAACGAGGCGCGGCAGGAACGGGAGCGTATGATTAACGAAGCGCAAAAGCGCGTTAATCAGGAAATTCCGCGTGCCCAAGGCGCGGCACTGCGCACCGTTGCGGAAGCCCAGGGATATGCCACGGAGCGGGTCAATCGAGCCCTGGGGGAAAGCGCGCGATTCTCCGCTGTATTGACGGAATACCGTCAGGCACCAGAGGTTACTCGGTCGCGCTTGTATCTGGAAACGCTTACCCAGATATTGCCCAACATTGGCCAAATACTGGTGGTACAGGATGGTCAGACCGGTCCGCTGCCTTTACTGGATGTCAACAGAACTGGCGATCGCCGTCGTGAAGGGGAGGGTAGCCGATGAAAATCATAACGGCCATTGTTATCGCCGCCATTTTGTATATTGTTGGAAGCACCGTATTTTTCACCCTGGATCAGGCCGAACAGGCCATCATCGTGCAGTTTGGCGAACCCATCGGCGACGTGATTACCGAACCCGGCCTGAAAATGAAAGCCCCCTGGCAGCAGGTGCGCTACTTCGACAAACGACTTTTGGTTTGGGATGGTGATGTAACGCAAATCCCGACACTGGGGCGTGAATTTATCCTGGTTGACACCACGGCACGTTGGCGCATTTCCGATCCCTTACAATTTTTGCGCAGTGTGCGTGACGAACAAGGTGCACGTACCCGGCTTGACGATATTATCGATTCGGTGGTGCGAGACATGGTTTCGTCCACCGATTTGGAAGAAATTGTCCGCTCCCAGGACTGGAACGTGGACGTTGAGCAGCTTGAGGATCCGGCGCTGGCCGAGCGGGACGACGTGGATCTCAGCCAAAGTCCAAAGTTGGGTCGCGAACTACTGGAACAGGAAATTCTAGCCCGCGCCCAACGCCTGATGCCGGAACTTGGTATCGAACTCAACGACGTGCGCATCAAGCGCGTGAACTACATTGAATCGGTCCGGCGGCAGGTGGAAAACCGCATGATTGCCGAACGTCAGTCCATCGCCGAACGCTTTCGCTCCGAAGGCCAGGGCCGCAGCCAGGAAATTCTCGGTGAAATGGAACGGGAGCTGCGCAGTATCGAGTCGGAAGCGGCTCGTCAGGCCGAGGAAATTCGGGGCGACGCCGACGCGGAGGCAACGCGTATCTATGGTGAAGCGTTTGGCGCCGACCCGGAGTTTTATGCGTTTTTCAGAACACTGGAGAGTTATCGCACCCTGGGTCCGAACAGCACCTTGATGCTTCGATCGGATTCCGATTTCTTCCGCTACCTGGAAGACATCGCCGCCGACTGATGGCGGCGCACAGCCGGTAAGCCACGTTCGTCGCCGTTACCTAAACAGCTGCTGCTTCTGTTTATCCGACATCAGCGCAACCAGCGGCGCCAATCGCCTCAGCACCGCCTCCATTTGACCTTCGGCGGTGTTGGTTTTTCCTTGGCTGATAGCTTCCAACAGACTGTCGATGGATAGGGGCAGGGCGGATTCTTCCCTCTGATTGGCCTCCAGTTTAAGCATTTGTACTTCACCAGCGCCCACGGCCCTGGCGTTTTTCAAGGCCTGTTCAGCGGATCGGAGCAGTTCCTTGGCTACCACCTTGCTGCCTTTATTCGCCGTGGCGACACCGGCGGACATGGTAATCGAGAGCGATTCTCCACCCACCTTCATTTTAAAGCCGTTAATACGTTCGCACATACGCTTGGCCAATATGATGACGCCTTCAGGTTTGGCCATCGGCAGAATAATCGTGAATTTCGCCACCCCATTGCGGCCAATGCTGTCTTCCTTGCGAACTGTCCGCTGTATGGTGGCGGCAACCTGTTTGACAAGCTGCTCCGCTCCCTGCTTGCCGACCCGTTCGTAAGTCGTTTTGAAGTCATCCAATTCGAATACAATAAGCGCCAGGTTTTGGTTGTGACGAGTGACGAATGACGCATCCTTTTCCAACTGGGCATGCAAACCGCTGGTGTTCAATGCGCCGGTCAGCACATCAATATCGGCACTTTTTTGCAGGCTGGCTTTATCCCGGCGATAGCTTGCGTGGGCATCGGCCCGGGCGAGAATTTCCGTCGAGCTGAAAGGCTTGGTGATGAAATCGGTGGCACCAAGTTCAAGCACCTTGCGTCTGACACCGTCTTCCTCGGCCGCCCCGGTCAGAACAATGATGGGTTGGTTGCGAATACCCTCATCCTCCGACTGCCTGATTCGCTGAATGAGCCCGTAGCCGTCAAGCTTCGGCATTCCCAAATCCGTGAAGACCACCTGGATAGTGTTGTCGGCACTGATCTTCTGCCACGCTTCCTCCCCATCCTCGGCGAGCACCAGATCAAACTTTGCCGACAGGATTTTAGTCGCGGTCCTCCTGACCAGTTTGGAATCGTCCGCAACCAGAATTCGCGGTTTTTTGGCATTTTGCTGGATTTCGGCGCTGTTGCTGTCAGTCATGCGGGCTCAACCTGTGGGTCAGGGTAGATTTTGGTCAAAAATTAGGCAGAAGATGCGGTTTAGGGGCCGTCTGCGTCCCGGCGATAAACGGCCTCGCTCCTTGTACTATAGCTACTTTTTCGGGATAACTAATCGGTTACAACAGAAGGCCAACCCCGCGTTAGAACACCATTCCCAGATTTCCGAAATGGCTATGACAAAACGCAATAATCAGTCTGTCCGGTGGTTGCAGGCAGCCTGGCGAGGGCGGTAGATCGATGCAGAGGAGGTTGTGTTTATTAGCTATAAATCCAGATAATCGACCAGGGCTCATTTGCTTCCAGGGGATGTTTCAAGTGTTTGCGTGCCGCTGGAAGTGCAACCTGATGAGCCTCGTCCGATCATGTTGAGAAAATCCATGGGGTCGATTCCAAACGTTGTCCGAGAGATTGCGTGAATGGCCGGAAGGATTGGAAGATCCTCCGGCCATTGTACGGCTTAGTGTTTGACCTCGCTCATGCCGACGGATAAATCGGCCACGCTTTCGTACTTTTTGTCGGGGACTTGATTCATCAGGTCAAGGATTTTAGGGGGCGCGCCTTGATCCTTCGCATGGTCGATAATGTCAAGTTTATCGGCGGGAAATTTAACGCCGGCGATAAACTTCTCCAATTCGGCCGCACTGATGTTGCCAGCTTGTTGTTGAGCCATCGTCTGTACCTCCATGTTGAGCGTTCGGATGTCGGGATGTCACTGCCGATTGAACTGTGTGGTGAAAGCTACAACCGGGCAATTTCACAGCCGCGCGTTTGTTCTGCTATGTTCGTGCCAAATGAAATCATATTAGTCCGAGTCAATCCAGCTTGGTTGTTGTGCTCCCACGAAAGCGATTGATAGTCACTATTTGGCGCGCTATGCTTAGCCTTGCAATCGTTGAGTCAGACCTCGCGACCACCGACGCGATCCGATAATACTAACGAACACGGGAAAAGCTGGTGCCCTATGAATACTTGGCCTATGAACACCTGCCCTATGAACAAGCTTCCTATAAATACTAAAGTAAAGCGAGGATTGATCCCGGCCATCGCCAGCATTTTGTTGCTCGTTGCGGTGGGGTTACCGGCCAATGCCGACGATATCAACCTTCAGCTAAACTTAAATGCTGCCACCGTGTACCCACAATCCGCAACCGTGACCCGTAGCGGTCAAGTCCATTTGCCTCCGGGCGAACATCAGCTCCTCATTGAGGGTCTCCCCCCACGGCTAAATCCGGGCCTGGTTCAGATGTCGATTGCGGACAACAATGTACGGCTCGGTAGTCTGGACATTAAGCAGGTCTACCAGCGGGATTTGGTTGCCGAGGAAGAGCGCCGACTGAATGAAGAGATTCAATCTCTCAAGGACCAGCGGCAAGTACGAGCCGATCAAAAAGAAGCGGCGGAACTTCAGTTAAAGGCTTTGTCAGGCCTGGTCGAAGGCAGCAGTCACGTCCTGGAAAATGAAAAACTGGTGGCAAGCGATCTCGCGACCATCATCGGCACGATTGGGTCCCAGGCAGTAAGTGCGCGGTCCCAGGTTCTCGAAGCGACAATTGCCATTCGGGAGCTTGACCAAACATTGCGGGAAAGGGAACTCGAACTACGACAGATTGCCACCCGTGCCAAGCAAACCAGTCTCGTGAGTGTGCAGGTTCGAGCCGACGCGGCGGTGGAGACAAACATCGCCATTTCCTATCCCATTGACAATGCACGCTGGGAGTGGTTGTACGAAGCACGCCTGGACACCCGCTCGGGGGACTTGGCGTTTTTTCGGCAGGCCGCGGTGGCCCAGGTGAGCGGTGAAAGTTGGGACGGGATCGAGCTTACCCTCTCGACCACCCAGCCGCGTCGCAACGCAAACACGCCGGAACTGGAACCGCTCTTTGCGGATGTGTTTGACCCTTCGCCAGTGGCCCGCGAACCACGCCGGTCCCAAGAGGCATTGGATGAGGTTGTTGTAACCGGTAGCCTGGTGAGAGAGGATATGGCGGATGTTGCGAGCCCGGTACTCGCCTTTGATGCAGCCACCATGACCGCGACCCAATACATGGCTGAGTATAAAATTCCCGGGCGGGTCAGTCTGCCTTCCGCGGAACAACAGAAAGTCGTGCCCGTCGATCAGCATCGGTTTGAAACGGCGTTAGTCGCTCGCACGGTGCCGGAGATCGACAATCACGCCTATGTGGAAGCGAGATTTGAATACGACAATAACGTACCGATGCACGGCGGTCAGGTACAACTATATCGCGATGGTGCACTGGTAGGCAGCCGATTCCTTGACAGTCTTCTGCCCGGGGCGGAAGTGCGATTTCCCTTTGGCATCGACGACCGGATTAAAGTCGAGGTTCGTCAAGAGCAGGAAGAATCCGGTGAGGGCGGTCTGCTGCGACGGAAGGAAGAGCAACAACACCGAGTGCGCTACGAGGTAACCAGTTATCATGAAAGCCCGACCACGGTGGAGATTGTCGGTCGCATTCCGGTGGCGCGCGATAAAAGCATCAGTGTGGAGATTCCAAGCGGCGCCACGCCAGCCTCGACTACGGATTTGGACGGAAAAAGCGGCGTCCTCCTCTGGTCCGCGGAGATCAGCCCAGGAAAAACCAATAGCATTCAACATTACTACGATTTGAGTTTTCCCCGGGACAAGCGTATTCGTTATCAGTAGATCGAAGGCAATAGTTGAAAAGGACAATTTATTGATAAGGACAATGGTTTGGGAAAAATATTTGGCAAGGGGCGGGCGTCGAAAATGATCTCAGGTAATGAGGCAATTGATCAGATTGAAAGAGAGTTTTCTGGAATCTCGCGGGAATTGCGTGAAAACGATGGCCTATTACACATACAGACAGCCGAATTCAGCCATCTGGTGCAGGGTTTTATCGATAGTGGTAACAGCGCCGAATTCGGTCGCGCATGCGATCTGTTTGTACGATTATTTTTGTCCGCATCGCCGGAGCTTGAAAACGCCTTGAACGTATCTTTCCTGGAACACCTGTACTTTATCGACGACGAGGTGAACAGATCCTGGGCCTATGCTGCGATGCCGCCGCCGATGCGGAAAGCCTGGGACGCGATGGAAGAGTACAACGATCGGTTACACCCATAGCGGCCATACCCATAACCGGGGCCTACATCAGCACAGGTGCGGGGTCGGCAATCATGGCGCGGACTCACAGGCGGAGCCGTCCGCGTCTGGATCGCCACCGACGATGATCATGACATTATCGGAGTCGCTGTACTGCCCGTCATTCACCTGAACGCGAAGGACATAACCGCCGAAGCGGTCCGGAGTAAACGAAGCCGCAGCCGTTTCACGACTCTGAATGTTATCCGACAGCAGCGCGCTCCCGCTCGGGAGCGAGACAAAACTCCACTGATAGGCCAGCGCTTGCGGTCCTCCGTCGGGATCAAAGCTCGCGCCGGCATCCACTGTGACTATTCCACAATGCTCCTGGGTTTGGTTGCTGCCCGCGTTGGCATTGGGTCCGATCTCGACCTCCGATACCGAAATAGTAATTCGGTCTGTCCCGCTGCGGCTGCTTCCGTCCGATACTTCCAGTTCCACGTTGTAATCGCCACTGATGTCCGGTACTAAACTGGCGTTGGCTGTGTTCGCGGCGCTGATGTCGGAGTCGTCAAGTGTGCTTCCGGTAGGTGTCGCGACGAAACGCCACTGAAAACTCAGAGCGAGGGGACCGTCATCGCTGTCGAAGCTTTCGCTGCCATCGAGTTGCACGGTGCTAGCCACCCGCGCGGTTTGGTCCTGCCCGGCGCGCGCATTGGGTGGCGCGTTGCCATCAAAGGCCCGAACCGAAACGGTATCGGCAATGCTGTCCAACGCGCCATCGTTCGCCACCAGGCTCAGGACGTAAGTACCGACCAGCGGATTGTCCATCGTTTCCGATACCTTGGAGTTAAAGAAGCTATCGACAAAAATGGGATCGTTTGCCGCTGTCACCGGGTAGGCTCGGGCGATCAAACCCGCGCGCAGCACTTGGGCCTGCAAACTTTGCGGGTGGCCGGTTTGCGGATCTTCCAGGGCGGCGAGGGTGGCGTCGGGATCAAAACGGTCGCTGTCCGATTGCACCCGGTCGGCCGCCGGATCGCCATACTGATCCAAGGATGGGTCGTCCCCGGGCTCTATGAGTAAATCCACAAAGGCGTCATTATCAATTACCAGTGCGGCGGTGCGATCGATTTCGTCCTGCCACGCTTGCGCTTCGGTACTGCCATCCGTGATGTTATCAGGCGGTTCGAAGTCACCGCCGTTATAGGGACCGTCGGAATCTTCGTCAGTGGCAAGAATAAGATTCTTGCGTGCGTTGGGGCGAAATTCCAAACCATCCAAAGGCGTGGCTGCTACCGTGGGATCGCCCAGGACGGCGCGAATGGCTTCGAGTCCGGCTTCGCGTTGCACCGGGCCAATGTTACTGGTATCGATGGCATCGAAGGCGGCAATGACTTGTTCGGCCACGTCGGCAATCGTGGTACTTTCCGTGAAGGCCAATCTGACCACGGGCAACACTGAACCGAGTGGCCGCTCTTCGAAGGTTACAACGGCAAAACGGGCGTCGACTTCATTTTCTGGGTCGGCCAGATTTTCGACGAAATTTCTCAAGCCGTCCCGAACCACGGCAATTTCTTCCTGCATTGACGCACTGCCATCGATGATAAACACGAAGTCGGCTTTAACAGGAAATTCAACCGCTTCGTCGGGTATAAAGCTTGGATTGGGTGTGGTGCGGCCCACGATATCCTCGTCGCTGAGATTGCTCGCTGGTGATATTTCCAGAAACGACCAACGATAATTGATGTGATCACCATCGGGATCAAAGGAGTCACTGCCGTCCAGCGTCACCGCAAGGCCGGTCACGACATTTTGGTCTGCTCCCGCGTCGGCGACGGGCGCTTGATTGTCCGGCTCACTTGGATCTGTCGGATCTGTCGGATCTGTCGGATCAGTTGGATCTGTTGGATCTGTTGGATCACCCGGATCATTCGGATCGTTTGGATCACCCGGATCGTTCGGATCGTTCGGATCGCTTGGATCACTTGGATCGTTCGGATCGGAAGGGTCGGAAGGGTCGGGAGGGTCGGTGGGTGGAATATCGGTAGGATCGTCACAGATAAGCCGCGATTCGTCCAGATTATCCACAAAAGCCGCGTTGACGGGTGCGAAGGGTAGACCCTGGCCACGGTGTTCCTGGGCCATGGCCAAATCAGTGTAAACAACGTCGCGACGCGATTCCACAACCGGAAGGCGGCTATCCGTTAGCGCGTCGTAAACCCAAATGCCGTATTCGCTATTCACCGATCCTTGCCGGCCTTGGCGACAGAATGCGTTGACGCCATTCTGTTCGGTTGTACATTGCGACCAACTGACGAGCAGACGCGAGCTGCCGTCGCGGTAGGGAAAGACAGCGCTGTACCAGCCGCCCGCGGATAACTGGTTGGGGTAGAGATCAACCTGGTTGGACCCCAAGGAGCGAGGCGCGACATTGCCAAAAATTGTTCCGCTGGACGCACTGGCAGGGTCTTGCAGTTTCACGACATTGCCGCCCGAATGCTGATTGTAGAAATGCCTCAGAAGAGCGACGAGATAGCCGTCCTCCGCTTGAATCATTTTATCGAGAAATACGAATTCTTCATCGGAGCCAAAGATTGTGACGGTTTCATACAGTTGTTGCAGTGATTCCGAATCCGGATCAATGGTCAATAAGGTATAGTGATTACTCGGCAAAGCATTGCCCAAAGGCGTTGTAATCGCGTAACTGCATAAACGTTCATCGGTCCAGGGTTCGGGGGGAGTTAGGCTGTTTGGGTAATTGCCGGGAAACGGGTCTGCAACATTTTGTGCTGGACTTTGTAAATCAGCGCACTGTGGCAACAGCTCGTAGCTACGCGACCAACGTACGAAAGCCACCCGGCCGTCTGCCAGGGTGGTTGTCTTTGTGTCGTGGTTGTTGCCGTAGGTCAGTTGCAGAATATTCTCACCCTGAGCGCTCATGATGTGCAATAGCGAGGGGCTTTCCGCCGGACCAATTTTGTAGCAGTTTTCGTCGTCATCCGAGTCATCGACGCCCCCCGGACTATTGGGATTTCCCGCCGCACGATCGGAGGAAAATACAATGCGCCCATCGGTGGTATAGGTGGGGTTGGTATCCTGGCCGCTATTGGCGATAGAGTCTTCAGCGATAATGCGTCTGACTTCCCGGTTGGCGAAATCATATTCGTAAATATTCCAGGTATTCTCTCTCGGGTGGGTCGCGGGACCGTGCGCCGCGAATACTAATCGCCCCCCGTCGTCGGAAACACTTAAATCTTTCACATCAAATCGGCCACCGCCGAAGTAGTTCTCTAGCACAGTCCATTGCTCGGCGTCCACGTCGAGGCTGGAGCGATGAATCAACTTGGCACCAGGATTGAAAACATAGGGGGAGTTTAGGTCTTGCGGAGCCGCGTCCGGCGTTGAAAGTTTTATCTGATAGCGGTCGAGGTTGGCAACAGCGTCCGCGCTAATACTGCGTTCAACAAAAGCGAAAGCCGTATCCCGGTTGAGAGATGCGGTTTCCTCACTGTTATCGTTGGAACAGCTGATCAGGTGGACGGTAATAAATAGTGCGCCCGCAAACTTTGCAAACCGCGAAAGCTGCCAATACATAGTTCACCTTAGAATGTTAGTATTGTCGTTGTTTCAACTTGATTTTCCCGGCTGCTCGAGTAGTGAGACTGCACGGTAGCGTGCTCGCCGTACCACACTGTTCTATCAACTGGGCAAGAATGAGAATGCGTACTCCACAGCCGTAGGCGCTACATTCTTGGGGCCAAAATTGATATCGCGAATTCGGTCGAGAATAACTTGCTCCAACTCTCTCGTTCCCAGTTCGCTGCTAACCAATTCCAGCTCGGAGATGCTGCCATCGGGTTCAATAACAAGGCGGAAAATGAACTTTCCCGCCAGGTCCGGGCGCTCGTGCAAAGCTTGTAGATAAATGGAGTAGACTCTGCTCTTTGCCGCCTCGAACGTGCGGCGAATGTTTTCCATGTCGCGGCGCCCGGCTTGGCCAGAGAGGTAACTTAGCTGGCTGCCACCTGGCTGGTCCGAATAAGCGGTGGCCTCCACCGCGACACCACGGTAATCCGATAGACTGACGTTTTCCTGTCTGAGTACGTCGTCGTCAACCCGAATACCCGCACTGCGTTTGGCAACGACTTCCTGCCCAAACGCTTCCCGGGTACTGTGCTCGACCCGACCCAAATCACTCTTGAGGGCATTTTTGCGCCGCAGTTTTTCCACATTAATATTGCTGCGCACGGCACTGAGTTGACTACTGAGCTGGTCCAGGCCTTGCTCCTGAACGACAGAATCCTTGTCTTTGATTGGCGGAGCCGGGGGTTCCGGCGTTTCCGCCACTGCCGGGGGCTCCGCGGCTGGTCGCGGGTCCGGCGGCGATTCCGACGCCGGTTCCGAAGGCTCGGCTTGTGGCGGTTCCGGTTCCGGTTCGGGTTCCGGTTCGACGACCAACGGCTTCAGGATCAACTCGGTTTTGGTCAGCGTTTGTTCCGGGAGTGTTTGCTCCGACTCAAACACCGGCAACCAAGGCACGACGATCGCCAACAACGCCAGGCCGAGCAGGACCTGGGCCAACAACCGTCTGAATCTGCTTTCCTGCTCCGGGTTTTCCTGCCAGGGAAGGGCAAGATCCAGAGCAACGGGTTCCAGCTTGGCGAACAACATAATCAGTATCTCGCTTCCGTGCTGACTTTTTGTCAATTTGCATTTCGGTAATAACCCGGCCACTAGGATGGCCGCGCGGCACAGGGAAGTGCCGCCGCTGGCGAAGCCAGCGCGATCCCGCGAGGTACCAGACGATTCGCACATCGTCGCCAGTATGTCGCGGGTGACCCATTAAACAAATCAGGACGATTTGTTTAATGGCCGGGTTAATAGTCAACTTGCATCGTTAGTCCATTGGCTCGTGTTGCCACCGGCGGTGATGCTTTGCCACTGGCCAGCTCCTCGCCGGAAGGGCTTGGCGTGACAATCTGATTTACCGCCAGGGCTATGTCACGAAAATTCTCCAGGCGGCAGGTGACCATTACCGACTTCAACAAACCATAGGGCACGCTGTGATCGCCCATGATGGTGAGTGCAAGCCCGTTTTCCTGTTCGTAACTGTTCAAATCACCTTTGCGCTCCCGGTAGTCAGCCAGGGCAATGCCCAGATTTTCGATAGCCGACTCGGGATCCTGAATAACGTCCTCGACCGACGCGACGGCTTGATCCGCCAGCCAAATGGAATCCCGATCAATCAATACCACGAGATCACCATGAGGTCGGGCCGTGGCGTTGGAGTCTGGAAGGTCGACGAAGCGCGCACTTTCCAGCTTTTCCGCCTCGCCAGAATTCAACAATAGAAAGAACACCAAAATGGTGAAGATATCCATCAACGCCACAAGGTTTAGCTTGGACGTGCGGCGGGGTCTTCGGTACTGAAATACTGATTGAAACATGGCTTACTCAACTCGCATCGCCCAAGGAAATTTCGGGAAACAGTTCAACCTCGACCACACTGGCGGCAAGGACTGTGCGGTAGGACTTCACCACATCCATGGTGGAGACCAGACTTTGGTAGTCCAACTGCCGGTCGGCCAGTAACAGAATATCCCGCCGTTCGGACATTTGTGACTTAATGTCTTGCAACACGGCGCTCAAGCCCTGGAAGTCGTAGGCCGTGCCGGACTCCGTCTCAAGCAATGGTAACTCGCTGACCAGCGAGCGACGGTCGGGATAATAAACGCTGAATCCCTCGCTATTCACCACCACTTCCAGTTGCGCCTGGGATTTTTCACTGACAGCAGCGCCGCCGGTCAAATCCGGAAGATTGATTTCGTGAATGGAAATCTGGGTAAAGGTAATACTCAGCAAGAGCACCGGCACCAGCACGATCATCAGGTTCATAAACGACGTGATGTCGAGCTCGGCGTCGTCGGTCGGTTTGTACTTGTATCGAAATGCCATGGCCTTCCCTCAACTCGTCCGCATTGCTTAATTCGCATTTCCCGCGGGAATGCATCAGGCAGGTGCCGCCGCCGGCGCGGCTCCAGGTATCTCGGGACCCGCGGGTGCCGTAGCCGGTTGTTCGGCTGGCCGGGCAATGCTGGCCTCTATAAAGCGGTGCATGGTCATGATATTGAGAAATTTAACCGCGGCCATTTCAATGCTGTTAATAATCGACGCCGTTTTGTTTTGCAACAAAGCGTGTAGGATCAGCAAGGGAATGGCCGACATCAAACCGAAGGCCGTGGTATTCATGGCCACGGAAATTGATTCCGACAATAAGGTTGATTTTTGCGCCGGATCCGCCAGGGCTACGGCGGTAAAGGCGCTTATCAAACCGATGATGGTCCCCAACAGACCGAGTAGGGTGGCGACATTGGCCAACACCGCAAGGTAGCCGGTACGCCGCTCCAGGCGCGGCATGGTTTCCAACATGCCCTCGCTCATGGAGTTTTCAATGTCACCGCGTTGCCTGCTGACTTTCATCATATCCAACCCGCAACCGATGATGCGCGTAATCGGTGTTTGCACCTCGCGCGAGTACATCTGCATTTTTTCGATATCCGTGGTGCGCAACAGGGGCAAGAAATCATTGAAGGCCTTTTTGTTGCGCGCCTTTTCGCGGGTCAGAAATATCCAGCGCTCGATGCTAATGGCAATCCCGACGGCAAGCACAAAGGCAATGGGGTAAAGAAATATGCCGCCATCCTGAAAAAAAGTGGTTATGTTGCTGTAAACATCAAGCATATCGTCCTCCTGACAAATGCAAGTTGATAAACTACCCGTTCCCCGCTACCCGTTACTCGCATCGCGTAGGGGTCAACGCTATTCAACGTGGTCGGTCCGTCTTTTCCAATTCCATGGCTCCGTACAGGTGGATGGAACGCAACAAGATTTCCCGGTCCACCGCACCCAATGCCTGATCGTGCTTTTCTTGCATATTCCAATGCAGATTGTCCGGTGCGCCGACACCTTGCCATGGAATAAAATAGCTGATAGCGGGCTGTTCCTTGTCGCCCACAAATATGGATTCCAGCATGATCGCCGCGTTGGGATTGTCTTGCGTTGATCTCAATTGCTTTATCGGGTCGTTTGTCACTGGTTTGTCGACTGCTTCTTCTCCCTGGACCGGAGCTGTGAGCCCGATTGCCAAAGCTAAT
>JBBDIU010000123.1:0-15149 GCA_040880205.1 Cellvibrionaceae bacterium
TCACCACCGTGCGATCCAGGGTGCGAATACGCGTGGACCGCATACCGATTTGTTCAATGGTTCCCGTGGTCGTCCCCACCTTGCAGAAATCGCCAACTCGCACCGGTTGATCAAAAATCAGCGTCACGCTGCCAACCAGATTCTCCACCATTTTCTGCGCGCCCAGGGCAATCACAATCCCGCCGATGCCCAGCGCCGCCAAACCGGTGGCGACATTCACGCCCGCCATATGCAGCGCAACAATCACCCCAACCACCACCAGCAATATCCGCGATCCACGCCGCAACAACAACACCGCCGACAGGGCGCCAAACCGCCCCTGGCTCGTCAGGCGTTTCTCGCTCACCGCGGCGGTCACATCCACCAACCGCCAGATCAGCCACAGCATCGAAACCCAGGCGACAATAACCACCGCCTCGCTCAGGTTCTGCCGTACAATAATGGAAATACCCGCACGCCGCGCCGCCGTAACAAACAGCAACACCGCCATAAACAACTGAATCGGCCCGGCAAACGCCCGAACCAACCCGGTGGGATACCCGCGCAACTTCCGCGTCAAAACTGCCCGCGCCATGCCGGCCACCAGCGCCACGCACACCCGGCTGAACAGATAACACAGCCCCGCCAACAGCAGCATCGCAATCCAATGCCCCAAGGGAACCCCGTTCCATTTGTGTTCAATCAGCGAGTTCGGCATCACCTGATTGATCGGCAGCGCCGACTCATCCGTTATCCGCTGCGGAAGCTGGCTCAGCGTTCGCGAGGCAATCAGCCACAGCAATTCCCCATCCCGTTCCACCCGCTCCAGCAACAGCGCGACTTTGACCTCTCCAATCTGCAAGGAACCGACCCGCTCCAGTTCCGGCGCCTGGTCATCGTCCAACTGTCCCTCGGGTTTATCGCTCAGCAACACCGCCGGCGGCACACTGCCATCCCGATCCAGCGTCTGCTGAAGAATCCGCGCCACCCGCTGCCCGCGAATTCGCCCGCTGGCCGGCAAGGACGACAGATTCAGATACTCCGCGGCCCGCTCATAATCCTCCCGCGCCACCGCCTTGATATAACCCTCAAACGCCCCGCGCGGCGTACTGCGGCCCAAGGCGTCTTCAGCAACCGGGTTGGTTTGCGCGGATTCCCGCGCCTGGGCCTCGGGTTCCGCGGAATCGCCCGGCGTTGTGGCCCAAAGGGAAGGGCTAGTGGCGCAAAGAGCGAGGAGGAGGGCGGCGAGGGTATGGCGGAAATGCTGGGCGGAAAAGGGTGGGAGTTTCATGGATGACTACGTAACAACAGGCAGGTGGGCGGGTGCAGCGGCGCGAGCAAAACTGCTCGGGTACATATAGTTAACGAATGTGAATGAGGCAATGTGGGAGGGGGGTGAAAGTGGCACGGACTGTCAAAAATACCGGTTAGCGCATAAAAATACGCTGAAAGGCCGATGGGCGCCTAAATTTCTGAAAACGCAGCTGTACGCACATGCAAAAAGGATAGTAAAACAACCTATCAAGCGGCCGCTGCTGGTTCCCGAGTCGCGGAGATGGCTGGCTGGAGAAATGCAGCGGCTCAGCCTCAAACGGCAGATTCCCGCGAGCGGAGGACATACCATCGGCAGTTCGGGGTCGGACTCACGCAATTTCCTTTTCCCTGGCGAGCCCAAATCTGCAGCTTGCCTCTACGTCAAAGCGCGTGGGAAAATATGCGAGTTCCCACATTTTCCGGCAGGTCCGAGGAGGATTTGATGTCAAGCATTACAGAAGCCACACGACGTAGGGGGATTACCTGTCTCACATTTTTCGCAGTGCTGGTGTTGGTTGGCTGTGACGAGGGTTATAAGCCCCCGCGCAACAGCCTGGGTCAGCCTGACATTTCCGGCTTATGGACGAATGAGACGCTCACTCGGTTTGAACGCCCCGAACGCTATGGCGATCGTTTAGTGCTGACCGACGAGGAAGCCGAGCAGATGGAAAGCGGAGCTGATGCGCGATACCACGCGGCCAACTTGCCGACAGATCCCGACGAGGGCACGCCAGTGGACGGTCGAACGGGTGGTTACAATCGCTTTTGGTCTGGCAATGTAAACACGGTGATGCGAGTGGATGGCGAGCCGCGCACGTCTTTGATCACTTATCCTGAAAACGGCCGAATCCCACCGAGAAAAGCCGATGCACCGCCGAAGAAAACGGATGGCTGGCACACCATTTTCTTTACGATTGATGTGGGAGACCTCGAATCCTATGAGACACGATCATCGGTGGAGCGCTGCATCTTCTGGCCTTCGCAAGCCGGTGCCGTGCTGCATCAGGGTGCCTACAACGCAAACTATCAAATCGTGCAGTCACCGGATCACGTGATGATTCTTGCTGAAACGATCAATGATGCACGGATTATCCGCTTAAATGCCGAACACAGTCCCGCATCGGCAATCACGCGGCCCTGGATGGGCGACTCCATTGGCTGGTATGAGGGCGACACGCTGGTGGTGGAGACCATCAATTACAGCCCGAAGCAGTATTTCCACCACGCCTCGGACGAGTTGAAAGTGACCGAGCGTTTTACGCGCGTTGCGCCGGATCGGCTGCACTATGCTTTCCACGTCGAGGACCCACTAGTGTGGGAAGAACCCTGGGGCGGCGAATACGAGTTCAGTCCGTCGGCGGGCCTCTATGAATATGCTTGCCATGAGGGCAATTACGCTCTAAAACACGCCCTCACAATCGGGCGAATGCAGGACAAAGGATTGATTCCAGCGGACGATGATTCCGAGGATTCGCAAGAGGACTGATCTGACTGGGTGTGAAGCTCTTGCATTCGCCCACCGAAAATCGGAATTCCGCGCCGTTTAAAGAGGAGCAGGAAAGGCACGATTAGAGCACGGCAAAAGAATAGAGGGGTCAATTCTGTTGTACCATGTTCAACAGTTTTTGAATCCCGTTAGTTTGATATCAAAAAAGTGGCCTTGGAAACGCTATTGACTCAGTACATTCTGTACCACGGCCTAAAGACCAACCTCAATAATACGGTTGCCCAAACCACTGCCTGTGGTTGGTCTTGGGCCAGCACAAATAGCGGCTGCTCAAATCTGTTCCAGACACATTTGTTGTATACCTCGGCACTGATAAGAGATAGTTGATTAATAATGGAATACTTATTCGTCTATGGAACGCTACTGACTATCTCAGGCCATCCGATGCACAATTTCCTGCGCGGTTACTGTGATTTTATGGGTAATGCCAGTATTGGCGGTATCAAGATTGACTTGGATGGCTACCCTGGCCTGCTGCCTTCGGGTGATCCCGAGGTCAGAGTGGAGGGTGAGTTGTACCGGATCCATGACGGTGCCAGTGAAAAGCTGTTCGAAGGGCTTGATCATTACGAAGGTTGTAGCGAGGAGGATCCTGAACCCCACGAATTTTTCCGCCACCGGCAGGACGTGACACTGCTGGCTGATGAGATAATCTATGAAGCCTGGGTTTATCTCTACAACGGGGCGCATTAAACAGGGCAGCATGATAAAAGAGGCTAACCGCGCCTATCTTTCTTTCGTGTCACCGTTAACCAGTCGAGTACAACCCCGGACAATGCATTCAGCCGCGCCACGCGATATACAATTTGTAGCATTTGCGGGCGGCGCCTTACCCGGGGTTCGACCGCGCGCGGGATAAACCAAAGAGCGACCGCTGCTCGCAGTATCGCCGTGGTGATGAACACGAGATATAGGGGACTGCGCATCAGTGCGTTCAGGTCCAGGCTCATCATCTGTGACAGGCCCTGTGATAGAAGCTGTAATAGACTTGGCGCGGCAGAGGCCAGGAACCCGCCCGCCAGCGCGCCCACAAAAACCGCGCTGGCGCTGAGGCAGGCTTGCATAGCGGCGTAGATGGCAAATTCAGTCTTGTGCGGGCGAATATCGTAGAGGTAATTGGCGGTGCTGAGCGAGAAGCCGCTCCAGGCAATCCCGGAGACTACCTGTACCCCTAACAGATAATAAAAGCTGGGCGATAAGAGCCACAATAATGGCAACACCGGAATCATGCCGCTGGTGATGAGCATGACGAGGCGATTACCAAAGCGGTCGCTGAAGCGCCCCCAAAAGCTGAGGCATACAAATTGGGTGGCAATGGAAGCAACACTGTTAAGGCTGTATTGCAGGTAGGTGAACTGCAAATCCCTCAGCATATAAACAGCGAAGAAGGGGGCGGATATAGCTACCATGCCTTGCATGCCGGCGATGAAAAAGCTGTAGTGCCGGAAGGTCCGATCATGCAGTGATTCGCGCAGTTGCGCGAAGCTGCGACGCAGGTCGCTCGGGTTGCTGCTGGCGGCGTCGTGATCCGGGTCGTACATTCGCCAGAGGTAGACGGTGGACAGCGTCCGGCCGAACCCCGCCGCAATAAATAAAATGGCAAAGCCCAACCAGGTTGCCTCCATCCCCGTGCTGGCCGTCAGCAGGGTGCCGCCACCGATAAAGATCAGCAATGAAGACACCATGGTCAGGCGCGTGCGCGCTGCGAAGAAGGCCCCTCGTCGGCGTTGGGGCACTATGCTGCCCATCCAGGCGCGCCATTGTGGCTGAATGACGTTTTGAAAGCTGAAGTACAGGACCGCCAAGCCAATTAACCAGTAGATAGCGTGGGTGGATTGTGTCATTGCCAGCGCCCCCATGCCGGCAACGACCAGTGCTTGCAGCCCGGCCCCGAGGACGATGAGGTGGCGACGCCGAACGTAACTGCACAGCCAAACCGACAGCAACTGAAACAGCGCACCGAATAGCTGGGGAATGGCGGTCAACAGGCCCATTTGCGCTGCGGTGGCGTTGAGGTACACAGCAAAAGCATTGAAGAAGTTGTCTCCCGTCGCCGTCATGGTGGCGGAGCTCACGGCTTCCTTTTGGGAGAGGCGCAGGGTACGCAGCCAATGCTTGCGTCGGCGCGCGGGAATGTGGGTGGGTGAGGCGGACGCTGGCTTAATGTGCAACGGCTTACACTGCTTGGGTTGTCAATGGGTGCGGGCAACAGCTGGCTAGGCCTTCAATGATCGGCATGATAGCTGAGAACGCACCGGTGAAAACAAGAAGTATAGTGTTGAACGGCGGCTCACGTCCTGATTCGGGATCTAAATACGATAAGTCAGACCTTTGAGTTTGGACCTCCCACTTTGAATGGCCGCCCTCGACTTGATTCTCTTGACCGCTGGCTCTCTCCGGCAAATTTTTAAGGATGGGCTTTCGGGATTGCCGCCAAACGGTATTCAGTCAAAAGGAGCTAACCAAGGCATTGCAGGCGGGCTAAGCCGTTTGCGTGGGAGTTAACCCGGCATGGCGCGTGAATCATCTTTGTGTTTGTGGTGGTTGCACGTACAGTATGCAAATGACTGGCGCGAGCGGTAGCATAGGCGTCCTGGTTGTTCTGCTTCGCTTTTGCGGGTTGCTTTAACCTGGAATGGTCCATGAGACCTCGATCCGCGTGAACGGTTTGAACTTGCATCGAACGGCTGTATGAAGTCAACGAGCCGCCGGAATCCTCGGCTATACAGAATTTATTCAAGATAACAATCTGTAGAGTGCTGTGGAAATTAGTTGGCAAATAATAACTAAGAATCTTGGTGAAGAATGATGATGAAACTACGAAAAATTGGTTCCGTTCTTCTGGTCGCCATTGCGGCTGGGTTATGGGCATGCCAGGCGGCGGCCGATGAGGTGCAGCTGTTTTCGCGTCTGCCTGACGCGGATTTTGCTCGTATCTCGCCCGATGGCCAATTGATTGCGTCGATAGTCCGCGTCGGCGACAGCGCCAATCGCGTTAGCCGGGTGGAGGTATTGAATATTAGTTCTGGTGAGCGGAAGCATTATTTTGAAGTCGATAATGAAGCGGTTTATCTCGGGGGGTTGGATTGGCTGAACGATGAAATGGTTGTCCTTTATACCGAGGTCGTGCAAGACGCCGAAGAGTTCGACTATTGGACCCGAATGGTTTTGCTCAACGTGAAAACGGGCGATCTGGGTCACCTGTTCAACGACGAATATGTACGTCAGCGCCGGTACATTGGCGTAATGGTTGATACACTGCCAGACGATAAGGACCATGTACTCGTTCACTCTGACAGTAAGATATACAAGCTGAATATCTACACCAAAAAACGCGAGAGGTTCGAGTTCCGTATACCTTACACGGGAAAATCTAGTGGTAGATTGTCGGAGGAATTTCTCACCGATAACCATTCACGACCAAGAGCTCTGGTGCGTCGGGTGGAGCACAGAACACACGTAGGTTACACGGATTCAAAAGACAATAAGTTTACGTTTCGCTGGCAATTCGACCATGACTCCAATGAATATGTCGACCCCTTGGGATTTTCGAGCGAAGGGGATTTTTATATCGTTCGGTACCATGAGGACAGATTGGCCGTTCATTCGGTGGATACTGACAGCGAAGACGCTGGTGAACAGATTGTATTTGCCGACCCTGAGTACGACGTTAGCCCAATTTCGATACGCTTTGCTCGAAATGTCGTGGTTGGAGTTCGCCATCCAGCACGTCAGAAGGATCACTATTTTGATCCTCCATTACAGTCATTGCAGCAAAAGCTCGATGGCTTGATACCCAATGCGTACAACCGTTTAATTGATATGAATGCCGACGGAAACCGCTATGTTCTATATTCCGTGAGTGATGTTGACCCGGGAACTTATTACATCGGCGACTTGCAAGCCAACACTCTGACCCCCTTTGCTCAGACAAGGCGAGGGATCGACAGGAACAAAATGGGACGAGCCAAACGGATTCAATTTTCGGCCCGTGACGGAACGAAGATCGAGGGCTTGGTTACGTTGCCCGCTGGCGGAGAACCGCCGTTTCCCATTGTGGTGCGTGCCGATCTAGGCAGTTTGTCGACTCCCCAATTTGACACAATCAACCAGATGTTTGTGGCCTCGGGTATCGGTGTTTTGGAGGTGGATACACGCGGGACAAACGGTTACGGCTTCGAGTTCAAGGCTGCATCTCAGAAGCGCTGGGGATTGGAGCCACAAGATGACTTGGCGGATGGCGTCGACTATGTGGTGCAGGATGGCATTGCCGACCCCGAACGTCTGTGCATTATGGGCGAGATATATGGCGGCTACGCCGCTATGATGGCGATTGTAAAAGAGCCAAGCCGGTATCGTTGCGCTGTTAGCATTAATGGAATTTCAGATTTGGATAAACACGTAGACAGTATTCCAAACAGCATCAGGCAGCCGCTTTTGAAGCACGAAATCGGGACCTATGGTCGGGATTTATGGGACCGATCGCCGTTGAAGTACGCCGAAAACATCCAAACACCCTTGTTGCTAATACACGAGGAAGATTGGTACGGAGTGGATAAGTATCAAAGCCAGAAAATGGAGTCAGCTTTACGAAAGGACGATAAATCCGTGCGCTACGAAAATCTGCCGGTTGTATCGGGTGCCAGGAACGAAAAGCAAAGGGAAGTACTTTACAGCGCAATCAATCAGTTCGTGATCGAGCGAATCGGTGTTGATTGAGGTTGCCCTATCCATCGGATTGAACGGGTTTGCGGGTCAAATAGGTGGTGCGCGATTCGTCGTGGATGGAATGAGGTTCTATTTCGAAATCAAGCAAAGGCTCGAGTGTGGGCCTGAGGTTGTTTCAGTGAAAAGGATTCTGCGCTGGTAGACATTCGAGCGGGTCGCTGCGATTCCCGATCCGCTAACGAGTCGAGTGGTAAAGATGGCTTACATGCCTTCACCCCTGCACCGGTACCACCCGCGATAGCCGACGTGAGCGCCTTGTTCCAGTCGAAAACGAAGATCGGCGGGCCAGTGCTGCTCGCCGTTCTCCCCGATGGGTTCTTCACCCGGTAGCGGCGTCACCTCGACGCGGACGAGGTTCGCGGTGAAGCTCGCGCCGCCGGCGAGATCTTCAAAACTGTTAGCCGTTTGGGCGTCTAGCTGTAACAGGTTGCCGTGCAACTTCAATACCCCCCGCAAGGCATCGTTGTCGGCGGAAGGCCCCGCCGCAAAAATCGCCTGGCCGGCGGCGGTGTAGGCGAATGTGCAGCGCTGATCCGTGGCAACGACTTTGCTGATATCCATTTCTTCCATTGTTGCTGGATCAGTCCTTGTGATGTCGGCGGTGTTTATTACTTCGGCGGCGGGCAGTAGCTCGGCGGGCTTTTCGTCGGCCGCGGCGGTAGTTGCCGCTTCGCTGTTCTCCAACTCGTCGATGAGGAATTTCATCTCGGCGATCTCCCGTCGCTGAGCTTCGATGATTTCGTCAGCAAGCTTTCGCGCCCTGGGATCGGAAATATAGGCGCGTTCACTGGTCATGATGGCAATGGAGTGGTGGGGCACCATGGCCTTCATATATTCCACCTGGTTGATGGTGGTCTGGCTCCGCACCAACCACAGTGCAAGGCCGAATACGACAACGCTGGCGGCAAAAATCCCGATATTGATCGCTTTGTTTTGGTACATGTTCAGCATGTAGCTGAGCATGATCACCGCCATGGTGGCGCCCATGACAAAGGCCATCCACAGCCGGGTTTCGCTCCACATAACATGCTCAAACACATAGGTGTTTAGATACATGAGACCAAACATGGCAACGGTTGACGTCGCGATCATGGCGGCAAATCGCCAGTAGGACATGTGCATGGGCAAACCTCCGTGCGCAGGTTGAACTCCGATTCTACGTTTCCTTGTCCGTGATCTCTCCTTCCAGTGGCGTCGCCGGGAATCACCTTCGTGAAGTCTTTATGGTGCAAGCTCCGGACCGACTGACTTCCTTATTACTCATCTCCCCACTGCCAACCAGCTTTGCCTTGTTCCGCGTGTTCAGCTTTAGGTTTGCGTACCCGCTGCTTGAGCGGGCTGGGTGGGGTTATCGAGCGACTCAATCACCAACGATCAATAACAACCGGGATCAGCGGCTCAGAGTCGTGCGTAGCGCGTGCACGATGGTGGTGCGCGGTGGCGGATCGGGAAACTTGCTGCTTGCAAACGGATTGTGCCGTCTTGATCGCACTCGATAATCAGCAACGCCCATTCAGTGAGGCGCGGATTTTCGTTCTCTGTTAGACTCGGCTGTTTTTTACGGTTGAGCTTTTGCCCGTGGATTTTATTTTCAGCGCGTACTTGGCGGCTTTTGTTCTCGGTGCCGTGCATGCAATCGAAGTCGATCACATGGTCGCGGTGAGTGTTTTTGCGGGATTAAAGCCGCGTATGAAAGCCGCCGCGAGTTACGGTGCGCGTTGGGGCCTGGGCCATGCGGCGGTCGTGGTGTTGGTTGGCGGTCTGCTTGCCTGGTTGAATATTAAGGTTCCGGATACAATTGTCGGTTGGAGCGAAGTGTTGGTCGGCTTGGCACTGATCGCACTGGGTCTATGGGCATTGCGCGCGGGAAGCAAATTCCACAGCCATGCGCCACATGAACACGACCATTCCCGGCAATCTCGACACGGCCACCTGCACGCCCACGCCGGAGAGCGCGACCACCGCCATGCGCACGAACATGCGCCCGCAAAGCATCACCAGCATTTGCCGGCGGCGATGGGGGCGCTGCATGGCCTGGCGGGTTCCGCGCCGGTACTAGCGCTAATTCCCATCACCTTGTTGGAAAGTTTCTCTCAGTCCCTGATTTATTTGCTGTTGTTCAGCGTCGGAACCACCTTGTCCATGTCCCTGTATGCGCTGCTCGCCGCGTCGGCGGTACAAGGCATGAAATTGCCTGTACACCGGGTACGCCAACTCACGGCGGGAATCTCATGGGTTACGGTAGGGGTCGGGGTCTGGTGGATATTCGCCGCGCTTGGCTAGTAATTAGTGGAAGCCAACAGCGCCATGGACAGTTTGCGCTGCATCTGATTTGCTGTAATGTAGCGTGAGTCCTTAAGCATTGCGAACGTTGCGTGCACACTTTTGGCGCAGACAAAAAGTCCTTCAATCATGATCCAACCAGCCGACCTTGTGCACAATCAATTCGTTGCGAAAGCACCACTCCGCGAGTGGAAGGCGGCGCTGGAATTGCAATTCGGTGTTAGCGCCGCACGAACCAAATTGGTGCGCGCCAAACATAGTGGCCCTCTTCGGGTGCAACGCCCTTTTTATCCCGAAGGCGATTGTTGCCATCTTTATGTTCTGCATCCGCCTGGGGGAATTGCTCCGGGCGATAGACTGCAGATTGACATTGCGCTGGACAGCGGCAGCCATGCCTTGCTCGCCACGCCTTCCGCGGGCAAGGTTTATACCTCCGATGCGCAGCGCAGCAAGCAGCGGCAAGCGGTGCACGCCGTGCTGCGAAGTGAGAGCTGCCTGGAGTGGTTGCCCCAGGAAACCATCGTATTTTCCGGGGCCAATGTGCAACTGGAAACCCGCTTCGACTTGCACGGCGATGCAAAACTGGCGGGCTGGGATATGGTTTGCCTGGGCCGCCGTGCTCATGGTGAACAGTTCTTGCAAGGCGATTGTGTGCAGCTCATTGAAATCAACCGCTGTGGCAAGCCGCTGATGCGTGAACGTATGCACTGGCAGGGAGGCGGCGACATGTTGCGGGCCCCTTGGGGCATGGCGGGACAGGTGGTGTCGGGTACTTTATTTGCGACCGTGGATGCCTCGCGTCAGCAACTCGACGACTGGCGAGCCGGTTTGGAGAACTTAGGGCTGCCAGGTGAATGGGGTATCAGCCAAAAACCCGGTATCTTGTTGGCGCGTTTTCTGGGCCAATCGGCGGCGCAGGGGCGCCGTGGTTTTGAATACCTGTGGACTTGCCTGCGCCCGCTGTTGAATAATCGCGTCGCCTGCCCGCCGAGAATATGGAATACATAAAAAATGTTGCACACTCGTGAATAAAAATTCTGATGAGAATAGAGTATGGAATTGAGTCCCCGCGAAAAAGATAAACTTCTGTTATTCACCGCCGGCCTGGTGGCGGAACGCCGCCGGGCCAAGGGCCTGAAGCTCAATTACCCCGAATCCGTGGCGCTTATTTCCGTGGAAGTGATGGAGGGCGCGCGGGAAGGTAAAACTGTCGCGGAGCTGATGGATTTGGGGCGCCGCGTCCTGACCGTTGATGATGTCATGGAAGGGGTTCCCGAGATGATTGATGAAGTGCAAGTGGAGGCGACGTTTCCCGACGGTAGCAAACTGGTTACCATCCACAACCCCATCGTTTAAGGCGGACACTATGATACCCGGCGAATACGATATCCAAGCGGGCGAACTCGAGCTTAATGCCGGACGCCGCACGCAAACCATTACCGTGGAAAATACCGGCGATCGCCCCATTCAGGTAGGCTCCCACTATCATTTTTTTGAAACCAATCCGGCGCTTCGTTTTGATCGCGCGCTAAGCAAGGGCTTTCGCCTGAATATCGCCGCGGGTACCGCGGTACGCTTTGAACCGGGTCAGGACCGGGAAGTGGAGCTGGTGGAACTGGCGGGGGACAAAATCGTTTACGGTTTTCGCGGCGATGTAATGGGCAAGCTGTAATGAAGAAGTCGGGTGTTTGGTGAAGCTCCCAGTGACCGGAGATAAAAATGAGCAAAATTGATCGCCGCGCTTACGCGGACATGTTTGGCCCCACGGTGGGCGACCGGGTTCGCTTGGGTGATACCGAACTGTGGCTGCGCGTGGAAAAGGATTTCACCACCTATGGCGAAGAAGTCAAGTTCGGCGGTGGTAAGGTTATTCGCGATGGCATGGGCCAGAGTCAACGGGCCAGCGCGGATACACCGGACACGGTGATCACCAATGCCCTGATTGTGGATTACTGGGGCATCGTCAAAGCCGATGTGGCTATCAAGAATGGGCGCATCACCGGCATCGGCAAGGCCGGCAATCCCGACATTCAGCCGAACGTGGACATCGTCCTGGGCCCCGGGACCGAAGTTATCGCCGGCGAGGGACAAATTCTTAGCGCGGGTGGAATCGACGCCCATATTCATTTCGTCTGCCCGCAGCAGATTGAAGAGGCCCTCATGAGTGGCATTACCACCATGTTGGGTGGCGGCACCGGGCCGGCCACCGGCACCAAGGCCACTACCTGCACTCCGGGACCCTGGCACATTCAGCAAATGCTTAAAGCCTCCGAAGCCTTCCCCATGAACCTGGGCTACATGGGCAAGGGCAACGGCAGCTTGCCCGAAGCCTTGAACGAACATGTCGAAGCCGGAGCCATGGGTCTGAAATTGCACGAGGACTGGGGCACCACGCCAGCGGCCATCGACAACTGCCTGAATGTGGCGGAGCACTACGATGTGCAAGTCGCCATTCACACCGACACACTCAACGAATCCGGCTTTGTGGAAGACACGCTGGCTGCATTCAAAGGCCGGACTATTCACACCTATCACACTGAAGGTGCGGGCGGCGGTCATGCGCCGGATATCATCAAAGCCTGTGGCGAAGCCAACATTTTGCCGTCCTCCACCAATCCGACTCGTCCGTACACGGTTAATACCGTGGACGAACATCTCGACATGTTAATGGTGTGTCACCACCTTGACCCAAACATTCCCGAGGACGTGGCCTTTGCGGACTCCCGTATTCGTAAGGAAACCATCGCCGCCGAAGATATCCTGCACGACCTGGGCGCATTTTCCATGATTGCCTCCGACTCCCAGGCCATGGGCCGGGTAGGGGAGGTCATAAGCCGTACCTGGCAAACCGCGCACAAGATGAAAGTACAGCGCGGCCCCCTGGACCGAGACGACGACAAGGCCGATAACTTTCGAATCAAACGCTACATCGCCAAATACACCATCAACCCGGCGATCAGCCACGGCATCGACCACGAGGTGGGTTCGATTGAAGTTGGCAAATTGGCGGATCTGGTGCTGTGGAAACCGGCCTTCTTCGGCGTAAAGCCGGCCCTGATAATCAAAGGTGGCGTAATCGCGGCCGCGCCCATGGGTGACCCCAACGCCTCCATTCCCACGCCGCAACCCGTACACTACCGTTATATGTTCGGCGGCTTCGGCAGGGCGATGACCGCCACCTCGGTTAACTTTGTAAGCCAGGCGGCATTGAAAAACGGCGTCGGTGATGCACTCGGCTTGCAGCGCCGTTCGGTGGCGGTAAGGAACTGCCGCAACATCACTAAAGCCAATATGCTTTTAAACGATTACCAGCCCCACATGGAAGTGCACCCGGAGACCTACGAAGTGCGCGCCGATGGACAACTGCTGGTGTGCGAGCCCATGAAAGTGCTGCCCCTCGCGCAACGCTACTTTTTATTTTAGAGAGCGCCCCGGAACAATGATGAAAGAGCAAAACCAGATGCTGGAGTGCTTCGAGTTGGCCGAAACAAAAAAACAGCCAGGCGAAGAGGCTGCCGTCACTCTATCGTTGACCTTCGCGCAAAGACAGAAGAGCCGCGCAAAAGCCGCCAGTGAAAGCGGCCGGGAAGTTGCCTGGTTCCTGCCACGCGGACATGTGCTCGCCGATGGCGATTGCCTCAAGGCCCAAGACGGCAGTTTGGTATGTATCATTGCCGCCGCCGAAACCGTATCGGAGGTGAGTTGCGATAATCCCTTGTTGTTAAGCCGTGCGGCCTACCACTTGGGCAATCGCCATGTGCCGCTGCAAATAGACGCGGGACGCCTGCGCTATCAACATGACCACGTTCTGGACGCGATGCTGACCGGTCTGGGCCTGCGGGTGGATTGTGTCCAACAGCCCTTTCACCCGGAACCCGGTGCCTATCACTCTCACGCCGTCCACGCTCATGGTCCAGGGGAGCATAGTTCAGACCAACATAGTTCAGACGACAATCACAGCCACAGCCATGGTCACTGAAGATTCCCAGACTCTGTTGCACTTGATGCAGCTGGTCAGCCCCGCCTTGCCGGTGGGCGCCTACGCCTATTCCCAGGGTTTGGAATCCGCCGTGGAGCAACAGTGGGTGAGCGATGCGGACAGCGCGGAAAACTGGATCGGCAATGTAATGATCTATAACCTGGGCAATCTGGATGGGCCGATTCTCGCGCGGCTGCATGGGGCCTGGTTGCGGCGCGACCTGGATGCGCTGAACCATTGGAACCACTTCATCCAGGCATCGCGGGAATCCAGGGAGCTATTGTTGGAGGACTTGGAGATGGGCGCGGCACTACGGCGTCTGCTGCTGGAGTTGGATGTTCCGGGAGCGGATCGGTGGGGCGCCGAGGACACCAGCTTCGCGGGTATGTTTTCCCTGGCGGCCAGCCATTGGCAGCTGAGCGAGGACCACATGTTGAACGGCTTCGTCTGGAGTTGGTTGGAAAATCAGGTCGCCGCGGCGATAAAACTGGTTCCCCTGGGCCAAACCCAGGGGCAGAAACTACTGATTAACCTGATGCCCGTGGTGCGCACAACGGTGCAGCGCAGCAAGACAGTGGCGGACGACGAACTGGGCGCCAGCCTCCCGCGCCTGGCACTGGCTTCCATGCAGCACGAGGTACAATACTCACGTTTATTCAGATCTTGAGAGGAATGTATGAAAAAGCCAGCTCTCCGCCTGGGCATTGGCGGCCCCGTCGGTTCGGGTAAAACCGCCCTGGTGAAAGCGCTTTGTGTCGAACTCAAGGATTTGTTCGATATCGCCGTGATCACCAACGACATATACACCCGCGAAGATGCGGAGTTTCTGCTGCGCCACAAAGTGCTGGACGCGGATCGCATCGTGGGAGTGGAAACCGGCGGTTGCCCCCACACCGCGATTCGCGAGGATGCGTCCATGAATCTATCGGCAGTGGCTGATTTGCAGCAGCGCTTTCCTCAATTAGAAATCATTTTTATCGAAAGCGGCGGTGACAACCTGGCGGCTACTTTCAGCCCGGAACTGTCCGACCTCACCCTCTATGTGATAGACGTATCCGCCGGCGACAAAATCCCCCGCAAGGGTGGGCCGGGCATCACCAAGTCCGACTTGCTGGTGATCAACAAAACCGATTTGGCCCCACTGGTGGGTGCGAGTCTGGAGGTAATGGACCGGGACGCAAGGAAAATGCGCGGCGATAAACCCTTCGTGTTCAGCAATCTAAAATCCGGCGAAGGCCTGGATGACATCGTGCATTTTATTACCGATCAGGGAATGCTAACACCGAGCATTGCCTAGTTGAAAAAGTAACCATCCCCCGGCAAAGCCGGGGGCTTTCGTATTGTTAGCCGCTCGAAGCG
>JBBDIU010000124.1:0-15094 GCA_040880205.1 Cellvibrionaceae bacterium
ATGCCCGGCACTACCATTTCATCGGCGCCGATGCCGATGGTATAGATTTTTACCCCGGCCTCTTTGGCCAACTCTGCCGCTTGTACCGGGTCGACAGCGCCAGCGGTGTTGGCGCCATCGGTGAGCAAAATCACCACCCGGTGCGATTCCGGGCGATCCAGCAGGCGCTTGGTGGCTAGGCCAATGGCATCGCCGATGGCGGTTTTCTCGCCGGCAAATCCCAGGCGCGCTTCCTGCAAGAGTGTATTCACGGTATTGCGATCAAAGGTGAGCGGTGCCTGCAAGTAAGCTTGAGTGCCAAACAGGATCAAACCCAGCCGATCGCTCTCGCGCCGTTTTACAAAGTCCCCGACCACTGCCTTGATCACGGTGATTCGATTGACCGGCTGCCCATTCAATACCATGTCGGCGGTTTCCATGCTGCCGGAAAGATCCACCGCCAACAGTAAGTCGCGACCGCTGCTGGGCAGACGCACGGGGTCGCCGATCCATTTGGGCCCGGCGGCGGCGGTCAGCGCCAACAACCACAGCAGGAATAGCGACAGTATCAGCGGCGCGGGCTGCCTGCCCGCGCTTCGGTAATCACCGGATACGCTTTCAAGATCCCGATAAAAGGGCACCCGCAGGGCGGCTTCCTCACGCCTGGCCGGCGGTAGCTGCCAATAGATCAGCAGCGGCAGGGGCAGCAGCCAGAATACCAGTGGCCAGTCAAACTGCAGCACGGTAAACCTCCGTCGCCCTGCTTGTGCGCGGCGGGCCGTGGTGCGTCAACCAATCCATTACCAGATTGTGCAAAGGCTCCAAATTCCGGCTCGGATCGACCGGGCGGTAGGGTAGAACGAGTAGGTCGTGTCCGGGTCCTTGGGAAAAAGGCTCTGCGCTCCCTTTATTGGCCGGCAAGGATTCGTCCAGAAAACGCAGCCAGGCTTCGCCGTGCAGGCCATTCACCCGCTGGCGCGGGAAAGCCACCAAGGCCGCGCGCCGCAAAATTTGACCGAGCGCTTCGATGTAGCGATCAAGGTTGCCATCGCGCCGCAGCCTATCCCAGGCCTGGGCCAATTCATGACGAGCAGCCCGGCGGTAGGCATTTCTGGCGCGGTATTGGCGTCGCAGCCACCAAGCAAGGCCAAGCGCGGCCAGGATCAGAATGGCCACGATCCACCAGCCGGGCGCCGGCGGCCACCAACTGACCGGATCGGGCACATGGATGTCGCGCAGTTGCGCCAGCGGGTCTTCGTTCATGCTCGGGTCCAACCACGGCCTTTTTGGCTGGCCTTGCCGCGGGAAAAAATGCGCCGCATCTGTGTGATTTCGTCCCCCGCGGTGCTAAATGCATACAGCGGAATCTTCAGGCTTTGGCTGTGCGCCTTTAGTTGCTCGAAGCGCTCTTGGTAACGCGCGTGAAAGCGCTCGCGAAGGTGAGGGTTGTCGGCCGCGATTTGCAGGCGCTGCCGGCCATCGGATACCGTGAGTAGACCGGTGGCGGGCAAAGCTTGTTCCAGGGGATCGGCCACCTGGAAAAGCGTAACGTCGGTATGGCGCGCCAGGAAGTAAAGGTGTTCGCGGCAGTCCTGATCGTAATCCTGAAAGTCGCTGATCAGGTACACCGCGCTTCCAGGTCGCGCGATTCGGCGCATGTCCTGTAGGACCTTTGCCAAGGGCAGGTGGCGTTCACTCACCAGGGGAGACGTCAAGGCGTGATTGTAATGGTCCAGCTGTTGAACCAATTCCAATACGGCGTGCTTGCTGCGGCGGGGGCGAATGTCCCGGTGATCGTCGTTGCCGAACACCAGACCGCCAACCCGATCATTGTTGTGCAGTGAAGCCCAAGCCACCAGGCTGGCCAGATGCGCGCAGAGCACTGATTTGAAACAGCGCTGACTGCCGAAAAACAGGCTGGAGCGCTGGTCGGCGGCGACAAAAGTGGGCCGCTCTCGTTCCTCGCGAAACAATTTGGTATGGGGTACATTGGTGCGCGCGGTGACCCGCCAATCGATGGTGCGGATGTCGTCGCCGGGATGGTAGACGCGCACCTCTTCGAACTCCATGCCGCGGCCGCGAAAGCGGGTGCGGGCGCCACCGGTCAGGCTGGCGCGGCTCTCCCGGGTGGACAATTGCAAGTCCTTGGCCGCAAAGCGCAGTTTCAGCAACGCGGCGATGTCCGTGTAGGCGCCGCAGGACTGGAGCTCGCTGACCGATACCTGGACCATTTTTAAGCTACGGGCACGGCGGTTAACAGGTGGTTGATGACGTGATCGGTGTCGATGCCGCTGGCTTCGGCTTCAAACCCGAGAATCAGGCGGTGGCGCAGCACGTCGTGCAGTACGCTCTGCACATCGTCGGGGCTGACAAAATCCTGCTGCCGCAGCCAAGCCCGTGCCCGAGCGCAGCGGTCCAGGGCAATGGTCCCGCGTGGACTGGCGCCGTATTCCAACCAGGCGGCCAGATCTTCGCTGTATAGACCTGGCTCGCGGGTAGCCATAATCAGCTGCACGATATATTCCTCCACAGCAGGCGCCATGTGAATGGTCAGCACCTCCTGGCGCGCCTGCCGCAACATGGCCTGGCTCACCACCGCCTTGGGTACGGCCTGGCCTTGTTGCATCGCTTCGTTGCGCACCAGCTTTAGGATCTCGGTTTCCGCCCTGGTATCGGGATAGCCCACCTGCACGTGCATCAAAAATCGATCCAGTTGGGCCTCGGGCAGTGGATAGGTGCCTTCCTGTTCAATGGGGTTTTGGGTGGCCATGACCAGGAACAGTTCGGGCAAATCATAGGTCGCTCGACCGACGCTGATCTGACGCTCGGCCATGGCCTCCAACAGCGCCGACTGCACCTTGGCCGGTGCGCGGTTAATTTCGTCGGCCAGCACCATGTTGTGGAAAACGGGCCCCGGCTGAAACTCAAAGGTACCGGTTTCCGGCCGATAGATATCGGTGCCGGTGACGTCGGCAGGCAAAAGGTCGGGGGTAAACTGAATCCGGTGAAAATTACCTTCCACGCCGTCGGAGAGGGTTTTTACCGCCTTGGTTTTGGCCAGCCCGGGCGGCCCCTCCACCAATAGATGACCGTCGGCCAGCAGGGCGATGATGAGGCGCTCCACCAGATGTTCCTGACCGATGATCTGGCTGTTCATCCAGCGCTGCAAGGCTTTTAGCTGAGAAGCGGCGCTTGTCCGTGACGCGCTTGCGGTAGGCGAGTTAGCCGCGGCGCCGGATGAAAAATCATTGGTCATCGGTATTTCCTTCTGCGCTTGACTGTATATTCCAAGGCTCGCAAGCGCTGGTCGCGGCGGTCCGCAAACGGCTCCGGGATGCCATGGCTGCAAGTGGTTGAAAGTCCGTGGGATTCTACTGGCGTGGCCCCGCTCCTGTCGAGCGATGTCGGCGGGGCTCGAGCCGCAGCGGGCAACATCATGGATAAAGGCTTTATGGAAAGCACGCGGCGCCCGAAGTTCCGCTGAGCCCGAGCCCCTGATCTCCGTCCTCAGTCCTCTGTCCTCCGACAGGCACAAAGCAAAACTGTTATGGTCTATGCTGACGGTAGCGAACTCAACAAGACAACGAGGTTTCAGCGTGGCTATTGATACCGAGGAAATCGTCGATAGCGAGGATTTTGTTGCGAATGCGCAAAGGATTTTTGCCGAGAAGCTGGGCGGCAAGGTGCCGGATCATTTTCCGCGCTTCGTTGACCAGTACTTTCATCTCTATCCACTCGAAGAGTTGGTGGGCCGCCAGTGGAACGACATCTTCGGCTGTGTGTATCAATGGTGGCAATTCATTCAGCGGCACCAAGTCAGCCGCGCCAAAATCAAGGTATTTAATCCCAACCTGGAAGAGCACGGCTGGCTTAGCGGCCACACAGCGGTGGTCATTCTGCAACGCGACATGCCTTTTCTGGTGGATTCCGTCCGCATGGAGATTAACCGTCGCAATATCGCCATTCACACGGTCAAAAGCACCATCCTGTCCATCCGGCGCGATTCAGACCACCGCTTGGTCGCGCTTAACGGCAATCAGCGATTCGCGGACCGGGAGTTCGCCAAGGAAGCGCTGTTGTTCCTGGAAATCAACCTCCACACCGACGAGCGGGAACTGAGTGATATTGCCCAGGGTCTGGAGAGCGTATTAAAGGAAGTTGAAACAGCGGTGGATGCCTATCCGGTACTACTGGAACAGGCGCGCGTGGCGGTGGACAATTTGAGTCGCGCCGAACAAAGCATGGATGCGGATCTGGTAGGGCGCGGTCAGGAATTTTTGCGCTGGATGATCGAAGGCTATTACACCTTCCTCGGCTATCGGGAATACGATATTGAGCGGCGCGATGGCGGCCAAGTGCTGGTGGAAAACGTCCGCATGCGCAAGGGCACCACGGCCCTGTCCAAGGCGCCGGCCCAGGAACTTGCACTGGACCACAAAGTGCCGGGCGTTAACCAGTTTTATTCCGCGTCGCGCCTGCTGAATTTCGCCAAGGCATCGGAACGTTCCCGAGTTCATCGCGCGGCCTATCCCGATTACGTGATCGTCAAACGCTTTGACGAGCAAGGTAACCTTTGCGGTGAAAGCCGCTTCGTGGGCTTGTATACCTCGCCGGTTTACTACCGCACGCCTACGATCATTCCCATCATTAGGGACAAGATTCGCTACGTGATGGAAAAATCCGGCTGGGATCCCAATAGCCATGATGGCAAAATGCTCACCCAGGTCTTGGAGACCTTCCCCCGCGACGAACTATTTCAAAGTACCGCCGAGGAACTGTATGAGGTGGCGGTCAAGGTGGCGCAGATTAACGAGCGCTACCGGGTTCGCTTGTTTATGCGTCGCGGCCCCTATGGCAAGTTTGTCAGTTGCCTTATCTACGTGCCGCGAGACCTGTTCAGTACGGCGATTCGGTTAAAAATCCAGGACATCATTGGCGACGTGGTGGGTGCCACCGAGCACGAGTTCACCACCTATTTTTCCGAATCCATACTCGCCAGGGTACACCTGGTCTTTAAAGTGGACCCGGACAAGGCCAAACCCTACGATGTCAGCAAACTGGAGCAACGCATTATCAGCGTGATCCGTTCCTGGGAGGATCACCTGTTTGATTCGCTGATTGAAAATCTCGGCGAGGAAACAGGCAGCCGCTTTTTCAATCAGTTCAAGGATGCTTTTCCACCCGGCTATCGGGAACACTACGATGCGCGCACGGCGGTCTATGATATTCAAACCTTCATGGGCTTGCGCAGCGCCGACGATATCGCGCTGAGCTTTTACCAGCCGGTGGGCGCCGCCGAACGCTTTGTGCGCTTTAAAATATTCAGTCTGGACAAATCCCTGGAATTGTCCGATGTAATTCCCGTATTGGAAAACCTGGGCCTGCGGGTAATCGGCGAGCATCCCTTCAAGATCAAGCGCACCATGGAAGGGGAACCGCACACCGTCTGGCTGCACGATTTTGAATTACAATACGACCTGCCCGTGGTTATCGATGTGCAAGCCGCCAGAATCCACTTTCAGGAAGCTTTTGCTGCCGTGTGGCACGGCCAGGCGGACAGCGACGAGTTTAACCGTCTGGTGTTGGGCGCGCGCCTGAACTGGCGTGAAGTGGCCGTATTGCGCGCCTATGCCGCCTACATGAAGCAAACACTGTTTAATTTTAGCCAGTCTTATATTGCCAATACCTTGGCGCACCACCTGGATATTACCCGCAATTTAATTGCCCTGTTCAAAGCCACCTTCGACCCGCGCCTCAACCAGGGCCGGCAGAAGGATATGGAGCGTATCGAGCGCCTCAACAAAAAGATTATCCAGAGTTTGGAGTTGGTGAGAAACCTTAACGAGGACACTATCATCCGTCGCTATCTCGACTTGCTCAATGGTACCTTGCGCACCAACTTCTTCCAAGCCGAAAGCGATGGTAGCCCCAAGAGTTACATCAGTGCCAAATTTTCTCCCCGGCAGATTCCCGGCATTCCCGAGCCGCGACCGATGTACGAAATATTTGTTTATTCCCCGCGGGTTGAGGGTGTACATCTGCGCGGCGGCAAGGTGGCTCGCGGTGGCCTGCGTTGGTCGGATCGCCTGGAGGATTACCGCACCGAAGTGCTGGGCTTGGTGAAAGCCCAGCAGGTTAAAAACGCGGTCATTGTGCCCGATGGCGCCAAGGGTGGTTTCGTCGCCAAAAAAATCCGCGGTGGCTTCGACCGCGAACAAATACAGACCGAAGGCATTGAATGCTACAAGATTTTTATTCGCGGCCTGTTGGACATTACCGACAACCTGGTTGAGAACCAATTGCTGGTACCGGAGAAGGTTGTGCGTCGCGACGGAGACGATCCCTACCTGGTGGTGGCGGCGGACAAGGGAACGGCTACATTTTCCGATATTGCCAACCGTATTTCCCTGGAGTACAAATATTGGTTGGGTGACGCCTTCGCCTCGGGTGGCAGCCAGGGCTATGATCACAAAAAGATGGGTATCACGGCGCGCGGTGCCTGGGTCAGCGTGCAGCGGCATTTTCGCGAACAGGATGTAGACATCCAAACCCAGGACTTCACGGTTATCGGCATCGGCGATATGGCGGGCGACGTGTTCGGCAACGGCATGCTGTTGTCGGAACATATCTGCCTGCTGGCCGCCTTCAATCACCAGCATATTTTCGTCGATCCCAGTCCCGATCCCAAAAACAGTTTCAAGGAACGACGGCGCTTATTCGAGCAGCCCAAGAGCAATTGGCTGGATTACGACAGCAAGCGGATCAGCAAGGGCGGCGGTGTTTTCTCCCGGGATGCCAAGTCCATCAAGCTCACGCCGCAGATGCGAAAAACGTTTGATATCAGCGCGCTCGAATTGACCCCGACGGATTTTATTCAGGCCTTGTTGAAGGCGCCGGTGGATCTTATCTGGAACGGTGGCATCGGCACGTACGTGAAGGGTGAAAGCGAAAGTCACGCCGAGGTGGGCGACAAGGCCAACGACGCCTTGCGGGTGAATGGCAACGAGCTGCGATGTCGTGTGTTCGGTGAAGGCGGCAATCTGGGAATGACCCAACTGGGTCGCGTGGAATACTGCCTCGCGGGTGGAGCCTGCAATACTGATTTTATCGACAACTCCGCGGGGGTGGACTGCTCGGACCACGAAGTGAATATCAAAATCGTGCTGAACGAATTGGTGCTCAATGGTGATTTGACCGAAAAACAACGCAACAAATTATTGGCGGACATGACCCAGGATGTCGCCGCCCTGGTGATCCAGGATAACTACTTGCAAACCCAGGCCATCAGTATTGCGCAAAGCCAGGCTTTGCAGCGGATGGGCGAATACCAACGCTTTATTCAAAGCCTGGAAAGCGAAGGCCGGCTCAGCCGGGCATTGGAATTTCTGCCCGATGACGAAACCTTGTTGGAGCGCCAAGCCAACGATCAATCGCTAACCCGCCCTGAGTTATCGGTATTGTTATCCTACGCCAAGGTCATGCTCAAGGAAGCCTTGGCGAGCAAAAGCCTGGCAGACGATAGCTACGTCGCCCAAGCGTTGGAAAGACCGTTTCCCCAGCTATTGGTAAAGAAATACCGTGAGCCAGTCTATCAGCATCGTCTGCGTCGGGAAATTATCGCCACCCAGGTGGCCAACGACATGGTGGATAACATGGGCATTACCTTTTGCCACCGGCTGACGGAATCCACCGGCGCCAAGCCCGCCCAGGTAGCGAAGGCCTACATAGCCGCGCGCGATACCTACGGACTGACGGAATTCCGCAAGCAGGTGGAAGCGCTGGATTTACAAGTACCGGCGCAGTTACAGCTTTCCTTAATGCACAGCATGATCCGCAAAGTGCGGCGGGCAACACGCTGGTTTCTGCGCAATCGCCGAGGCAACTTACAGCCTCAAGCCGAAATCGACCAGTTCGCCCCGGTGATCCGTCAGATCAACGAAGCGGCGCCCGACATCCTTCGCGGCGCCGCGCGGGATGACTGGGACCGGGAATACAATCGGCTGGTTGCCTTGGGGGTGCCAGCGAAGCTCGCGGTGACCGCCGCCATACCGTCGAATCTCTACAGCGGCCTGGGCATGGCCGAAGCCGCCCGGCAAAGTAACACCGACGCCCTGCGTGCGGCGGAGACCTATTTTCTGCTCGGCGACAAAATCAATTTGCATTGGTTTGCCAACGCGATCGTCGAGGTCAAGGTGGAGAGCTACTGGCAGGCCATGGCCCGCGAAGCCTATATGGACGATTTGGAATCCCAGATTCGCATGCTCGCCGTGGCCACTTTGCGGCTGGCCGGCGACCACCAGTCCCTGGAAGAAACCATCGACCTGTGGATGCAGCAACAGGAGGTGCTGATTGATCGCTGGCGAACCATGACCAGCGAACTGCAAGCCTCACCCGGCACCGACTTCGCCATGTTCTCCGTCGCCCTGCGCGAACTCCTGGACCTGGCACAGGCGAGCCAGTTTCAGGGAACAGGGAACAAGGAACAGGGAACAGGTAGCAGGGAACAGGGAACAGTTACTGAACTTAAGGTCAGGTGAAGCGCTAGCGTTGGTTGACACCGCCACCGGAGCCTATCAACATACATTGTTCATTGTTCATTGTTCATTGTTACCTGTTCCCTGAATAAGGTAAGCTGCGTCTCGCAAACCAGCCACGCAAACGCGATATGTATTCTCTGTTACGTCCACTTCTGTTCCGTCTCAATCCCGAACTGACCCACCACCTGACGCTGGGCTCCCTGCGTCTTGCCGACAAGTTCGGGTTGATAAAGTTTATCGCTCCCGGCGTGCCGCCCCAACCCGTTAAAGTCATGGGGCTGGAATTTTCAAATCCGGTGGGTTTGGCGGCGGGTTTGGATAAGAATGGGGATTGCATCAATGTGCTTGGCCAATTGGGCTTTGGGTTTATTGAAATCGGCACCGTCACGCCCAAACCCCAACCGGGCAATCTCAAGCCGCGCCTGTTCCGCTTGGAGGAGCACCAAGCAATCATCAATCGGATGGGCTTCAACAACAAGGGCGTGGACCATTTGGTAAGGCAGGTTGGCCGGCGCCGATACGCCGGGGTTTTGGGTATCAACATCGGCAAAAACGCGGCAACGCCGGTGGAGGAAGCGGAAAGTGATTACCGCATCGGCCTGCAAAAAGTTTATCCCTGGGCGGACTATGTTGCGGTTAATATTTCCTCGCCCAACACACCCGGTTTGCGCAGCCTGCAATACGGAGAGCATTTTCAACGCCTGCTGGAGGCGCTGAAGATGGAGCAGGGCAAGCTGACCCAAATCCATCAGCGCTATGTGCCCATTGCGGTCAAGATAGCGCCGGACATGAACGACACGGAAGTTCAGCAGGTCGCCGCAGCCTTGGTGGATACCGGTATGGACGGTGTGATCGCCACCAACACCACACTGCGGCGCGAACCGGTCAGTGGCCACCTCCATGCAGTCGAAGCAGGGGGCTTGAGCGGCGAGCCATTGACGACGCTGTCCACCAGGATTATTCAACGGTTAAGTAGTGAATTGGGTGGCAGGCTGCCCATCATCGGTGTGGGCGGCATTATGAGTGGTGCGGATGCACAAGCGAAAATAGCGGCGGGTGCGAGCCTGGTTCAGCTCTACAGTGGATTGATTTATCGGGGACCGAAATTGATTTCCGAAGCGGCGGACGCAATTGCGTCCGCTATCCGCTCGGAAGGCGCTGGCTAGGCGCCAGCCCGCGGGAGGCGGGCTACTTGCTTGGGCACTTTCGCGCCCGATCCCTGTTGAGGAGACAGGAAACTGGTATTGTCTGCTTGGCTATCTAATTTATTTAGGCTCCACGTTTAAACGCTGTTGAGTTGAAAATTGCTCAGCTTTTGTGCTTGTGCGGCACGGTTAAATCCATTCCAATGATCTTCGCGCCCTTCACGCCAACCGTTTAGCCATTCGTGGCGAGCTGGACCGAGGTCGAAGGGACATAAACTGCGGGAGCGTCCCATGACTCCGGCCTGATAACCTTTACCGAATGCGCGGTCTGCTTGATTGCGTTTTTGGCGTTTCATAGGTTGAGCACCTCCCAGAATGAATGTTTGCTTGTTGCTTGTTCTCGGTAAAACCTCCAGAGAGAATTCAGCGCCGGAATCTGCAAAGCCGGCGGTCAGTGTTTCACCACAGGACTGTTGGGCCTGAGGATCGAGTGATTAGTTAGCTATGATGTGTCCGTACGATGTTCAACGAACGCAACCGTAACTGCAATGTATTGACAAGAATGTATGGCAAGTTATCGGCCCGAAATGGACCACCAACAAACTCGCACGCTTGTGAACGTTGGCAGGGGTTGAAAACCAGGAGACTGCGGTTTTGAACAACGCCCCGTCGCGACCCGGTCACAAGTGCCATTGATGGGCCGAGGTTCAGTAGACACAATTGCAAAGCCTTTGTGAACGATTTAATCGTCATATGCGAATGGGGGGTTATGGCAGGGCGGAATATGCCGTAACTTATTGATTTAAAATAGATTTTTATTTGATTAAAATGTCATCCAATCGTTCGTTTTTTGTGAGTTGTCCCAAGGGTTTGGAGGCCATTCTGCTCGACGAGCTGGCCGCCTTGGGGGGCCGTGAGCTGCGGGAAACAGTGGCCGGCGTGCATGTGAGCGGCGATTCGGCCTTTGCCTACCGCTGCTGCTTGTGGTCGCGTCTGGGCAGCAAAATGCTGCTGCCAATCGCCAAAATACCGTCCAATTCGGCGGACGAACTTTACACCGGAATCCACGCCATCGACTGGCAGGAGCACCTGGCGGCGGACGGTTTCCTGTGGATCGATTTTGTCGGCACCAACCCGGCCCTGCGCAACAGCCAGTTCGCCGCGCAAAAGGTAAAGGACGCCATTGTCGACCGGCTGCGCCAGCCCGATGGCCAACGCCCGAGCATTCGCCGCGATGCGCCGGACCTGATCGTGTATGTACGCTTGAGCAAGCAACAGGCGGTGGTGAATATCGATCTGAGTGGCGCCAGTCTGCATCGGCGAGGTTATAGGGTGGATTCAGTGCTTGCGCCGCTCAAGGAAAATCTGGCCGCGGCGCTGCTGGTACGTAGCGGCTGGTCGCAATTCCATATGCAGGGCGCGGCTTTAATCGATCCCATGTGTGGCAGTGGTACGCTGCTTATCGAAGCTGCCATGATGGCGGGGGACATCGCGCCCGGTCTTCAGCACGGGCAATTTGCCTTCGAGCGCTGGCGCCAGCACGACAGTGCCGTGTGGACGGGAATTATGGAGGAGGCCAGGGAGCGCCGCGAACAGGGTCTGGGCCGGGGCCTGCCCGAAATTCGCGGCTATGACGACAATGTTTTGGCAGTGCGGGCCGCGGAACGGAACATTGCCGCCGCCGGCCTGGACGAACACATTCGGGTCATGCGTAAACCGCTGGCTGAATTCAAGCGGCCCACCCACAAGGCGATGGAGACCGGCCTGATTTTGACCAATCCACCTTACGGTGAACGGCTCGGCGAGCACCAGCAGCTGATTCCCCTCTATCAGCGCCTGGGGGAAGTCTTGAAGAGCGATTTTGTCGGCTGGCGCGCCGGTGTATTCACCAGCAACCCCACGCTGGGCAAGGCAATGGGGCTGCACAGCCATAAAAAGTACAAACTGTACAATGGGACCATTCCCAGCGAGTTGTTATTGTTCACGATCGAACCCGACAACTTTATTCAAGCAAGGCGTGATCGGTCCGTCGGGGGTGAAGCCCTTGTTGGGAGCGAAACCGCCACGAGCGAATTGTCGGCCGGTGCGCAAATGCTGGCCAATCGTCTGGTTAAAAACCGCAAACAATTAGGCAAGCTCTTTCGCAAGCGCAATATTGATTGCTACCGGATTTACGATGCCGACTTGCCCGAATATGCCGCGGCCATTGATCTCTATGCCGACCACGTTCACATTCAGGAATACGCCGCTCCCAAATCAGTGGATACTGACAAGGCCGAGCAGCGCCTTGGCGAAATCCAGCAGGTCGTGGCCGCCGCATTCGAGGTCGGCGCTGAACGCATGAGCTTGAAACAGCGCAAGCGCACCCGCGGCAAGCAACAATACGAGCGCTTGCGGGACAACCCGCTGGACCGCATGATTACCGTGCACGAGGGCGATGCGGCATTCCAGGTTAATTTGTGGTCCTATCTTGATACCGGGCTGTTTCTCGACCATCGGCTGGTGCGGCAAAAGGTGGCCGAGCTGGCGCTGGGCAAGCGCCTGTTGAACCTGTTTTCCTATACCGCCACGGCCACTGTGCAGGCGGCTCTCGGCGGGGCGGCGAGCAGCGTCAGTGTGGATATGTCCAAGACTTACCTGCATTGGGCGCGGCGCAACTTTACCCTGAACAAGCTCAGTGATAAACATCAACTGGTACAGGCCGATTGCCTGGAATGGATGCATGCCTGCCGCGAGCCCTATGACGTAATCCTGCTGGACCCGCCGAGTTTTTCCAATTCCAAGCGCATGGAAGAGACCTTGGACGTGCAGCGCGACCACGGCAAGCTGATCACTCGCTGTATGGACCTGCTCAAGTCCGGTGGAACCCTGGTATTCTCCACCAATCTAAAGCGCTTCAAAATGGATGAGGAATACTTGGGCAAGTTCCGCGTTGACGATATTACCAAGGCAACCATCGACAAGGACTTTCAGCGCCGGCCCACTATTCACCAGTGCTTTTTAATCACTGAACGCTAATTTTTTAAAAGCAGTAAATTGCATGTCCAAACGCTTTAAAGTCCACAGTCGCTTCAAACCGGCCGGCGATCAGCCCAAAGCCATCGAATCCTTGGTGAAAGGAATCGATGCCGGCCTGGCGCACCAAACCCTGTTAGGGGTGACGGGTTCCGGTAAGACCTTCACCATTGCCAATGTTGTTGAACAAATCCAACGGCCCACCATGGTCATGGCCCCCAACAAGACCTTGGCGGCGCAGCTCTACGGCGAATTCAAGGAGTTCTTTCCTGAAAACGCGGTGGAGTATTTCGTTTCCTACTACGACTACTACCAACCGGAAGCCTATGTTCCCTCATCCGATACTTTTATCGAAAAAGATGCCTCCATTAACGAGCATATCGAACAGATGCGTCTATCCGCTACCAAGGCATTGATGGAGCGAAAGGATGCATTGATCGTCGCCACCGTTTCCGCCATTTACGGTTTGGGTGATCCCGATTCCTATTTCAAAATGGTTTTGCACCTCGTGCGCGGCGACCGCATGGACCAACGCAAAATCCTCCGACGCCTGGCCGAACTGCAATACACCCGCAACGATATGGATTTCCGTCGCGCCACCTACCGGGTGCGCGGCGACGTGATCGACATCCATCCCGCCGATTCCGACAATCAAGCCCTGCGGGTTACCCTGTTCGACGATGAGATAGAGGGCTTGACCTTGTTCGATCCCTTGACGGGCGAAGTCCTACAAAAAGTGGCCCGCTTCACGGTATATCCCAAGAGCCACTATGTTACGCCACGGGAAACCGTGCTGGATGCCGTGGAGGAAATTCGCGAAGAACTCAAAGAGCGCCTGGAATGGTTGCGCAAGAACGATAAGTTGTTGGAAGCGCAGCGGCTGGAACAACGAACCCGTTATGACCTGGAAATGATGCGCGAGCTCGGTTATTGCACCGGTATTGAAAACTACTCCCGCTATCTTTCCGGGCGCGCCAGTGGCGAACCACCGCCGACGCTTTTCGATTACCTGCCCAACGACGCCCTGCTGGTGGTGGACGAAAGTCATGTGTCGGTGCCGCAAATCGGCGGCATGTACAAGGGCGACCGGTCCCGTAAGGAAACTTTGGTGGAATACGGCTTTCGCCTGCCATCCGCCCTGGATAATCGGCCATTGCGCTTCGACGAATGGGAAAGCCTCGCACCGCAAATGATTTTTGTCTCCGCCACCCCCGGTCCCTACGAAGCGGAACACGCGGGACAGATAGTGGAACAAGTGGTGCGTCCCACCGGGCTGGTGGACCCGGCTATCGAAGTGCGTCCCGCCAGCAGCCAGGTGGACGATGTGCTGTCGGAAATCAGCAAGTGCGTCGCCGCCAAGGAGCGGGTGTTGATTACCGTCTTGACGAAACGCATGGCGGAGAACCTCACCGAATTCCTCGACGAGCACGGCGTGCGAGTGCGGTATCTGCATTCCGATATCGATACCGTGGAGCGGGTGGAGATTATTCGCGATCTGCGGCTGGGTGAGTTTGATGTGTTGGTTGGCATTAACCTGTTGCGCGAGGGTCTGGATATGCCCGAGGTATCCTTGGTGGCCATATTCGACGCCGATAAAGAAGGCTTCTTACGTGCCGAGCGTTCGTTGATTCAAACGATCGGCCGCGCCGCGCGCAACGTCAATGGTCGTGCTATCTTGTACGGCGATAAAATGACCGGATCCATGGAGCGGGCAATAGACGAAACCAATCGCCGGCGAGAAAAGCAGCTTACCCACAATACCAAACACAAAATCACACCCATCGGTATTCAAAAACACGTAACGGACATATTGGAGAAAAGCTACGTCCCTGGCAAAGGCGGCGGCCGCAAGCGGCAATCCGTTGCCGAGCGCTACAAGGAATACGACGTGAGCGAACTGGCCTCCACCGACATTTGGAAAACTATCGCAAAGCTGGAAGAAAAAATGTTTCAGTGCGCAAAGGACCTGGAGTTCGAGGAAGCCGCGAAAATTCGTGACCAAATCGCCAAGTTGAAACTGCAGGTACAGACTTAGCCCCGTTGTACATTTGCCGGAAAACAGCTACATTTGTCTGATGAGCGGACCTGCAAGCAGGCACCCACGCCATGTCCCGGTTTCGGCGGATGCGTGAACGTGACACTAGGGAGCCTGACTGCACCTGCAGAACAAGCAAGAAAAAGGGAAGCAGGTAAGAAAAACGGTAAAAAGAAGAAACTGACTCCCAAAGCCTGCTGGATAATCCAGCGGGCTTTTTTGTGTCAGATTTCAGGGAACAGGGAACAGGGAACAAGGGCACAATTGAGAGCTTGGTCATCTCACCTGGCATTTCCCGCATTGCGCGGCTGGGCGGGTACTGTTTCTGCGTTCAATGGGGCCATCCATGGCCCCGTCCCGTTGCTGTCCTGCACCTATTCACT
>JBBDIU010000125.1:0-15024 GCA_040880205.1 Cellvibrionaceae bacterium
CCGACACTTTGTCAGTCGCGAGCCCGCTCACAAGGCGGCGCCATCAACTTGGCATTTGGTGAAATATCCGGGCAAGCCGCCGCGGACGCTTGCAGGCAGTGATCATCTGGGCGGTGCCGGCGCGCCCACCACGCTCGCGAAGACACGTACCACCTGAGGGATGACCGCATCGTTGAATCGGTAGTGGGGACTGTGACAAGGCTCGTGGTAATGCTGTCCCGTGTGCGTACCCACCAGTGCAAATGCCCCGGGAATCGCCTCCAGATAGTAGCTGAAATCCTCCGAGGCCATCACGGGTGCATCCAAGTCCTCACATTCCCAGTGGGTACCAAATTCTGTGGCAATGGCGGAACGCAGTTGTTCCGCCTGCCGTGGGTGATTGCGAGTCGGGTTGTAGCGTGGGAACAGTGTTGTCTCGGCAACGACGCCGTGGGCTCGGGCAGTATCGGTGGCAATGTCGGTAATCAGTCGCCCGATCACATCGCGGGTTTCGATCGCCGTAACCCGCATGCTGCCGCCCAGGGTCACGATCTCGGGGATTACCGTGTCGCCGCTCTTGCCATCAATGGAGGTGACGCTGACCACGGCTGCTTCCCTGGGTGGCAAACGACGGCTGATAATCTGTTGCAGGGCCTGGGTAATCGCTGCCGCCGCCAAGATGGGGTCGCGGCACGCTTCCGGTTGGCTGGCGTGGCCGCCCTGGCCGCGCACCACAATTTCAAAGGTTCCATTGCCCGCCATGACCGCGCCATCGGGACACAGTACCTGGCCATAGGGAATGGCTGGCCAGTTGTGCCAGCCATAAATTTCCTCAACCCCGTCCAAGGCGCCTTCCTCGATCATGCGTTTGGCGCCATGCCCGCCTTCCTCGGCCGGCTGGAACAACAACGTAACCGGGCCGGGCAGGGCGGCTTCATGCTGTTTGAGCCAGCAGGCGGTGGCAAACAGCGCGGCCGTGTGCCCGTCGTGGCCACAGGCGTGCATGCACCCCGGCTTTTGTGATGCCCAGCTTTCATTGATGGCTTCCGTGATGGCTAGGGCATCAATATCGGCGCGCAGGGCAATGTGTTTGCCGGTGGCTTCCTTCGCCAGGGTGGCGACCGTACCGGTAGTTGCACAGGGGCGCCATTCGATTCCCAGCGTCGTGAGTTGCTGCTGAATCAAGCTGGCGGTATTGAATTCCTGCCACGTCAGCTCCGGCTGGCGGTGCAATTCATGGCGAAACTCAACCGCCTCGCCTACCAGATCGTCCCAGGACTTCATGTGATTGCCTTTAATCGCGTGTGTCGTGCAAGTGTAGCCAATTGACGGGGTTAACTAAACCTTTAATGGTCAGCACGCCGGCTTCTCGGCCTATCGATGTATCGGACGGATAGATGGGGATCTCGGCGTGGAACAATTTGTGCAAAAATTTGTGCAGAAAATCTGTACAGAAAGTTGTATGTAGACGACCTTATTGACAGAACTCAGATACTGGGACGAGGAGGATCGACATGCACGCTATCAACCGCGAGGAAATGAACAAGATGATCAAAGACCGAGATGGGGATTTTGTGCTCATCAATGTACTGCCGCCGGAAAGTTTCAACCAGCAGCACATTCAAAGCTCCATCAATATTCCGCTCAAGACGCAAGGCTTCGCGCGACGAGTGGCTGAAGTGGTCGGCAGTCGCGATCGCAAGATTGTTGTCTACTGCGCCAACTTTGACTGCGATGCCTCGACCAAGGCGGCGACGGAGTTGGAAGCGGCGGGGTTTGGCGATGTGTACGACTACGAGGGCGGAACCAAGGATTGGTTTGAACACAAGGCCGTGGCCTGATTCCCTGGCCGAGACCATTTTAAACGGTGGTATCGGTGTTGCCCCCGGCCCTTTGTTTTTTCGGCGGCGCAAAACTACTGCCACCGTATTCGCTTGGCCCGCGGCGTAATGTGGAGTGAACGTGTAGAGCGTTCGCCTGTAAGGCGAGGATCAACTGGTCAAGTCGACAGGCCGTCGTGGTGGTTCACGGGGTACTTCGTCAGGTCGATATCTTCCAGGCAGCGCACGTTCAACGCAGCTATCGCATTTCCCTTTCCGTCCTGGCCAAAGCCGAAAGGCGCGCAACCGCAGGTAGGACAAAAGTGGTGTTGTATCACGTGCTTATTAAACGTATTGGTATTATTCAGAGGCTCCCTAGTCATCCATACGGCTGGACAAAGTCACCTTTTCTCGCGGCACAAACCACAAAAGGTAGCCCTTTTTGCGGCAATGTGAACAGTTGCAGTCGGTGAGGCTGTCGATGTCGCCCTCAACGTGAAAGCTAATTTTTCCGCAATGACAAGCGCCCTGATAGGTCATCACCCCCTCCTGTTTATTTTCGAGAACTACTTATTACATTCAAGGCCGTAGAGTTTCTGGAACTGCGCAGCGTTTTCCGGCGCTTCCCGTTCCAGCAGTACGCAGCCGGTGTAATTGCCGTGCATGATTTCCGTGGCCGTGTCCTCGAAGGTCCAATCCACGATCTGGCCGCGTTCGAAGTTGATTACTTCTCCTTCGAGTACGTTGTTCACGATTTGTGGTGTGCTGTTAATGCGCCCGGAGAACCCCTCTTCCTCTTGGGCAAAGGGGTATACCCAGAAAAATTCGGTTAGCTCATTCTCGACAACTCCCACTTTTACTGAAAACCCCCGGGTATCGGGCGGCGGTGACTCGGCGACACCGAGAAAATAGTCCAGTGATCGTCGCGCCTTGTTGAAGGCATTTTGCATTTCGGGATCACCGGGCGCGGCAATTGCCACCCCGCTGTCATCGTTCCCGTTCCCCGATTCCGGCATTTGCCGGTTCGCAGAATACTGTATGGCCGCGAGGCCGGCCAGAACCAGGACCATGCCAATAAAAAGTGTCTTGTTCTTCATTCTTGCCTCTCGTTGTGCATCCGTTGCGTTATCGGGCAGTCCCCAGTGGTGCGTTCCGCTAAATGGGGTGGCTCTCGCTGGCGAGAACGGCCGGCACGAGATAAAACAGACAGTCCTTGCGTGCGATCTCGGGGTTGGTGGTTACCATGAACAGCTTCAGAGCCTGTGTGGGTACCAACTGTCCGTCCACTACCTGGAAGTATTCCGTAAGGTGATCGTTACCCAGACTGTCCGCCGCGGTAAGCAGGTCGCGGAAATCGGCAGCTATGTAACCCAGCGGTGTACCCACTTCGATAAAGCCGAAATTGTAATGTTCAATCTGGGGTAGTAGCGTCACATCGTGGTAGGGGCTGGGTTCCTCCCCGTAGCTTACCCGTGCCTGGTCGCGCAGTTCGAGCCGGATCGGGTTGTAAAAAAAATCCAGGGTGAAATCGGCGGGAGGGGGCGTCAGCACGTCGCTTCGGCACGCAAACTGCACCAGCCCCTCTTCGGCCAAGCGGTTGGACCCGACATCCTGCGCACCGCCGCATTCCACTGTTACGGTGGGGAAGTGCGCTTCGCTGATTTCCATCAGCGCACCGAGCGACAAATCGGTAATAATCATTCGTTGCGTAAACAGTGAAACCAAGGCCTCATGGCGGGCATCCGCAAAGGTACTTACGCCGAAGGACGGGCCGCTGCCGGAGGTGTTGTGTATGTCGATAATCGCTTCCGGTTGGAACTGTTCCAGCGTATCCAGAATACCCTTCGCCAATCGCGATTGGGGCGAGTCGGTGTAGGGCGGCTTGAAGCAGCGGTTGAGGTCCGCCTCGTCCGGCAGCATCCGATAGAAGAAGCCCGGCGACGCCTGTGCCGCGGCGACACTGGGAATAAAGCAGTGCAGGTCCACGGCGGGGCGGACCTGTCGTTGCAGCAAACGGAAAATTGCAAAAAAACCCGAGGGTTCGTTGCCGTGCAGCAGGGTAACAACCACGCGGCAGCGGCTCGAATCCTCGCCCGCAATGTAGATGTGGGTAGGCCCCTGTAGCCGGCGAAGAAACTCGGTGGCCGATCCGCCCACGTCGCTGACCGCGGGACAATGCCAGTAATGGAATGGATAAAAATCCGAACGTTTTGCAAGCGCTTGGTTCATAACTGCCCAATTATAGCCGAATTGATTTTCGTGGAATTATTCATGCTTTAAATCATTCGCTCAGGACCACCGGGCGACCGGAATATTTTGCCGACTGAGTTGTTGGTACTGCTGCAGCATTTCCGCCAGCGCTTTTTGCCTCGACAGGTCCGTTTCCAGTTCGCTGAGTTTGGAAAGCTGCCATTGACTGCCGGTTTGACCGTTATCCAGACGCTCCTCAATGATGTCCAGCAGTGGAACGTAATCCCCTTCGTTGAAACCCGCCGCCGCCAGCTGCTCGGGAACCCGCGGTAAAAGGTCGCGCAGAATATCGCTGACCCGATGGTATTCCGGTTCGTTTTGGGTGGCGGAGGGCCAAATCAGTTCGGCTTGCAAGCCTTTCTCCGCGGCGCGATAAAAATTGCGAATACAGTAGTCAAAAGGTATGGCCGGTAACAGGCGATTAATCTTTTTCTGCATCACCTTGGTTAATCCAATCATTAGGGCCGCGTTCGCCAACATGTCCACAATACTGGGGCCGGCAGGCAGTGCGCGCATTTCAATGCGCAAGTGGCCGCCGTCGGCGGGGTCATAGACCGGGCGATTCCATAGCCATACTGAACCCTGTTGTATGCGCAGCTCATTGAGTTGGGGGATGCCGCCCGCTTTTAGTACTTCAAGCGGATCTTCATCACTGAGTAGTGGAAGCACGGGACGGTAAAGGTAGATCGATTCGGCGAATAACTCCACCGCGCCCAGCCGCAGCCAACTGTGGCCGTAGTTGACCCGGGCCGGTTGCGGGTGCAGGGGATCGGGCCGGCGGCAGTCGATGGACTGCTTGAATAAAGGTACGCGGGTTTCCTGCCACAGGCGGTGGCCGAACAGCGTCGGCGAGTTGGCGGCCAGGGCCAGCACCAGGGGAGTTACCAATTGCAGGGCGTTATAGGTGTTGGCGAATTCCCGTACCGGCACTTTGAGATGCACCTGGAAGGAGGTGTTGGCGCCTTCCAAGGTTACGTCTTCCATTTCCAGATGAATGGGCTCTTCGCCTTCGATGTCGATGTAAAAGGGTCCGCCACGAATTTTGCTCAATTGTCGGGTTAGCGCTTCGTAACGCGGCGTTTTGGTCATGGCGTGGTAGCCGATGTCCGACTGCCGCAACGTGGGTAGGATGCCGATGGCGGCGGTGCTGCCGTGCCACTTTTGCGCGCACTGGTCGATCTTTTGCAAGGCCGCGAGCGCTTCGGTCTGAGTGGTGCGGAAGCAGTCATTCTTTACCAGCACGGGAGAAAAATTGTATTCCAGATTGTAGCGGTTCAGTTCCAGGGTAAGCTGGCTGTCTTGCAGCTCGCTCTTGATTTCCTGGTTGATGTGCAGGGGCCGGCCCAGTGTATCGATAATGTAAAGTTCCAGTTCGGCGCCAAAGGATAATTCGCCGTCGCCAAAGCCCGGGGTGGCCGCGAGCCGGCGAAAGGCGCTGAGATTGTCGCGCAGTCGCGCGGAAAAGCGCCGGTAATCGCTATCGCTGAAATTAATACGATCAATGGCTGTACCCACGGCATTCTCTCCCAAAGTCACTGTCGCCGAATGGAGTCCCGGCGGCAATTTATGCCGCGCGGCACATGGATGTGCCGTCGTTGGCGACATTTAATTAGATCAGGAGATCCAATTGAATGTCTGGTTATCAGTTGGATAGCGGCTGTATCTCGCCGCAGTCCTCCGACAGCCATTGACCGTCCTGAGTTGCTTCCACGCGTTCTGCTTGGCCTTGCATGCTGGTATTAATAATTACCGTACCGCGATAGTGCTGGTCGCTAAGCAGGCGAATTTCGCCTTCGCCAGTGGTGGGCGGGTCGCCCTCACAACTGAATTGCACCTTGAACACGTCGTCGCTTTGTTCCGTTATGGTTTGCGTGCAACTGTCGTTGGGTTCGGGAAACTGGTTGCGAGCGGCTTGCGCCTCGGTAATACAGACTTTGGTCGTGTAAGTGTCCAGGTCCAGATTGATGCCATTGGCAGCCATTTGTTTTTCAATCATCTGGCGCTGTTCCGGAGGCATGGCTTCCAGCATTTCCTTTGCCTGTTTCATGGCCGCTTCGATCTGGCCGCTTTGGCTGGTCAATTTGAAACTGTGTTCCCACAAGCCTGGCTGTAAGGTGGGTTGGGCAAAAGCGGCGGTGGATGCAATGGCCAGCAGTGCCATTAGTGTTGCGAAGCAAAATCGAACTGTTTTCATGAGTATTTCCTTCCTATCCGTAGTTGCCGTTTATTGCAATCATTTGCTGCAATCGTTTGTGCGTTGCAATTAGTCTCTTTACGAGCTGGCCGCTTGGCCTTGCTGTCGATCTGGCGGTTGTTCCACGGCTTGCGGTATGTCATCCCCCCGCACCCAATCCGCCACGGTTTGGTCATTGATTGCCTGGTCAAAAGCCTGGTCCACCAGCGTCGCCACGCGAGTGATGGCCTTGTCGGCCAATAGCGACGAAGGCATCGGTGATTCGGGGGCCCGTAAAATCTGCACTACGTCCCTAATGCGGGTCTTGTCCAGCGATCGGGCCGGGATTAGCTGACTGCCGTCGGACGTGGTCGCCAGTATTTTGTGTTTGATTAACTTATCCATCATGCGCTGAATGACTTTGGGGCCAAGGGACAGATTGGATTCCATTTCAGCAATGGATGTGCCGCCACCGTTACTGTCGAACTGCTTGGCTACTCGAAACACTATCGCCAGGCCGGTATGTTCGTCGACGCTGGCGCTGGGTACGTATTTTCGACTACGGGTGATCTGCTGGGCATGTTGGGCATAGAAGGATACCGATGCACCGATCAGTAGAATGACCCATGCCAGGAAGAGCCACCATAGAAATAGAATGCCCACCATGAAGCTGGAGTAAATGGCTTCGTAGCGGGTTGAGCCTGTCGCAAATTCGGCAAAAATCAAGCTGGTCCATTGCCAGATAATACCGGCCACCAGGCCGCCGAGAAAGGCGTACTTCAGCTTAACTCGGGTATTGGGAATAAACACATAGAGAAAGGTGAACAAGCCGATGATCATGAAGAAAGGGAGCAGTCGGCCGATCAGAGAGAAGGCCCACCCGAAGGGTTGAATGTCCCGTATTTCAGTGACAAAGTCCGACCCCACTATAGTGCCGGTGGTGCCGAGTGCGGAGGCGATTAGTACCGGGCCGATAATAATGACACTGAGATAATTGCTGAACCGTTGTCCGAGACCGCGAGCTTGGCTGACGCGCCAGATCTCGTTAAAGGCGATTTCTATCTTCTGAATCAGTGAAATCACCCAGTAGATCAATAAACCCATGCCGGCGAAGCCGAGCGCGCCCACATTAATGTTGTCCACGAATTGCAGGATGTTTTCGGTGATCACCGGGGCGCGTTCACCCAGGGGTTCCAGGAAGTTCTGCAAAACGGGCTCGAGCTGGTTGTGGACGCCCAAGGCGGTCAACACCGAAACGCTGAGCGCCAAAAAAGGAATGAGTGAAAGCAGCGTGGTATACACCAAGCTCATGGCATGCAAGGTGATGTCGCCATAGATAATGTCGCGAATCACCGCGAATAGAATCCGCGTGAAATGCCAGATGGTTTTGGTGAGTTGCGAATCACCGCTGTGTTCGGCTTTCCATAGCCAGTGATCGAAACGGACACTCCAGCTTTCAGTGCTTTTTACCATGGGTAAGGTGCCATGCGCGTCATTTGCTTCCGGGGTTGAGGAACGGAGGGTCAGTGTAGCGCCTTGGCCGGGGAAAAACGAGGTGGGGACGGTGGGCAAGGAATGTGGGGGCGTAACGATACCGCACTCGGTTTTTCATCGTTTCCCGTGGTTTCATCCAAAGGTATGTTCGTCGCTCGGGAACAGACCTTTTTTTACGTCGTCGGCGTATTTGAGAAGGGCGTTGGGGATATCGCCGGCCTCGGTGAGGAAGTTTTTGGCGAATTTGGGTGGTTGGGGTGTCAGGCCCAGAATGTCATTGATCACCAACACCTGGGCGTCGGTGTGGCGGCCCGCGCCGATGCCAATGGTGGCCATGGATACGTTTTCCGTGATGCGCTGCGCCAGGGCCACGGGTACACACTCCAGCACCAGCAAGTCCGCTCCCGCTTCGTCCAGTAACTTGGCATCGTTAAAGATAGCATCGGCTTGCGGCTGGGTTTTCCCCTGGGCGCGGAAGCCGCCGAATATGTTGACCGATTGCGGGGTCAGGCCGAGGTGGGCGCACACAGGTATGCCCCGTTCGGTGAGCATTTTTACTGTTTCCGCCAGCCATTCACCCCCTTCCAGTTTGACCATGTTGGCGCCGGCCCGCATGATCCTGGCGGCGTTGTCCAGTGCCTGCTGTGGCGTGGCATAGGTCATGAAAGGCAGGTCCCCCATGATCAGGGATTTGTCATTGCCGCGCGCCACCGCTTCCACGTGGTAGATCATTTGCTCCATGGTCACTGGGATTGTGGTTTTGTAGCCCAGCACCGTCATGCCCAGGCTGTCGCCCACCAGCAGGACTTCCACCCCGGTTTGCCGGGCCATGGCGGCCATGGGCGCGTCATACAGCGCGACCGTCACGAATTTCTCGCCGGCGGCCTTCATCTTGCGCAGGGTGGTTAGGGTAACGGCCTTGTCGAGGGCGGTTTCGGCGGAGATCTGTCCGTAGGGCATGGGGTTGTGCCTATTGCGGGGCGCCGGAGCGCTTAAAGAACGGAAGGGTTGTAGTAGTGGCGACCGCTTTTGGTGTTCAGCAGGTATTCCACGAATTGCTTGTAATGTTTGGGATTGTCTACCAGGTCGATATCGGCCGAGTTCACCATCAGCAAGGGTGAGCGATCGTAGTAGTGGAAGAACTTGGTATAGGCCTCGTTCAAAGCAGTCAGGTAGTTGAGGTCGATGTGTTTCTCCGCGGGGTTGCCGCGCTTGCGAATGCGTTCCATCAGGGTTTCGATGGGCGCCTGCAAAAATATCACAATATCCGGCGTGGTGGTGTCGATGGTCAACTGATCGTAGACCTGCTGGTAGAGCCGGAATTCGTCGTCATCCAGGGTAACCTGGGCAAACAGTTGGTCTTTTTCCATGAGGAAGTCGGCAATGCGTACCGGCTCGAACATATCGCCCTGTCGCAGCTCTTGCAATTGTTTGGCGCGTTGAAACAGAAAATGCAGTTGAGTGGGCAGGGCCGAGGCGCGCTGGTCCTGGTAGAAACGTTCCAGAAAGGGATTGTTGTCGGTGGATTCCAGCAGGGTTTCATAGCCAAAGGTTTTGGCCAAATTCTTCGCCAGGGTGGTTTTACCCACCCCGATAGGGCCTTCGACAGCAATGTAGCGAGGAATCGTTTGCGGGTCGTGATCGACTTGCAGATTGAGCGCGGTGGTCAACGTTAGCTCCTGACTCTTTTCAATCCTGTGGCGGGGCAACGGGCTAATAATGACTCAAGCGGGGTGCCGTTGGGAAGTACCAGATCCGGACTGATGTCCGCCAGGGGATAGAGTACAAAATTGCGCTCGCCCAAGCGAGGGTGGGGGATCTGCAAGCGATCAGTGGCGATTACCCGGTCCCCGTAGAGCAGTATGTCCAGATCCAGGGTCCGAGCCGCCCAGCGCACTCGGCGTTCACGGCCCTGGGCGGCTTCGATCGCCTGCAAGTGGCGAAACAGCGATTCCGGTGCCAGCCCGGTTTCCAGCAGGACCACGCCGTTGACGTAGTCCGGCTGCGGGCCGGGGCCAACGGCTTTGCTTTGGTACCAACCGGATCTTGCCCGCAACTGGGTGGAGGGTAGCTGAGTGAGCGCTTGCAAACCGAGTTCCACTTGGCGGCGGGGCTCGTCAAGATTACTGCCCAGGGCAATGTAAGCCAACTGGATAGGGGCTCGGGAAAGCTCAGGAGTCATTGGGGGGGTCGCTTGCGTGGTTGACGTTTGCGCGCGCGCTTGCGGGGCCCCTGGACCTCACTGGCCATGGCCTTGCGTTCCGCTTCGTCCGACGCCTGAAATCGCGTCCACCATTCACCCAGCCCGGCGTGATCCTCACCCGCCTGTTCCCGCAGCAGCAGGAAATCGTAAGCCGCCCGAAAGCGGGGGTGGCTGAGCAGGCGAAAGGCCTGATTGCCGGAACGACGCGGCAGCCGCAGTTGCAGCTCCCAGATCTCGCGAATGGGCATGGTAAAGCGTCGGGGAATGGATACCCGTTGTATTTGCCGGTTGATTACCCACTGGGCGGCCTGTTGCAGGGCCGGCAGGGGCGACACGCCATCGGCCACCAATTGTTCCTGGTGGGCCGTCGCCGCCGGCCACAAGATAATCGCCAGAATAAATGCCGGCGTGACTCGCTGATTGTTGTGAATACGCAGGTCCGTGTTGATGGCCGCCTGTCGAATCAGTGCTCCCGCAAATTCGTTATCGGCTTTCAGCAGCGCGCCGGTTTCCGGGAACAGATGATCAAACAGGCCGTAGCGCCGCAACTCATCGTAGACCTTGGTGGCTTGGCCGGTCATAAATAGTTTCAGCACTTCGTCGAACAGTCGGGCTGGGGGCACATTGCCCAGCAGGTGTCCCAGATCGTGGATTGGCCCGGCGGTGGCGGATTCAATGGCGAAATCCAGTTTGGCGGCCAGTCGAACAGCTCGCAACATGCGCACCGGATCTTCCTGGTAGCGGGTAACCGGGTCGCCGATCATGCGCACCCGTTTTGCCTGAATGTCGGCGATTCCGCTGGTGAAATCGGTAATCTCGCCGCGGCTGGGCGAGTAGTACAAGGCGTTCATGGTGAAGTCGCGGCGCAGTGCATCGGATTCGATGTCGCCATAGACGTTGTCGCGCAGCAACATGCCGTGTTCCGAGCTTGCGGCTTCGATGTTGTTGCCGGTCTCGTGGTGGGCGCGGAAGGTGGTGACTTCAGTGACTTCCCGGCCGGTTCGGACGTGGACAATGCGAAACCGCCGGCCGATGATGTGTGCCCGGCGAAACTGGGCTCTGATTTCCTCCGGTGTGGCGTCGGTGGCAATGTCGAAGTCTTTCGGATGGCCCCCAACCAGCAGATCGCGCACGCAGCCGCCCACCAAGTAGGCTTGGAAACCAGCCTCTTCCAAGCGCTCGACAATTTGCAAGGCGCTGGTGTTAATGTCTTCCGCGGTTACCCGGTGTTCACGCGCACTTAGCCTGGCCGGCGTGGTTCCCGGCGGTCGGGATTTACCTTCGGAGGGAGAAGTTTTGGGCATAGTAAATCGACAGCTTTGCGCGCTGGCGCATTGGCAAAGTTGGCGATTCTACCATGAACCAGCGGATGGCCGGCATGGGAAGTCGGAACTGTGCGGTTGGAAATATGGAGTGGGAAGTCGAAATTGACACGGGCCGTACAGCAAAACGGGAAAGCCTAAGCTTTCCCGCCAATCTTGGTTCATCTAACTTGTTAGTTATTAGTCAGACATCCGTGCATGAATTTGCTAACTGGCAAACCCTCTCCAAGTAAAAGTCTGTTTTAATTATTGTTATTCTTTGTTGTTGTTAAGCTCTGTTTTTGCGCTTTATTATTCTTTGTTGTTGTTTTTGTAAAGTTTACTAAAGCACGGGCTGTGCCACATGGGTAAATTCCATTAAAAACAGAGACTTATGTTTTTTGTTAGACTTGCAACGGGTCCCTCACTATTTCCTATCGTTACTGATCGTGTCAAGAAACGTTACAAGCGTTATAGGAAGGTAACAGTTTGTGGACGCGAAATATCCTATTAGCGCCAATTGGGGAACATTTTCAACTGACGGATTTCACGCCGTTTGCGGGTGATTTCTTGCGCGGAATGCCCAGACGTTGGCGTCGTTCCCATAGGCATTTGCGGCTGACGCCCAGTTTGCGGGCCAGTTCGGTTTCGCTCATGGAGTCCTGGTGTTCCAGAACGAAGCGCTGGAAGTAATCTTCCAGGGAGAGGTCTTCACTGGGATCCAGACCGTGGCGCCGGTTGCCGCCATCGCCAAGGGCTTGGGTGTTGCGGGCTTGGGCAAGGGCACCCTCGCCGGCCTCGACTTTGACCAGATCCAGGTCCAGGGCCAACAGATCGTGGCTGATTTCCGCCTCGTCCTCACAAAGGATGACGGCCCGCTGGATGGCGTTTTCCATTTCCCGCACATTGCCGGGCCAGTGATAGGTGGTGATGGCTTGAATCGCCTCCGGGGACAAGCTCAGAGAGGGCTTGTTGAACTTCTCGCAATAGCGTTCCAACAGGAATTCCGCCATGGCAATGACGTCCCGGCCGCGCTCGCGCAGCGGCGGCAGCGAGAGTTGCACGACGTTGATACGGTAGTAAAGATCCTCCCGAAAGCGCCCCTCGTAGGCCAACTTGGCCAGGTTTCGGTGAGTGGCGGCAATCAGGCGCACATCGACCTTGCGCGACTCCACCGAACCGATGGGGCGGACCTCGCCCTCCTGAAGTACCCGCAACAGGCGTGCCTGGGCTTCCAGGGGCAGTTCGCCAATCTCATCCAGGAACAGCGTGCCGCCGTCGGCGGCGGCCACCAGACCTTCGCGGGTGTTGGCGGCGCCGGTGAAGGCCCCTTTCTCGTGGCCGAATAGTTCCGATTCGATCAGGGTGTCCGGGATGGCGGCGCAGTTGACGGACACGATAGGCTGCGACTTGCGCGGGCTCTCGTTATGGATGGCGCGGGCCACCAGTTCCTTGCCAGTGCCGGTTTCGCCATGTATCAGGACCGTGGCGGAGGTGGGGGCCACTTTGTGAATGCGGTTGTAGATATCCTTCATAACCGTACTGCTACCGATCATGCCGTTGATAGCGGCTGAGGAGGTTTTGGAGGGCTTCTTCTGTGTGGCCGCGTCGCTGGCCTTGCCGATGGCCTGTTTCACCGCCGCGGTCATTTTTTCATGGTCAAAGGGCTTGGCGATGTAATCCACGGCCCCCATCCGCATGGAGTCCACCGCGGAGCGCAGGCTGGCATAACTGGTCATGATAAGTACCGGCACCTCGCCAGCCAGTTTGATCAAGTCTGTTCCCGGTGCGCCAGGGAGACGCAAGTCACTGATAATAAGGTTGAATTCCTCGAGATTGAATTTGCTGGTGGCCTCCCTGACCGATGCCGCTACTGATACCTGGTATTTATTCCGCTCCAGCAGCTTGCGCAACGCGGTGCGGATAATCACTTCATCTTCAACAACTAAAATTCTACTCATAATTCGCGACGTCAGCTCTCAGCCCTGGTTCCTACGGTAACACTTCGGGTAACGGCGTATCCTAGGGTATTTTTCACTCAAAGCAAAGGTCGGAAAAAAGAGTCGCTAGTCGCTAATCCCTAGTCGCTAGTCAAACATACGGCCCCGGAGGGGCCGCTTGGGGCTTCGACTAGCGATTAGCGACTGAATCTTAGAGTAAAGCGGGCGCCGCGGCCGTCGGTGACCGGGCTGGTAACATCAATCTGGCCGCGGTGTTCGGTAACAATGCTGTATACCATGGACAGGCCCAGGCCAGTGCCTTCGCCGGGGTCCTTGGTGGTAAAGAAGGGTTCCAGAATACGGTCGATCTGCCGGGGGTCAATGCCCTTGCCCTGGTCCGTGACGGTGATCGTTACCGCTTCCTCGTCTTGCCGCGCGGCGACAACGACTTGCCCGCCCGGCTGACTGGCGTCGCGGGCGTTGGACAATAGATTGACGAATACCTGGATGATTCGCTGACTGTCGCCGTTGATCTTCAAGTCTTCCGGCACATGGTTGGCGAATACCACAGCGGTCTTGCCGTGTTGCAGTGAAAGCAGATGAATTGCTTCTTGCACGCGGCGGTATATTTCCACCGGTTCAAACTCGATGCTGTGCCGGCTACCGGCATGGCTGAAGCTGACCAATGACTGGACAATGCGATCCACGCGCTCGGTTTGGAAAAGTATCTGTTCGGCGGCCTCCAGGAGTTTCCGGTCATTGGTTTCATAGCGGATGTTTTGCGCCAGGCAGGCGATACCGGTAATCGGGTTGCCTATCTCGTGGGCGACTCCCGCCGCCAAGCGCCCGACCGACGCGAGTCGTTCGCTGTGTAGCAATTCGTTTTCCAGTTGCTGCAGCTCGGTAACATCCTCCACCAGTATCACTTGGCCGTCGGCGCTGTTGGCAACCGGTCCCCGGATGCTGGCCTTGTGTAGGCTGAAGCAGCGGGGTTCATTGTCGATGACCATGGCTTGGCGGTGACTGTGGGTTTTCTGGTCGGCGGTAAATTCGGTGATCAGGGTACGCCAGGGTTCGGCCAGGTTGTTCAAATGTGAGCCGGTGACTTCGGTACCGTCAATCCCGGTCAACTCGGTCATGGCGTTGTTCCACATGAGTATTTCCAGGTCGGGTCCCAGGGAACTGATAGCCATGGGCAGCTCCTGAAGTGTTTTGCGGTAATACAAACGCAGGTTGTCCAATTCGGCGGCGATGCCGGTAAACGAATGTTGATAGCGGGCGACGCGTTCTTCGATCAGGTGAATATCGGCGGTACCGGACCCTGTGGGCAGTTTGTAAGGGATGTACTGGTCGAGAATTTCGCTGGCAACCGCGATGCCCATGAGCCCCGATAAATTGGCTTCCAGACGATTGCGCAAGCGGCGCAGGGCGTAGGGGCGGCGTTCATTGTGGTTCAGTCTCAATTCGTGCAGGGCGCGATCCACTTCCTGAGTGGCAATGTCCGCACCCAGGCGTTCACGCAAACGGCTTTTGAAGTCGGCCGGGGAGTGAACATCCAGTGTTGACCTCACCGGATGGCTGATTTCATCGGCGGTGCATAACGCGGCGCTGTAGTGTTCTTCGTGGCTGGCCTTGCTCAACCAGGAAACGGCCACGAAACACAAAGTGTTCAAGCCCAGGGACCAGAGTGTAATCTTGTTCCACTGATCAAAGCCGACGGCAATAGCCTGGTTGGTTCCGGGCAGGGGGATCTGACTGATACCGGTTACCGCCGGGACAAAAAGCCCCAGCGCCCAAACTGTGGTCCCCATGCTCAATCCGGCCATGAAGCCCCGGCTATTGCCCCGCGGCCAATAGGCGATGG
>JBBDIU010000126.1:0-14864 GCA_040880205.1 Cellvibrionaceae bacterium
AAGAGCTTCGACGTAGCCCCCGCCTTGATTGCCTTTCTTCCTATGAGAAAGGGCCTGCAAGCCAGAGGCGCATTGGTATTATTCAGAGGCTCCTTAAAATCCCAGCACTCCCATCGCTCCCAGCAAAAATGCGTAGCGCAAGCCCTTGCCAATCCCCGTCAGCAAAAAGAACAGAAAAAAATTCACCCGCATGATGCCGGCTATAAAAGTGAGCGCATCGCCGCCAATCGGCGCCCAGGCCATCAACAAGGACCAGACCCCGTATTTTTGAAACCAGCGTTGCGAGCGGCCCAGGGAATCCTGGCGGAAGGGAAACCAGCGGCGATCCTGGAAATGCAGGAGGTAACGGCCCAGCAGCCAGTTCACGGCCGAACCGAGCGTGTTGCCTGCCGTGGCGAACAGCCACAACAGGAGTGGATCGTAGCCCTGGGTAACCAGGCCCGCGAACAACACCTCAGAATAGGCGGGCAGGATGGTCGCGGCCAAAAAAGCGATACCGAACAGACTAAAGTAGGCTTCCACTGCGGATTCAGCCCGTCGCTTGGCGGCGGCATGCGGCATCCACCATGTGTTTGAATAACAATTGCTGCTCGGCGATTTGCGGTAGATATTCCGGATGCCATTGCACGCCAATAGCGAAATCAACACCTCTATGCTCAATGGCTTGCACCACCTCCGCATTATCCCGCGCGACGATGCGCACCTTTCAGCCCAACTCCGCAATGGCTTGATCGTGCAAGGCATTCACGCGGCATTGAGTCTTGCCCAAAATGCCATGTAGCCGGCTGCCGGATTCGATTCGCACCTGTTTGCGTGGCAACAAGCTGCGCACGTGAGGTTCCTCGTCGTAGAATTCGGTGATATTTTGATGGAGATTGCCTCCGAGAACGACATTCAACAGCTGGGCGCCACGACAAATACCGAGAACTGGAATGTTCGAAGCAAGCCCCCGGGCCAACAAATCTTTCTCCAGCTCATCCCGTTTAGGGTCGTAGCCTTGCCGGAATTTGACCGCAAAAATTATTCGCAATAGAAAAAGCAACAGGGAAACCAGAAGATCGCTAATCCGGCTGCCCTGCCGACGGTTCTCCTTGAGATCCGCAAAAGGCGTTTCCCCGTAGTGACTCGGCTCGATATCGCTACCACCGCCAATAATCAGCCCATCCAACTGTAGCTCATTGCGCGGCGTTCGCGGCGTGATACGTACTGCCTTCGCACCCGCGCGACGTAAGGCCAGCCAGGTCATCAGCCAGGCGGGCGTGCCCCCACGGTTGGGCCCGGTAACCCCGATGAGAGGCCGAGTCCGAATGTTGATAACTTAGTTCCTCACGTGTTGTTCGGTGGATTGTTGTTCAGTGAATTGTGCGTCGACGAACTGTTGAACACGCTCCACCCAGGCGGCGCGGTGGCTAAATCGAAATCGGGCCTGTTCGCGCTGCCAGGATTCGAGTAAATCCGAGCGTTTTTTGCCATCCGAAGCAAGTACTTCGACCAAATGCCAACGGTTCCATTCATCTTCCAGCGCCCAGCCGGGTTCGCCCACCCGACAGTCGGGTAGGCGGTAGTGAAATGCCGGCCGTCCTTTTATAAGATGCCGCTCGCTCTCCTTGACATTCCCTAGTACCAGCTCGCGATCCAGCTGATAAAAAATGGGTAACATATCGAGGCTGCGGTTACGGGTTGGATTGTAGCGCAGGTAATCCTTCATCAAAGCGGAAATGTCCGGTCGATAATCGGGGTGCAAAATCAACTCACTGTACATTTTTGGAAACGGATCGATGTATTTGGTAAAAAAGCGCCGGGCAAAATCAGTTCCCGCGTCTTCAATAATCCAGTCGCTAAGGAGCAAAAAACTCTGAATATAGGCAAGCAAGACACTGCTCTCGGCCGAGGGAATTGACGGATTCATATGTAAGCCGAAAGCGTAATAAAAGGAGCCTTGAGTTCCCTCCCCTTCCATATCCTCAATTACCGCGACAATGTCGTGCAGACAGGCCAGCTCGGTGACAGGAATAGGCGCCGTCACGATCTCGCAGGGTATAAGCTGGCGACTCAAATTATCAACATTACCTTCCCAGCGTTCGCCTTCGGAGCCCGGTGAAAAATCCACTCCCAAGTTGCTGAGCCAGTCTCGATAGGCCAGCGAGGTTAGCAGGTGTGTATCCCTTTCTATTTTAAGCTTGCCCACGGAGGAGTTTTCCAAAATCGCTTCAAACGAACTGGTATAACTCAGTTTTCCACCCAGTGCCCTGGCAAGACCCTGGGCGAGGTTTTTTACTCCGACATTACCCAACTCGAACTCAAAGCCGACGCGGCGCAGCTCACCTTGCTCGTCCTCGAGTTGAGGTGGCAACAGGAACGTTTTGCTCATACACTGACCATTGCGGCACCATGCCCCAAGCTGATAAACCAACCGCCGTTTTAAACTCCTGGAAAGTTGAACTCCGGAAAAGCTGAATTCCGGAACACCCTCGAAGCACAGGTATTTGTTTTGCAGGGGCATTTTGACATAAAGCGGGGAATGCAAGACCCTCGCCACGACAACCTGTACACGGGAGTTCACGTGACCCAAAGCACCTACCAAGACGCCCTGTCCCGGCTCGAGTCCATCGCCGCCGCGGCCGCGATTGCCCCCGAAGTTCTGGACAGTCTACTCCATCCAAAATCACTTTTGTGCACGACGCTGTCGCTGCGCATGAACAATGGCTCAATGCGTTATTTTCGGGCCTATCGCTGCCATTATAACAACGTCCTGGGACCCACCAAGGGCGGCATTCGCTTTCATCCCGGCGTGAACCAGGACGAAGTGACTGCTTTGGCATTGTGGATGACCATTAAGTGCGCGGTCCTGGGTCTCCCCTACGGCGGCGCCAAAGGCGGAATCCAGGTGGATCCCAAGCAGTTGGAACCCATGGAACTGGAGCGCCTGGCGCGCAATTACATGCGCAGCATGGCACATTTCATTGGCCCCGATACCGACATTCCAGCGCCCGACGTCAATACCAACGCGCGCATTATGGGTTGGATGCTGAGCGAATATGAAGCCATTTATCAAACGCGGGCTCCCGCGGTGATTACTGGCAAGCCCATCTGTCTCGGCGGCAGTGAAGGTCGCGAAGAGGCCACCGGCCGGGGCGCTTTTCATTGCGTGGAGGCGTTGTTGAAAAAGCTGGACCGCTCCGCGGACGAATTGACCGTGGCTATTCAAGGCTTCGGCAATGCTGGCCAGCACATTGCGCACCTGTTACAGGATGCCGGTTGTAAAATTGTCGCTATCAGCGATTCGCAGGGAGCTATCTATTCCGCGCGGGGGTTTGATACCCACAGTATCGCCCGAACAAAAGCAAGAACGCGCAGCTTGCAAGCGGTGTACTGTGATACCTCGGTCTGCGAAGCGGTCGAGCACGATCGGATCAGTAACGAGGAATTACTGGCGCTGGACGTGGACCTGTTGGTACCGGCGGCTCTGGATGGCGTTATTCATCGCGACAACGTCGATACAATTCGCGCGGGCTACATTCTGGAAGTTGCCAACGGTCCGATTCGCGCCGACGCGGAAGCCACACTGGTGGACAAGGGCATCGTGATCATGCCCGACGTGCTCGCCAACGCTGGCGGCGTGACGGTAAGTTACTTCGAGTGGGTACAGAACCGGCAGGGCTATCCCTGGGACTTGGAAACAGTCAGGGAACGACTCAAGGAGCACATGACGCGCGCCTTCGACGCGGTGTGGGAGGAAGCGGAGCGCCGCAACTGCCCACTACGGGACGGGGCCTATGCGGTGGCCTTGCACCGCATCGCGCTGTCCATGGAGAGTCACGGCACTCAGGAATACTTTCAGAACAGCGAATAGTGCTTTGGGGGCCATTGGGCCCGGCTCGGATATTCGAGTCGGGCTAATCGGACCGGGCAACCGAGGTGGTTTTAACCGGTCCCATGCCGCGAATTTCCACCACTACCGCCTCGTCCTTTGCACCGTCGAAGTGAACCGCGCCGGCCGGATGCTTCATGAAGCCGCCCGCCTTAATTGGAACGGTCTGGTCCATGTCGAATACCTGGTCGGTTCCCACATGCCAAGTCCCCTCGATTACCGTGATAAAGCGGTCCTGGTCATGATGATGCGGTCGACTTGCCTGCCCGGCGGGAAAGCGGATTCGCATGATGTACAAACCCTCCTTGGACGGATCGCCATGCAGCAAATAGCTTTTAATCCGATTACCCGCTCTTTCGTCCAGACCGGTGTCATCCTTTTGAATAATGACAAAGCCTTGGCCGTCTTCCGCCGCCCAAACAAAAGATCCCAGGCAAAAGCAAGCGACGAATAGCAGTGCGGTTCTTGTTTTTTTCATCGACGATTTCCCCCGAATTATTACCTTGAACTGATGCCTTGATGAATCTTGTGACAGCCTATGCCGTCAATGCGTCAATGCATAGATCAGATAGTTGATACCCAAACGATAAGCCAGATTGGCATAGCGCGTCGGGTAGCCTGCGTGATAGGTATGCTCCCAACCGTCGCCAATGTCCGAGTTCCAGTTGATCAAAACCATTATCCGACCGTCATCGTCCATGATAGCCCAATTGGATGCGTGATCGACATCGGCCTCGGGTATGTTTTGTGGATTGCCCATGGCCGGAATCATCTGGGCACCGTCCACGTCGTAAAACGTGCGAAATATTTCGTGATCGCTATCCAGTTCCACAATGTCTCTGTCCGGAAAGACTTGACTGAAAGTACGGTAGAAATTGTCCCACTCGCGAGTCCCCCAGAAATCATCGATAAACAGAAATCCACCGCGCAGCAAATACTCGCGCAGGTTGCGCATTTCCACTTCGTTAAAGGAGACCCCGCCACTGTTGCCCAGTTCCAGCGCGTAGAGAAAGGGGTAATTGAAGATGTCCTCGTCATCCAGACGACGAACAATGGGTTGGCTGTTAATTTTGATATTGGTCAAGCGGGTGACGGCGCGCAAAAAATTTTCGTCCGCCGCGGGGTAGTCGATGCTCCACGACGAACCGAAGCGAAACCCGCCGCCAGCGTACTCACTATCATAGCGCAGCCGGACGAAGGAGAACTCGCCCTCAAACAGGGAGACTGGGTCGGCCAGCGTGCTGTCGGCGAGGAATATGGACAACAAAGCAATTTTGGTCAGCAAGGACTTCAAGCGTTATTACCCCCGGGCGATGGAGCGCCTAGAATACCAACAATCGGCCTTGCGATAAAACAATCCAGCAACTTAAGGCATTGTTTCGAGCGCCCCGTGGACAACTGACGCTAACAGCCTATTGTCAGCCGCGTGGATCATTGCTGTCCCATAAACTTTAAGGGTCCGCAGTGACCGTATGCAGCATGGATGCTGCATCCGAGCTTACAGGGTACAACGTGTCACGGCCGTGAATACCCAATCCATGTCCTGGCACAAAGCTTCACGCCTCGAGTGCTGTTAGCATTGGGCTACAGGAAACTCGAGCTGATCTTAATGGGACAGCTATGAACAGCCATATAATTGTCACGAAAGGGGATACGGCCGCCATGGAACTTCTCAAGCTCTAAAATGCCCTGCTCCCGGCCATTGTGCAGGCGCGAGTGAAATGATGTCATTCATTAGAAGGTCGCCTTCACCCTAACGGCCGTCGTGCGGCCGTAGGTGAAGCAGTACTCTTCCAATTCCTCCACCACTCCATCCGCAGTGGCACCCTGATAGCGGGTACCCGTATAGCAATTGGCGGAATCCAGCAGATTGAAAGACTCCAAGCGAACCGTGACTCCTTCGAAGGCCACCTTTTCGATAAAAATGCTGGCGTTGGGGCCGTCCTGTTTGTCAACGATGTCGTCGATGTCAACCTGGCGATTACCGGGGAGATGGTAGGTATAATCCGCGCCGTAGTTAAGCTTCCAAACGGGCAAGTCGTGCCTCATACCCAAGCTGAACCGGCCGCGGCTGTGGCTTCGCAGGCGGCGGGTTTCGTTCAGAAAAGGATCCACGACTTCCGAATCCTGTACCAAGGCTACGGCGGTTAGCCGCGTATCCGGCAGCTCGATTGCTTCCAGACGCAGGCTCGCATCCAGCTCTGCCCCGTAGCGTTTGCCGTCCCCAATGTTGCCCGGTGCTGAGATCGGGCGCGAAGGATCGGTCGAGGCATCAACTCTGTCGATGACATCTTCGATGTCGTGGTAGAAAAGTCGTGAATTGAGCACACCGACATCTTCGGGTAAACGGTATTCCAGGTTCAGCTCATAACGCCAGGATTTTTCCTGCTCCAAGTCGGGATTGCCGGCATTGATGTCCTTTTCCAAATCATTGTTATTGCTGGCGCTGAAGCTGGAAAAACTGAGCTGCGATACATGTCGCTCAAGTGTCGCGCGCAACTGGGTTGACGAGGATACCTCATAGCGGTAATCCAGTTTAGGTTTCAGGAATTCGAACTCACGCGCCTTGCCTACTGGCACACCGTTCTCGGTTCCTTGCTGCTCAATTTCCGAGAATTCCGCCACCAGGGTGGATTCCAGTGTGGCCGCTGAACTAATTTGCCAATTGTGAATTGCAAAGGGTTCGTAACGTATCTCCTCCACGGTCGAGTCGACATCGCTGACCGGCACCAAATTGCCAAAGCGTGCTGAAGGGGTGCCGGATCGGGCTGACCCCAGGCGGAACGATTTGTTCAAAATCGTCTGGGCACGTTCAACGCCCAGCTCAATGTCCTGGTTCGCGGTTAGTCCCACTGTGTGAGATGCACGTACAATTCGCTCGCGATTTCGTTTCTCTTCGCCAACGTACAAACTTTTGACCGGAGTGGAAGGCTCCAGCTCGAAACGATTATAGAACCAGTCGTCGGTCTCATCGTTGATCACTAAAATAGCATTGAACCGTGACTGATCGGCAAAGGTGTGCTGGTAAGTACCGCCGACCTCCCACTTGTTTCGATCCGATTTTCGAGCTTCGCGCTCAAAGGTGAGCTGGCTTGGATCGGTACTGAAGTCGGTAATAGATCGATCGATATCATCGGGTGAACTGTTTTCAATAAACAGGGCATTCAGTTGTAAAAGCTTACTGTCATCCAGTTGATACCCAAAGTTACCTGTTATTTTATGATCGGTTTGTTCTCGCTCCCTTATCTGAACAATCGTGTCCTTCGGGGTGAAATCGCCATTGAAGCTGTATTCCTTGCGAATCTGTTCATCGTAGTGTGGTTCCATCGTGTAATTTACAAGATAGTCCAGCGCTCCTGTTTGTCCGCCAAACGAAATTGCTCCACCCGGGCTTACTGTGCCATTCTGATGAATCTTAGTGCTAAGTTCCGCGGAGATGCTGGAGCGCGCCAGGCCTTCGTTCATAATGACGTTTACGACCGGACCGGCACTGCGCACATCGAGATCGGCGGAGGTGCCGCGAATAATCTGAAAGCGGTCCACCTGCTTGGCAGCGATGCGCTCCAACATGTCCTTGCCACTGTTCGCCTTTCCCGCAATGCGTTTGCCGTCGATCAGGATCGAGCTGCGGCCCGCGCCCAATCCCCTTCCACCGCCGCCATTGCCAGACAGGATAGTATCGACACCCGGTATGCGATTGAGCATGTCGAGTGCCGTGACAGGATCGTACTGTGCGAAATAAGACGCGGGATAAGAGATGGTGGAGCGATCCGGATCGTCACTTTCCAGTTGGGTAAACACCCGCACCTCCTGCTCGGGCGGAATAATACCTTCCACCTCGGCGAACAGGTCCGTCGCAACAAGGAACGGAACAACAGATAGCAACGCTTTCAGCGACGGTGTTACTACTTCGAGACAATTCCAATTTGTACCTGGAAACACCACACGGAGACTCCGACCAATTCAGCGTTAACAACACAAGCGACCAATCCAGGTTAGCCAACCGAGCGGGATGCTAAGTGCGAAGGGATTGACAAGCGCTTGTGCCACGATAGGCCGGATTCCGACCAATAGGTCTGTTATTTTAGCACCTCATCCTCAACAACACTGCTGCCCGGCGTTTGCTTTACACAACTTTTCCGGCTCCGATAAAGAGAGGGGTGATGAATGGTTTGTGGTGGGCGGTGGATGGTGGGCGCATCGGCTCCTGCCACTTTGCGGCATACACCCCGGATGAATGATAATGGTGAATGGTGAATGGTGAATGGTGAACAGAATACGCGGAGAATTTTGATCACACGCAACTAATAAACCAATGTGGCTTGGAGAGGCTCAATTAATAATCTTTTAGTTCAAAGGGGCGTGCGGATAGCTGAGTCGGCGAAAATGCTATTGGGCTTCCGTGCCCAGCCGCTGAATTTGATCGGGCCCACGAAACGCGAACCCCTCAGGCCTCGCAGTTGTTTCCCAAAACCCCCGAACCGCCGCAGTATGTTTCGTCCTGCAACTGGATAAGAATGCCGTTGGGATCGGTGAAATAGAGTTCCGGAATGGTTTCGTCGCGCATGCGAATTTGCGCCTGGATACCGCGTTCCGCCAATGTTTGTACGATTTTTTCCACGTCGAAATCCTTCACCCCCAGGCAGACGTGATGAATCGTTGGTTCAACGCTTTCCGTCCCGCCGTAGAAGCCGAGAAACTGGCCATCATCACCGGTTGACAGATTAATGCCGTTGCTCTGCTGACTCTTGATGCCGAGACCAAACAAACTTTGATAAAACTCCGCGGCCTTGGGAATGTCCTTCACAAACAAGGTCACATGGTTAATAGACGTAATCTCGATGGTTGGCTTTGTCTGGGCACTGACCCTGGTTCCAGCCAACGCCGCCATGGCTGACAGCGACGCCAGAAAAGTGCGCCGCGACAACTGCCCTTTTTCATATTGGCTCAGTAACTTATCGACTTCGTTGTTATCACTCATACATACGCTCTCGTTTGGTTTACATGCCGTTTGAATGGTTGACGTCGCTCGCTCTGAAACAAATCAGTCCGGCAACGCCAAGGCCACTATTTTGCCCGCCGATTTTCCGTCGCCCACCGCCATGACGATGTATTGCTTGCCGTCCACCATATAGGTAACCGGCTGGCCGGCCTGTGCCGCGGGCAATTCGATTTCGGCTAGAATCTCACCGGTTTTCTTGTCGTGGGCACGAAATACCGGACTGCCGCCCCAACCTTCGCCGGCAAACAACAGGGATTTGGTGAGCAATAAACCGGAACGGGTGGGCTTACCGGTCCGCGGAATATCGACGCCCTTCAAGGCCGCGTTATTCGCTACGTCCTCGGGCGTGTCGGCATTGGGAATCCACCATTCGTGCTCACCGTCCTTCAGGTCGATAGCGGTAATCCTTCCCCACGGCGGCTTGACCAGAGGCAAGCCCTTCACCGTGGGCACCCGACCGCCGCCGCCAAAGATGTACTCCACTTGCGAAGCCCCGGGGTCGTTCATTACCGCCAGCATGGACACTTCGGTAAACGACGGCACGTAAAGCATGCCGGTTTCGGGATCGAAAGCCCCGCCCTCCCAGTTGGTGCCGCCAGTGGCGGAGGGCAGGCTGAGCGTGCCCTTGGTGCCATCCGGTCCATTGGCGACGGACGGAGGCGTGAATAGCGGACCCAGGCGGTAGGGTTTTACGGCTTGCTTGGCCGCCGCCCTGAGCGCCGGAGTGAAGTCGATGAGATCGTCCTCACTGATGCCCTGGCGGTCGTAGGCAGCCGGTTTGGTGGGAAAGGGCTGGGTTGGCGAGGTCCATTCACCCGGTACATCGCTCTGAGGTACCGGCCTTTCCTCAATGGGCCAAATGGGTTCGCCGGTCTCGCGATCAAAAACGTAGGCGAAGGATTGCTTGGTGAGCTGCACCACCACCTTCCTGCCATCGGGCAGGTCCGCGAGAATCGGTGCGTTGGGGTTATCCCAGTCCCAGATGTCGTGGTGGATAATCTGGTAATGCCAACGTTTTTCACCGGTTTTGATATCCAGGGCCACCAGGGAATTGGCGTAGAGGTTATTCCCGGGACGATCACCGCCGTAGCGGTCCCCGGTCGCCGCCTCCACCGGCAGATAAACCAGACCCAAGTCCGGATCGGCCGACATGGGCGCCCAGACGCCGGCGTTGCCGGTGTATTTTTCGGAGCCATCGAGCCAGGTTTCGGAGCCCGGTTCGCCCGGCTCGGGGATGGTCTTGAAGGTCCACAGCAATTCGCCGGTGCGGGCATCAAAACCGCGCACATCCCCTTTTACGTTGGAAGCGGAAGGCGGTCGAAAGCCCACCAGATGGGCGGCCCCGACAACAATCACATCGTTTACCACCAGCGGCGGCATGGACGAACCGATATCGATATCATCGCGGTCTTCCGCCAGGCGCAGGCCCTGCTGCAGGTCCACCCAGCCACTGGCACCAAACTCGGTATCGGGCAGGCCAGTCTTGGCGTTGAGACCGACCAGATAATAGCCCGGCGTCACGGTATAGATACGCTCCCTGGCGCCGTCCCGCCAATAGGCCACGCCCCGCCCCGAGCCCTTGCGCGGCGCCTTGTCAAAGCGCTCCCCCTCCTGGGGACGCCACATCCATTTGAGTTGACCGGATTCGGCATCCAACGCCACTACATTGCGCGTGGTGCCAGCGGTCAAATACAAGGTGCCGTCCACGGCCAGGGGGGATGTGGTGTTCTTGAATTCCGGCGACGGCCCGAAAATACCCGCATCAAATTCCCAGACCGTTTCCAACTGGGCCACGTTGTCCGCGTTTATCTGTTCCAGTGGGGCGTAGCGCGTCGCGGCAAGATCGCCATTGAATTCTGTCCAGTTAACGGTCCCCTCCTTACTGTACGCGGTGCCGGCTTCTTCAGGGACAATGGTCAGACCGGCTAAATGGGATTGCTGCAAAGCGGTTTCGGGAAGGCCGACCCCGCCCTGATCGAGAATGTAGACGGTGACATCCAGATATTGGGCGTCGCTCAAGGATCCTGGTCGTTCGCCGGGCATGGTCAGCTTGATGGTTTGAAACAACTGATCCGCCTCGCGACCCGCCCAGCCACTGCGGACGCGGGTTTCCATTTCCAGCGGCAGGTGGCAGCGGGCGCAGTGGTTTTGAAACACCTCGGCGCCGCGCCGGACGTTCTCCGGCGCCGCCCACAGGGGCACGGATAGCGCGGCCAGCAGCAAGGAGAGCAAGTAAAAACGCGTTGATTTGATCAAGCTGGTTCTCCATCTATTCCGGAAATTGGGCACTGACGGGGTGGACTACTACTTTGATTCGCGGATCGAAACACGTTCCCCGGCTCGGCCGAGGCCCTGCTCCGAACCACCTGTTGGATAGGACCGAACATGGTACTGTAGCGCTGCAAAAGGCGTCGCAAAATTAACATTTCCAAACCTTTGATTCACCAAGACCCGGGGTCAACCGCGGTCAACGCCGCGACCCATTGAACGCGATGGGTCGGACACTCCCTTGAAAAGCCTTCGGCCCTGCTTTACTCTTCCGCTTCCCCAGCCTCGCATAATAATAATTCCTATGACGATTCATTTACGATTCTTTCGCTACCTGCTGGTCCTGGCCTTGTTTCTGTCGTTTGCTCCTCGGATTATCGCGGAGACTTCCGATTTTGTGGCGAGACTCGCACCTTTGCCGGTGGACTTCCGTTCCGCCAGGACGATTACCGGCGGCGGCGATTTGCGCGCCCAGTTGGATGGTTCGCAATTAATTGTCAATGGACAATTCGAAGGCCTCAGCGCCGCGGCCACCAGCGCGCATTTACACCAGGGACCCTTGGCCATTCCCGGCCCCGCCATTGCGGACCTTCAGGTAACGCATGCGACAGCCGGAAAGATCAGTGGCACTGTGCAGTTGAGCCCGGAACAGTTGGAACACTTGCACAATCGCGCACTGTATATCCAAATTCACAGCGCGGCGGCCCCCGACGGCAACTTACGCGGTTGGTTGTTTGCCAGCCCTGTGCAATAGCGAAGGTAGAATCCAATGGCATTCAGGCTTGCACTCTTGTTCGCGGCGTCGGTCCTTGTCGCATGCTCCGCATTGCTCGATCACTCGACGGAGTCGTCCACGCGCGTTTCCACTACCTACTCCGATGCCCAGGCCCGGCTCGGCAAACGCCTGTACCAGGTGAATTGCGCAAGTTGCCACGGCGATACACTGCAAGGCACGCCCACTGCCCCACAACTGGTCGGCGAAAGCTTCATGCAAAAGTGGGGCAACCGGGACGTGCAGGATTTGCGCGGTTTAATTCAATCTTCCATGCCGCCGGGCGGTGGCAACCTGGACCATCCCGACTTTCTACAAATTACCGCCTTCATTATGCAGAGCAATGGCATCGAGAGCAGTGCTCAAGCACTCGACGCAACAACGCACCTGACCCTGTTGCAGGCACCCACCAGCGAATCGGCACGGGAACAAGCGCGGGAACCGCTGGGCGTTACCGTTGCGGGAACGGTGGAAAACTTTGAACCGATCAGTGACACCATGCTGCGCCACCCCGACCCGGCGGACTGGCCCATGGTGCGCGGCAACTATCAGGCCTGGAGTTACAGCGCGCTGGAGCAGATCAATCGCGACAACGTCAACGACCTGCAATTGCAGTGGGTGTGGGCCATGCACGAAGGCAGCTCGGAGCCCTCACCCCTGGTCTACAAGGGTGTGATTTACCTGATCAATCCGGGCAACATCATCCAGGCACTGGATGGCAAAACCGGCGAATTGATCTGGGAGAGCAGGACCGGACCCACCGACCGGCAGGACATACGCAACATCGCCATCCATGAAGATAAAATTATTCACGCCACCACCGACGCGCGCTTGGTGGCACTGGACGCGCGCACTGGCGAACAAGTGTGGGAAACACAAATTGCCGATCCGGCCAAGGGCTTTGCCAATTCCAGCGGTCCCATCGTGGCAAAGGGCCTGGTTATTCAGGGTCTGGCCGGTTGTGCCCGCTACGACGACGAGAGCTGCTTCATCAGCGCCTACCACGCCGACACAGGCAAATTGGCCTGGCGCTTCGAAACTCTGGCCCAGTCCGGCAATCCAGGTGGCGATACCTGGGGCGAATTGGACAACATGTTTCGCGCCGGCGGTGAAACCTGGATTACTGGCAGCTACGATCCCGATTTGGAACTGACCTATTGGGGCACCGCGCAGGCCAAACCCTGGGTGCCGGTCAGCCGGCACATGTCCATCGACGACAAGGGACTCTACACCAACGCCACGGTGGCAGTCGGCGTGGATGACGGCTCTCTTGCCTGGTATTTCCAGCACGTGCCCGGCGAAGCCCTGGACATGGATGAAGTCTTCGAACGGATACTTATCGACCGCGGCGACCGCAAGCTGGTTTTCTCACTGGGCAAGCACGGTATTTTGTGGAAACACGATCGCGTGAGCGGCGAATTTTTGCAGCACAAGGAAACACTTTTTCAAAATATTTTTAGTCACATTGATCCGCAAACCGGCGCGGTCACCTATCGCGATGACATCGCCAAGGCGCAACTCAATGAGTGGATTTCCGCCTGCCCCAGCAGCGCCGGTGGCAAGGATTGGCATCCCATGAGCTACAATCCGCAAGCCGGGTTGTTGATAACACCGCTGGTGCAAGCCTGTTTTGAAACGGCGGCGCGTCCAGTGGAACTCAAGGAAGGCTCGGGCGGTCTGGCCGCTAGCCGGCGCTTCTTCGAAATGCCCGGCAGCAATGGTAACCTCGGCAAACTCGCCGCCTACGATGTGGATACCCTGGAAGAAGTCTGGAGCATTGAACAGCGCGCTTCTTTCCTGACGGGCGCCTTGTCCACGGCGGGTGGGCTTGTGTTTATCGGCGATCTGGATCGCAATTTTCGCGCTTACGATGTGACAACCGGCGAACAGCTGTGGCAAACGCGTTTGGGCACATCCGCGCAAGGCTTCCCGGTTGCGTTCAGCATTGATGGAAAACAATACATCGCGGTAACCGCCGCGTTGGGGGGCACCAGTCCGCGCACGGTTCCGGCATTGGTAACGCCGGAAATTCAGCCGCCAAATAACGGCAATGCGCTTTATGTCTTTGCTCTGCCGGATTGATTGTTCCCAAGTCTCGACTTAATTTTTTCAATTAATTTTCTTCTTCCACTTTAAGAGGTACAACTATCATGGCTGATATAAAGGGTAAAAATGTCGTCGTTGCCGGCGGCACATCGGGCATTGGTTTCGCCATCGCCAAGTTGGCGGCCGAGGCCGGCGCCAAGGTCTGGGCCCTGGGCCGCAGCCAACAATACATTGACGAAGCCCGGAAAGCCGCCGGCGACAAGGTGACCTTTCTCTCCATGGACATTCACGATGCGGATGCCCTGACCGTATTGTTTAAGGATATTGGCACTGTCGATCATTTAATCGGCAATGCCACCGGTGCCAATCGCACAATTGCGCCGTTTGTGGAACAGACCCACGAACAATTTTCCGAAGCCTTTGGCAAATTCTGGGGTTATACCAATCTGGTCAGAACCGGTATACCTTATATGGCAAAAAGCGGTTCAATCACTTTGACCAGCGGTACGCCAGCGCGCAAATGCCGACCGGGCATGTCGTCCATTAGCTGTGTCGGTAATGCGGTGGAAGGTTTGTGCCGCGCCATCGCACCGGAAATCGCCCCCATAAGAATCAACACTGTCGCCCCCGGCACGATTGACACCACCATGCATGCCTGGATGGGCGGCGCCAAGGATGAACGCTTGCACGCAATGACCGCCGAACAGGCCATCAAACGACCGGGAACGCCTGAAGAGGTGGCCGGAGCCGTCATTTACCTGATGACGGCGGATTATGTCACCGGCACCAACATCGATGTGGACGGCGGGCAATTACTTCCATGAACGGCAAACCTTATTGCTGTAGTATCGAATGGCACGTAGTTAAGCCAGTCGACGCTGTAAGGTTGCGGTGGTTTGGGGGGG
>JBBDIU010000127.1:0-14543 GCA_040880205.1 Cellvibrionaceae bacterium
CGCCAACGTCCCTGTTGTCGACGGTCACATCAGCAAACACCGGACTCCTGTCTTCACGTTGGGTGGCACGCCCAAGAAAGGAATAACCGTAGTTGGTTTAAGCCGCGGGTAGTGCCAAACGGGATGAGGGCACAGGTTTGGGTTTGCCACGAATACTGACCCTAGGATGAAAGCTCCCGGATCTGCGCGGGGATGCTTACTGCACTGGGAGTGGCCGAGACATTTGGCAGTGTTCAGATTTGCAAACCCAGTATCTGAATGATGCCAACCGCGATCAGGTAAACTGCCACCACATAGTTGAGAATCTTGGGTTTAACCAGAATGAGGATGCCAGCAAGAATAGACAATATTGGAATAAGGTCGATGTGCAGTGTCATAGTGATCTCGCTTTGTTGAGTTCTTGGAGGTACTACCGCACCGGATAATAGCACGTCAGTAGTCATTCAACCTTGAATCAGACCCGAATGGCACTTCCTAAGCGGTCTACCTTGGTCGTCATTCCCGCGAAAGCGGGAATCCAGCGGCTTCAACATTCTGGACTCCCGCTTTCGCGGGTGTGACGGCCGGGTATGGCTAACTCGTTTACCTGATCCAGCTGCTAATAATCAAAGGAAATAAAAGAGAGTTTGGTTTACCGCTTTGCTATGGTGAAACTTCGCGTTCCCGACGCTTGGAATCGGCCAGCCGCCCGCGCTCAATGCCCAGCTTTTTCATCCGCGAGGCCAATGTGGTTGGCTTGATGCCCATCAGTTCCGCGGCCCCATCGGCACCGTAAACTTTTCCGCCCGTTTGACGCAGGGCCTCCACAATCGCCTTGTAGCGCAGATTCCGGTGATCCGCGTCGGTTAGCAATTCCTGGTCGTTGACGGAACGGTGTACACCCATAGGTGCCGCTTGAGTAATGGGAAGATCCAGGCGCAGCTTATCACCGCGACTGAGAATGACCTGCCGTTCGATCAGATTTTCCAGTTCACGAATATTCCCGGGCCAGTCGTAGCTTTGCAGGCGCTGAGTTTGGGCGACGGAAATTTTTAACTCCGGTTTGTGAAAACGCTGACAAACTTTCTTTAAAAAATGCGCTGCCAACAGTGGAACATCATCCAGGCGCTCGCGCAGGGGCACCGAGCGAATCGGGAAGACATTCAAGCGAAAGTACAGGTCCTCGCGAAACTGACCCCGGTCCACCTGGGTTTTCAACTCCTTGTTGGTGGCGGCAATTACCCGCACGTCCACGCTACGGGTCTTGGATTCTCCCACCCGCTCGAACTCGCCGTCCTGCAAAACCCGCAACAGCTTGCCTTGCAGTTCCAGTGGAATTTCCCCCACTTCATCCAGAAATAGCGTGCCTCCGTCAGCCACCTCGAAACGCCCCAGGCGATCACTGACCGCACCGGAAAAAGCGCCGCGCACATGACCGAAGAATTCGCTTTCGAACAGATCCCGGGGAATGGCGGCACAGTTGACGCGCACCAGGGGCCGGGTATTGCAATCGCAAGCGTTGTGAATTGCGCGGGCAATCAATTCCTTGCCGGTGCCCGATTCTCCGGTTATCAACACCGTGGCCACGGTGGGCGCCACCAATTGAATCTGTTTGATGATTTGCTGTACCGGAAAACTGCGTCCCACAATGTGGTGAAAGTTATAGCCTTCGCTAATCTCTTCTTGCAAATAGGCGTTTTCCAATTCCAGTTTGTGTTTGAGCTGTTCCACTTCCTCCAACGCGCTGCGCAATTTTGCCTCCGCCATTTTGCGGTCCGACACATCGCGAAACAGAACCACCGCGCCCACCAGATGCCCGTTGTCAAGAATCGGGGTGCTGGTGTATTCCACTGGAACAGGCTTACCGTCCCTACGCCAAAAAACCTCGTCATCCACTTGGCGGATGGCGCCGTCCTTGAACGCGGCGAAAATCGGACAATCCTGAACGCAATAGTCGGAACCATCTGGATGGGTGTGGTGGATGGCCACGTGAATGTTGTTACCAATCAATTCCTCCGCCTTCCAACCCAGGATGCGTTCCGCCGCCGGGTTGACGAAGGTCGCGCAACCCTCCGCGTCCACCCCGTATATGCCCTCCCCGGCCGCACTGAGAATTAATTGATTTTCACGTTCAATGTCCTGAAACACCTGGTGAATACGTTGCCATTGCAGCAGCCCGAATTGGTGGTGGCGCTGGGCATTGGAATGCAGCCGCCATTGCTGGTAGTGGTGTTTGTCCCGCAGGCACAGGGACACGCACTGCGCTAGCGCCGGTAACTGGCAGAGACTGCCGCTAATTTCCAGCTCGACTTCCCCGCCGCTGGCGGTCACCGCGCTGATATCGTCCGCCAGCCCCCGGCCGCGACACAACAGCGCTTCGGTAAACACACAGAGTTGTGGCAGGCAGTTGCGAAAACAACGACTCACGGGCTGTTGCATCAGCTCCGTCTCTCCCAGCCCGAACAGCTCGCAAGCCATGCCGTTGACACCGATAAAGCGATCCGCGAAGGGCTCCACAACGACGATGGCTTCGGGCATGTTTTTCAGCAGGTATTGCAGGGACGTGAGCACGAAATATCCTCGGTTGAATTTGATTGGTTTCAATCGTGATGTAAGTGACCGCGCTTGCCACCGCGACAATCAATTCCCTTAGGTCACCAGAGTCGGTTCGGTTGCCGAAACCACAACGAAAAACCGTGCCAACTCCAACGAGAAATCGTTGATCACGAATTATCGTTCTGGCCCGGGACGATGCAGCTAAATGTTTTTTCTTTTGTTTCAAGCAGTTAATTATTTTCTCAGCCTTGGCACGTAACTCGCTATGGACTCGACAGGCGCTCAACACGAGACCCGGAAGCTGCAGCAACAGCGTTAACCAGGGCATCCGCGAAAAGCAGTTGCGCACCAACATATTATTTTTGCCGGCCACTGTGCTTCAAGGCGGTGCATCGGCGCAAACAGGAGGGCCTCCCCATGAGCCACAAGAGTCTTGGCGATCCGTACGACCGCGATGTGTCACTGCAACATGTTCGAGGATGCGAGTGCGATCGTTGCAGCACACAAACGGTCGAATCAACCGCTACCGATCTGAAATCCCAGGAAGACTACCTGGACCGCGCTGTGGAAAACGCTATCGTCCGGGCCGTATTCAATCAGAACGACTTCAGCCGGAGACAGTTTCTCGGCGCCGTGGGCGGCACAACACTGGCCGCTGCCCTGGCGACCATCCTGCCTATGAACGCGGTCAAAGCAGCCGTCAAGGAATCCGGCGGGGCTCTGGAGAAGAAAAAATTAAGCGTGGGTTTCGTGCCGATTACCTGCGCAACGCCCATCATCATGGCCCACCCCATGGGCTTTTACGAAAAACATGGACTGGAAGTAAGCGTCGAAAAAACCGCGGGTTGGGCGGTGGCCCGGGATAAATCGCTGGCCGGAGAATACGACGCCTCGCACATGCTCACCCCCATGCCGCTGGCCATGACCCTGGGCGCCGGTTCCAGTGCGGAACCTTACATTATGCCGGCGGTGGAAAACATCAATGGTCAGGCGATTGTGTTGCACGTGGACCACCGGGACAAACGGGATCCCAAACAGTGGAAGGGCTTTAAGTTCGGTGTGCCCTTCGAGTATTCAATGCACAATTTCCTACTGCGCTACTACGTGGCGGAACACGGCCTGGACCCGGACAAGGACATCCAGATTCGCGTGGTGCCGCCGCCGGAAATGGTCGCCAACCTGCGCGCCGGCAATTTGGACGGTTACCTGTCACCGGACCCCTTCAATCAACGCGCGGTGTGGGAAAAAGTCGGCTTCATTCATATTCTTACCAAGGAAATCTGGGAAGGCCACCCCTGCTGTGCCTTCGCGTGTAGCCAACGGTTCGCCACGGAAAATCCCAACACTTACGGTGCCCTGTTCAAGGCCATTGTGGATGCAACCCACTACTCCGCGAAACAGGAAAACCGCAAGGAAATCGCCGCGGCAATTGCGCCCAAAAATTATTTAAATCAACCGGTGCCAGTGGTTGAACAGGTGCTCACCGGCCGCTATGCCGATGGCCTGGGCGAAATAAAAGATATACCCGACCGCATCGACTTCGATCCCTTTCCCTGGCATTCCATGGCGGTATGGATTCTCACTCAGATGAAGCGCTGGGGTTACGTGGAAGAAGATATCGACTACCAAAAAATCGCCGAGCAGGTTTATCTGGCCACGGACTGCGGCAAGGTGATGGAAGATCTGGGTTACCCCGCGCCCTCGGAAACCTACGCAAACTACACCATCATGGGCAAAACCTTCGACCACACCAAGCCGCGGGAGTACATCAATAGCTTTGCCATTGGGAGAAAGGCTTGATGAATGCCATGTCCCTAAAAGCGGCCTTGCTATCACTGGTATTGCTTGCGTTGGTGCTGGGTATCTGGGAAAGCTCGTCACAGGTGGCGATGAGTTCCCAGGAAAACCTGTCCGAGTACGAACAGCTCATGGGCGGCACCGGCCAGGAGGCGCGGGTGCCCGCGCCTTCGGAAGTGGCGGTGCTCGCCTGGGAGCAATTGAGCAATCCTTTTTACGATGCCGGCTCCAACGACAAAGGGATTGGGATCCAGTTGGGCTATTCCCTGTACCGGGTACTCACCGGCTATCTGCTGGCCGCCCTGGTGGCAATTCCCATCGGCTTTGTGGTGGGCATGTCGCCGCTGATGTATCGCGCGCTCAACCCATACATCCAAGTGTTGCGTCCGGTTTCCCCGCTGGCGTGGATGCCGCTGGCGCTGTTCATTATTCAGGACTCGGAAGCGTCCGCTATCTTTGTGATTTTTATTTGCTCCATTTGGCCCATGTTGCTGAATACCGCGTTCGGCGTGGCCGGGGTCCGAACCGATTGGATCAATGTGGCCCGCACCCACCAACTCAGTCAGTTGCGCACCGCGTTTACCGTGATTCTGCCCGCCGCCGCGCCCACCATTCTGACCGGCATGCGCATTTCCATCGGCATTGCCTGGTTGGTAATCGTCGCCGCGGAAATGCTCGTGGGCGGCACCGGCATCGGCTACTACGTGTGGAATGAATGGAACAACCTGGACCTGGCCAGCGTGATCTTTTCAATCCTTATGATCGGCCTCGTTGGCATGCTGCTGGACCTGGGGCTCAGCGGCGTCACCAAACTGATTCAGTACCAGGAGTAGTCGAAGCCATGAACAAACATTTCCTGCAAGTGGAAAACCTGGCCAAACGTTTTCCGGTTTCCGGCCGCAACGAGGCACTGACGGTATTCCAGAATATTCACTTTGGCATCGACCGGGGCGAGTTTGTTTGCATTATCGGCCACTCGGGCTGCGGCAAGTCCACCATTATGAATACCCTTTCCGGGCTGGATACGCCCACCGAGGGCGTGGTTATCATGGACGGCAAGGAAGTCTCCGGCCCCAGCCTGGACCGGGGCGTGGTGTTTCAAAATTATTCCCTGCTGCCCTGGCTTTCAACCTTGGACAACGTCAATTTCGGCGTGCGCGCACGCTGGCCCCATTGGTCAAAGTCGCAAATCCGGGAGCACAGCCGCAAGTACCTGCGAATGGTGGGCTTGAACGACGTGGAAAACCGCAAGCCCGGGCAGTTGTCCGGCGGCATGCGTCAACGGGTATCCATCGCCCGCGCCTTTGCCACGGAGCCCAAGTTGCTGTTGCTGGATGAACCCTTTGGCGCCCTGGACGCTCTCACGCGAGGTGTGATTCAGGATGAGCTCATCAACATCTGCGCGCAAACCCAGCAGACGGTATTCATGATCACTCACGACGTGGACGAATCCATTTTACTGGCCGGCCGCATCCTGCTGATGAGCAATGGTCCCCAAGCCGTTATCGCCGAAGATGTCACCGTGGACCTGCCGCGCCCGCGCAAGCGCGGCACCATTATCAATGAGCCCGGTTACTACAGTTTGCGCAACCATCTGTTGGACTTTTTGGTAAACCGTTCCAGTGAAGCCCGCGGCGTGGTCACGGGCAGCGCCACCCCAAAAGTTATCAACCCCATCAAAACAACGGCGCGCGAGGCATCCCCTCACGCCGTCAACGCCTGAAAGGAGCCTAGCCATGAATAAAACCGAAGTCATCGAAGCCGCCGTGTTGGCAAAGAAAGCCAAGGGCCTGACCTGGGAAAAAATCGCCGCGGAAATCGGCAAGTCGCCGGTGTGGACCACCTCGGTCTGCCTGGGCATGAACTCCGCGCCCGAGCCACAAGCCGAGGCACTGTGCAAATTGTTGGATCTGCCGGCCGATGCAAAACGGGCGCTCATGGAATGCCCCACCAAAACCTGGGACGGCGCGGTACCGCAAGACCCACTGATCTACCGCCTGTACGAAATGGTGGGCGTGTACGGCACCACCATGAAGGAAATTATTCACGAAAAATTCGGCGACGGCATCATGAGTGCAATCGATTTCAGCATGGATATCGACAAGGAGGAAAACCCCAAGGGTGATCGGGTGGTGGTCACCATGAATGGCAAATTCCTGCCCTACAAACACTGGTGATGGCGACCATGGAATCCGCCCGTCCGCCACTGCCGCCGTTTACCGAGGACAGTGCCCGGCGCAAAGTGCAGGCGGCGGAGGATGCCTGGAACACCCGCGATCCGCAACGGGTCGCCCTGGCCTATACCGAGGACAGCGAATGGCGCAACCGCGATCAATTTTTTAGCGGCCGCGAAGCCATTGCGGCCTTCCTACACGACAAGTGGGCCAGGGAACTGGAGTATAAATTACGAAAGACGCTTTGGTGTTTTTCCGCCAACCGCATTGCGGTGCGCTTTGAATACGAATGGCACAACGCGGAGGGCCAATGGTTCCGTTCCTACGGCAATGAAATGTGGGAGTTTGCCGCCAACGGTCTGATGCAAAAACGCTTTGCCAGCATTAACGACCTCGCCATCACTCCCGGCGAACGCCGGTTGTGAAGACGGGCATGAAAAACTTTTAAGTCGAGCCACCTTTTTGGAGAAACACAGATGAACAAGCACCATTGGTATTTTCCCAGCGCGTTTGGCGTCGCCATTGCCTTATCGCCCCTCACGTCATCGGTCGCATCGGCCCAAGACCTGGTCAGCGACGCATTGAAGACCAGCGACATCAAACTGAACTTGCGGCTGCGCGTCGAAGACGTGGACCAGGATGGACTGGATAGCGCCAGTGCGTTTACGCAGCGAACGCGGCTCACCTATACCTCCGGCGATCTCCAAGGATTTACCCTGTTGCTGGAGATGGACGACGTCACCGCCTGGGGCGACGTTGACTATAACGATGGTACCGGCATCAATACCGGCACCGCCGCGATCGTCGATCCGGAAGGTACTGAAGTCAATCAGGCTTATCTGGCCTATAAAGCGGGCGAAAGCCAACTGAAGTACGGCCGCCAACGCATACTGCTGGACAACCAACGTTTCGTTGGCGGCGTGGGCTGGCGGCAGAACGAGCAAACCTATGACAGCTTTTCCGTCACCAACAGCAGCGTGGAGGAACTGACGGTTTTTTATGCCTACGTGCACAATGTCAACCGCATCTTTGGCGAAGCGGTTGCCGCCGGTGATCACAAACACCAGACGCATCTGTTCAATACCCAGTATGCCGGCTGGAGCGCGGGTACCCTGATCGGCTACGCCTATCTGATCGACAACGAATCCGCCCCCGCTCTGGCCAGCGACACCGTCGGGTTGCGCTGGCAGGGCAAGGTCAACGATACTTTTTCCTACAATCTGGAATACGCCAGCCAAACAGAGGCCGGCGACAATCCCACCGATTACACAGCGGACTACCTGATGGCCGAAGCGATGGCCGCGCTCGCCACATTCAATTTCAAACTGGGTTACGAAGTGCTGGGCTCCGACGGCGGCAACGCCGCGTTTACCACCTCCCTCGCCACCCTCCACGCCTTTCAAGGTTGGACCGACAAGTTTCTCGCCACCCCCACCAACGGCGTGGAAGATTTGTACTTCAGCGCCGGCACCAAGCTGGGCGGCATCAACCTGTCGCTCGTCTACCGGGACCTGAAGGCCGACGAAGGCGACATGGATTACGGCACCGAAGCGAGCTTTCTTGCCGGCACCAAACTGGGACCGGTTGCCTTCACTTTGAAGTATGCCGATTACAGCGCGGATGATTTTGCGACGGATACTCGCAAGGTGTGGTTGATGGGGGAAGCCACTTTTTAAGTCAACCAGATCCAAAATACCCTCCGGGGAAAACTCGCTCGGGGACATAACGGAGAAGAAAACCGGCAACCGACCATAGCGAACGAGACGTCCTGTTTTGCTTGCTCGCGCGCTTTGCCAATGCTTGATGCAGGTGGTAAGCTCGGACTCGTGTGCGCAACGAACCGCAGCCAATTACACGGGCGGACAGCCGTGAGCCAAAGCATTGGAAATCGTAATCAGGAGACCTTTACCCGTCTCGCAAACGATTACGATAAACTCAATTCCCTTATGACCATGGGCCTTCACCGCCACTGGCGCAGAGAGGCGGTTTCGCATTTGCAAATTCAGCCGGACGACTGGGTACTGGACCTCGCGGCCGGCACTGGCGATATGGCAATGGCCGCGCTTCCCTATGCAATGGCGGGACAGGTAAGCCTGATCGACAACAACGCCGCCATGCTGGAAATCGCGCGGCAAAAACTGGGCAATGCCTGGCCATCCCGGAACATCGCTATATGCAGGGCCGATGGTCACGCCCTACCCTTCCCGGACCACAGCTACGACAAGGTCATGATAGGCTTCGGCCTGCGGCTCGACAGCAGTATCGAACACACGCTGGGCGAAGCATTTCGCGTATTGCGCCCAGGAGGTCGCTGTGTCTCGCTCGACTTGTCCGAACCCGATTCCTATTGGTTTAAACCTCTGTTCAAAGGTTACCTGCAACGCTGCGTACCCTTACTTGCCCGGCTGGCGGTAGAGAAAAGCTATGACTACCACCACTTACCGGACAGCGCCAAATTCCATCCGGATCCCCTAACCGTCAGTTACCTGTTCGAAAGCGCGGGATTTATAAATTGCGCAACAAAGCCTTTGATGCGCGGCGCCCTGGCGGTTCACGTGGCCGATAAAGGGATGAAAGCCGGTGAATAAAACAGCCTTGGTCCTGGGTGCGGGCGTTGCCGGTTGCAGCTCGGCGATTCTTCTGCGTCAACGCGGTTATCATGTTGAGTTGATCGAACGCCAGCAGTTCCCGCGCTTTTCCATCGGCGAATCCATTTCCCCGGCCGCGGTTGCCGTACTCAATCGCTTGGGAATCGACATCCAGCAACTGGACCAATTGTTCCCCCGAAAACTGGGCGCACAGGTCCGGTATGGTGGCGAACGGGCCACCTTTAGCGCCGCTAACGGCACATCGAATCGGCAATGGCCGGCGCATTCCTACAATGTCGAGCGCGAACGATTTGACGCTATGTTGCTGGAAAAAGCGGTGCGGATGGGCGTTGTTGTGGACATGCCGGCTCAGGCAAGGAGTTTTAGGCCCGAACGAAACGAGGTCGATGTCGAGTCGGCTAAGAGGATCAGAACCATCGCTTACGAATTGCTGGTGGACGCCACGGGGTTTTATTCACCCTTGGTGGAGCAGCTGGGGCTGCGCCGATTCGCGGAGGAAAATCGCTCCGTCGCGCTCTTCGCGCATTACGAAGGGGATCTGAACTACGGCGATGTATCATTGCTACACTTAACGGCTTTTATTCGGCCACCCAGTCAATGGATCTGGGTCATTCCCCTCTCCGACAAAAAGGTGAGCATTGGTTTAATCGACCGATCACGGCAATTGGACAAAAACGGCTTTTTGCACGCGCTGAAGTCCCATCCCGCCATCTCCAATCTGCTGGGCAATACGCAACCGAGTTTCGTGCAAGGCCGTATGGTCAACGATTATTCGGCCCAACGGTACTGCGGTAATAACTACTTTTTTGTTGGCGACAGTGCCTTTTTTGTCGACCCGATATTTTCCAGCGGTGTCACCGCGGCGTTTCGGTCGGCGGAATTTCTGGTGGACGAAGTCCTGCCGCAATCGAGCGACATCGCGCGAATGCACCACTACAACCGTTTTATGGATGATTATTATCGAGCCATAAAACGACAGGTGGATCTCTATTACGAAGCGATAAAACATCCAATCATGGTGCGCGGCACATTGCGCTGGTGGAACCTTCTGGAAAAAGATCCGCTGCCGCGCCGTTTACAGGATTGGGGCAATGGGGCTTTTAATGAACATCAGTTTTTGCTTGGCCTGTGGAGCAGCGGTGGACGACGGCTCGGGCGATTGCTGACAAGCTTGGGAATTTGACTGTGCGTTGAAAAGGTACCGTCAGCGGTCCGGGGGCATGGCTCGATCACATTTTTTGCAATCCAATGGGTGGCCGAGCATGGTCGTTCGCCCCGCTTCCGTGATTACCCAGGGACGCTCCTGCCAGGGTGGCTTGTGCCTTACGTGTTGGTTGTGCCTGCAGGCCAGTTCCGCCACCCAGTGCTCATCACGATCTTGGTGGTAGCCGACGATGGGCTGTTTCATAAGCGTTAAAGCACCTCATTCCCGGCCTTCTTGCAAACGTGCCCCGCGCAGAATGTTTTCCATGGCATAGTTGCCTTCGTGACAGGCGTATTCGTAGACCGGCCCATCGGTGGCGTAAAAACTTAGCTCCGCCGTCCAGGGTTGCGTGTAGAGGCTGTCGTCCTCGACGGTAAATGAATAAAAAATTTCGTTTTCCGAATAGCGCTCGAAACGTTCGATGATTCGGCCTTGTTCCGAGATGGCCACCGAACTGGAAGCCATTTGCTCGGGCCGCACGTTGACGGTTTCCACTACCATGGCACCGTCTTCGTACCAGCCCACCGAATCACCAAACCAGGGTTTCATCGCGGCGGGCCCGTGGCTGGCACGGGCCTCCTCGGCGCTATCGAAGGTCGGGATAATGCGGGCGTCGTGCACCATTTCCACCAGAATCATCAGGTGATCTGGTGTTTGCACGAATTGATAGTTGTTGTTGTACAGCACGCTCAACATACCGGGGCCGGCGGTATTGCCAAAGCCGATCAGGCAACGCTCCGACAGGGGCATGGCTTCTGGGCCCTCGTTGCCGCCGATGCCCGTCACATAGCGGCTGGCACCGCCACCGCCGCTTGAAGACCTGGGGCGGCGCGGAATCTGACCGTTCTCCGGTTCGACAATACAGGACGACCGGTATTCGCCCTTGACCAGGGCAAGACTTTCGCCCGGGTCGACCCAGAACGCGTTGTAACCGCGAACGCCAAAATCCACGCTGCCTGCCGCGGGCGCACCTTCGGAAGGATCGGTGAAGTCATCGGAGTCAATGACATCGCGGGGAATGCCGGCAATCGGCAGACCCTTGGCGAAGTTCGCGGCTTCCTGCTCGGTGAGAACCAATTTGTCGATTCCCTGCGGCCGGGTCAGGCCGGTCATGGAGATATTGGTCCAAACTCCGGTTAAATCAGGACGCTTTGCATCCGCCGCGGACGCTTCGTTTGCTCCCAGGCCTATCAGGGCGGCAAGTGGGACGAATCCAAGTTTGAGGACGAGCGATGGCTTGAAAGTCATGGGAACCTCCGAAGTGACAACGCGGTGCTTGATGGATGGGGCCTTGGCCCCGATCACTAATTGGCCGCTCGCGGGGCGCGATCTGATTGGGTGCTGCGTTTGCTAAAACGCCAACCGTCCTGGGTTTTTACCAGTGAATCCGTATAGGTGGCGGTGGCAACAATCGCTGGCGGTTGAGTGCTGGTATCCAGCAGCATCAAGTACACTTGGCCGCTGGCGGTGTCGCCGTCGCCGGAAATTTTCAGGTTGGTGTTCCAGTGCTTGCGGGTGGCGCCGTTCATGGTTTCGACCCAGCGCTTGATAAATCCCGCCAGTTGCTCGTGACCAGTCATACTGTTGAATACGCCATCGGCAATAAAGGTGTTCGCGTAAGCTCCGGCATCGCCGGTGTCGATGGCCCAATTGTACTGAGCATAGAGCTGTTCGATCTCCATGTAGTCCTGCGGGGTCAGACCCTCCGCGTAGGCGGGTGAGGCGGCGATTAGCGCAATAGCGCTGAGTACGAGGAAAAAAGCAAAAGTTTTCAAAATGGGAACTCCTTACTATTAAGTATATGACTGGGTAATTATACGATTAGCTCTATGATTAGTTATAGGAATAACTCAATGCTCGTTATATGATGACTCATAGGCGCGTGACGCACTTGTGGACGCCACTATGATACACCTCTCTACTGGAAAACACCGGCCATATACAAAGTTTAACCTTTGGCTGTGCCGATTGTCAGGAAGCTCTGGAGCGTGATGCCAGTTGAATCGCCGTCATTCCGAATTGGCATTTCAGGCAATCAGCGGACCACGGGAAACCCCCATGAAAATAACCCTTGATGACTTATCCGGGCCAGAGATTGCGGCGTTCCTGGGCGAGCATCTCAAGGACATGAGAGCGGTTTCTCCACCGGAAAGCAAGCACGCACTTGATCTGGAGGGACTGAAGAAACCCGAGATTACGTTTTGGACCGTTTGGGTCGAGGATAAGCTGGTCGGGTGCGGAGCACTCAAGGCGCTGGATGCCGCACACGCCGAAATCAAGTCCATGCGCACGTCATCCTTGTATCGGGGCCGGGGTATTGCGTCGGATTTACTGGAATATATGCTAGGCGAGGCAAAACAACGAGGTTATCGGTGTCTCAGTCTCGAAACGGGCTCAATGCCGTTTTTCGAGCCGGCTCGCAAGCTGTATGAAAAATTTGGCTTTACCTACTGTGAACCGTTTGGCGACTATAAGGAAGACCCGCACAGTGTGTTTATGACAACCCGCTTGTAAGATGTGTTCGATTGTATTCTCAGAGTTTCATTTACCATTTGGAAAAGGTGGATTATGAACAATAACAAATTGATAGGTGTAGTGTTGTTGGTGATTGGTGTGATCCTGTTGTACTTCGGCTGGCAATCGACCCAATCAGTCGGCGAGCAACTGACGGAAGCCGTTACCGGTCGGTTTACCGGTGAGACAATCTGGTACCTGGTTGGAGGCGCCGCCGCGACCGTGGCTGGTTTGTACTTGGCCTTGTTAAGAAAGTAGTTGCGAAGATAGTTACGAAAGTAGACCTCAGGTTTCCGAATATCTCATGCACTTTGTCCTGCTGACCCTTCTGTTGCTGGTGTGCGTGTTTGGCCCCAGCCTTTGGGTGCGCTACAACATGCACCGCTACAGCGGAACAATTGAAGGGATGCCGGGCACGGGCGGTGAGCTCGCGGAACACTTGCTGCAGCGGTTTGGAATGGAAGACTTTACTGTCGAACAAACCGACGCCGGCGACCACTTCGACCCCTCGGCAAAAGCTGTGCGCCTAAGCCCCGGAAACTTCACCGGGAAATCCCTGACGGCGGTTGCGGTGGCGGCCCATGAGGTGGGCCACGCCATTCAGTTTTTCAGACGGGAGAATGTATTTCAGTTACGTGAGAAATACATCCCCATGGCAATTCGCTTCAAAAAGTGGGGAATTTTACTGATTACCATGGCGCCCTTTGTCGCGCTAATATTCAGAGCGCCAGCGCTCGTTTTCGTGCTCATCGGTATCAGCTTGCTGTTTCAGCTTATCGGTACCCTCGCCTATTTGATCGTATTGCCGGAAGAGTGGGACGCAAGCTTTGGCAAGGCGCTGCCGATTTTGATTGAAGGCGAATACATCCCGAGCACTCAGGTGGAGCCGGTCAAACGCGTATTGAAAGCGGCGGCCCTGACCTACTTTGCAGGGGCGCTCGCGGATATTTTAAACATTGGACGTTGGTTGGTTTTATTGCGACGGTGAGGCAGAGCTTCTTACGCGAGAGGAAGGACCCGATCGAGTTTTAGCTGGGACGCGGACCTCAATCATACGAGCTTCATCTAACCCGTACCCATTCCCCAATCCGCTGAACACAACCATTAGCCCGCGGACGCTAGACTCTCACAGACATCTTTCCACCCCCATAAATCGTTTCAACGACAATAATACTTACAATCCTTAACCCCTAGCGGCTTCACCTGCTGCCCTATAATGACCATCCTGAACAAGCGTTCCCGGGTTGACCACAAGCAACCGGGAAAAGATACAGCTAACAGGAATGAAAAGACAATGAATCGTCCACGAATGAGCAAACATGTCACTGTCATCCTTATTTCAATATTGGGTGCTGCGCTGGCAACCTCCGGTTGTAACCCCAATCAGGCAGCAAATGCCGCCAACAAAAAGCCCGACAACGAGCAAGCCTTCACGGTGGAAGTGGCCGCAGTATGGCGCGGCGATATTCAACAAACCTACGCCACCATCACCACCCTGGAAGCCGAGCGCGAGGCCAAGATTGTTGCGCGTACCAGCGGAATTTTGCAACAGATCCTGGTGGAGGAAGGCGACTTTGTCGAAGAGGGCCAGGTCTTGGCGCAATTGGATACGGAGCAATTGCAGTTACAAGTCGCGCAGTTGGAAGCGGTGGTGGAGCGCTTGAAAGCCGATCTGGAACGCGAACAAACACTGATCGAGCGCAAACTGGG
>JBBDIU010000128.1:0-4282 GCA_040880205.1 Cellvibrionaceae bacterium
TGAGACGTGAGACGTGAGACGTGAGACGTGAGACGTGAGACGTGAGACGTGAGATTGAAATGCCAAACAGCAGAAAGTTCCATTTTTTGTCTTACATCTTACATCTTACATCTTACATCTCACCGATCCTACATCCTCTCCATCACCTCAATCCCCAAAATATCCAAACCGACTCGTAACGTTTCCGCCACTGCGTGGCACATACGCAGGCGGGAATGTTTTATCGCCGGATCAACACCGTCTTTTAGAATGGGGCAGGCTTCGTAAAAGCGCATGTAGAGGCTGGCCAGGTCGTAGAGATAATTGCACAGCACGTGCGGGTAGACGTCGTCGGCGACCTGCTCCAATACTTCGCCAAATTGCAGGCATTTAATGCCCAGCGTTTTTTCCTCGCTGGAGTCGATAATAAGTTTCGCGTTTACACTATTCGGCTGAATGCCTGCCTTGCGGAAAATGCTTTGTATGCGGGTGTAGGCGTATTGCAAATAAGGCGCGGTGTTGCCTTCGAAGCTCAGCATCGCGTCCCAGTTGAATAGGTAATCGTTGGTGCGGGTCTTGGACAGGTCGGCGTATTTCACCGCGCCGATCCCTACTTTACGCGCGACTACCTTGCGTTCATCCACGCTCAGCTCCGGATCTTTTTCCGCAATCAGTTTTTCCGCGCGTTGCACCGCTTCATCCAACAAGTCCGCCAGCTTTGCCGTGCCGCCCGAACGGGTTTTAAACGGCGTTCCGTCGGGCCCCAGCATGGTGCCGAAGGCGTGATGTTCGAGACTGACCGTCGGCGGCGCAAAGCCCGCCTTGCGGGCGATGGTAAATACCTGTTTTAAATGCAGCGATTGCCGTGCATCGACGAAAATCATGATCCGATCCGCCTTGAGCGTGCCAACCCGATAGCGTACCGCCGCCAGATCCGAGGTGGAATACAAGTAACCGCCGTCCTGCTTTTGCACAATGGCGACGCTGGGATTGCCGTCCTTGTCGGCGAGCTCTTTGAGACAGACCACCTTTGCGCCCTGGTCCTCCTTTAGCAGTCCCGCTTTGTCCAGGTCGGCAAGCACTCGGGCCAGATCGTCGTTGTAAAAGCTTTCACCGCGCACATCCTCCGGGGACAGGGAGACATTCAGCTTGTCATAAATCACTTCGCTGTGATGCAAGGATACCGAGCGAAAACGTTGCCAGAGCTCGCGCACTCTTTTATCGCCGGATTGGAGCTTTACCACATAGCTGCGCGCCCGGTCGGCGAAGTCCGGGTCGGCGTCGAAACGAAGCTTGGCTTCCCGGTAAAAGCTTTCCAGGTCCTGTAAGGCCAGCTCGGCGTTCTCGCCGTGCTCGAGATGGGTTTCCAGTTGCGCGATCAGCATGCCAAACTGGGTGCCCCAATCCCCTACATGATTTTGTCGAATGACCTTGTGACCGAGGCGTTCCAGCAAGCGCGCCAGAGTATCACCAATGATCGTGGAGCGCAGGTGCCCTACGTGCATTTCCTTGGCCAGATTGGGCGAAGAGTAATCGATCACCACGGTTTGAGGCTTTTTGCCATCCTCGCCACGGGGCGCCACGCTGGCACTCAGCTGCTCAGCCAACCAGCGACTGTTCAGGTGGATATTAATGAAGCCGGGTCCGGCCACCTCCAGGCGTTCGGCTTCCGTCTCCAGATCCAAATGTTCGACAATGGCCTGTGCCAGTTCGCGCGGGTTTCGGCCCATGCTCTTGGCGGCTGCCATGGCCCCATTGGCCTGATAATCGCCAAAGTCGGGCCGTTTACTGGGTACAACGAGAGGGGGAAAATTGTCGGCAATGCTGGCCTCTGACATGGCCTGACGTAATTTGTGGGCGAGATGGGCGCGAATATTCATAAATGCAACTTATGCGATAAAGAATAAGGAGGAAGTGCGGAGTGGCCACTTTCCCTCACTAAAGCGCTCAATTATACTGGCGATCGAATTTAAGCGCGACCAGCAACGGCGCTCGGAACGGGGAAATGGCAATGATTGATGCGAACACCGACAACGTACAGGTGACAATCGACAAGGGCATAATGGAGATTTGTCTCAACCGCCCGGAACGAAAAAATGCCTTGTCGCTGGCCATGTATCAAAAACTGGGCGATTCGGTGCGCGCCGGGAGTGAAGACACGTCAGTACGGGTGATTCTGATCACCGGTGCCGAAGGGTGTTTCACCAGTGGCAACGACCTGGGCGACTTCGCCAAGCACAAAGGCCAACTCGACCCGGAGGAGAATCCGACTCCAAAATTTATGCGCGCCCTGTTGGATTGCGACAAGCCGGTAGTGGCGGCGGTGCAAGGGCCGGCGGTGGGCATTGGCACGACCATGCTGCTGCATTGTGATCTGGTCTATGCCGGAGCCAGCGCCTATTTTCAACTGCCTTTCGCCAAACTGGGCTTATGTCCCGAATTTGCATCGAGCGTGGTATTGCCGCGTTTGATGGGACACCTGCGCGCGGCGGAACTGCTGTATTTTAGCGAATCGTTTTCCGCCGATGTGGCGAAGCAAGTGGGCATTGTCAATCAAGTGCTGCCCGATAATCAACTTTTGGCGCTGGTTAGGGAGCGGTGCCAGCTGTTAACCCGACAACCTGCTTCCGGTTTGCGTGCCACCAAACAATTATTGAAGCAGGATATTCGCGCACAGGCAGCCGGCATCATGGAGCGCGAACAAGAGCATTTCAAGCGAGGTTTGCAGTCACCGGAATTTGCCGAGGCGGTAGCCGCCTTCGCCGAGAAGCGTGAACCGGATTTTTCCCGTTTCGACTGAGCTCCCTATTTTCACCGCTGATAGTGACACGGATAGCCCGGAGCAGCACATGAAACTGACGACCGCAAAATCGGAAATTCAACGCTGGGGTTTGTTGCCCTTTGCTTACGATTGCGCCATGTCCCGCCTGAAGCGATGGGTGACACTTTGCGCGGTCAATGTGAGGCCACTGTATAAAAATCCGGATTTGCCCCGCTTGGCGCCTGAGCGGGAAGTGCGCATGGTCAGCACCGATGAGCTTATTGTCGCCTCCGCGGATCCCATCTACGATTTAGATCCGGATTTTATAAAAAAAGCTCAGGGTCGCGGCGAACTCTGCATGGCTGTTTTCGAAGGCGGCAAAATACTGGCTTATCTGTGGCGGACGTTTGCATCAACGGGCCATGAAAAAGGTCTATGGGTGCATTTTGACGAGCGCTACGTCTATGGTTTCAAGGCGTTTACCCACCCGGACTACCGTCAGCAGCGGCTGCAACATTCCCTGAGCTACACATTTGATACCCTGTTACGGGAGCGCGGTTACTCGCATTGCATTGCTTTCATCGAAACGCACAATTTCCCCTCCCTCATCTCGGACAAAAAGCGTGGCCATCGTCGGGTGGGTTATGCAGGTTATCTCACCCTATTTGGCCGGGTCATTCCTTTTCGCACGCCCGGTGCAAGAAGGCATGGTTTTGGTTTTTTCCCTTCAGTCAAGCCAGCGGTGAGTGACAGCCCGCGTCCGGCGACCAAGCAAAGCGCACGCTGATTCCTGCCTCCTCGGGTGCCTCGCAGCTAACGATACTTAACCGTCGCGATTTATCGGTATTACCCGCTTATGCGGTAAACTCGGTCTGTCGTTCTGTATCGCATGTGGATCAAATATGAAGAAACCGGTAATCGCCTCGTTAGGCTTGGGCGCCATACTTGTGGCCGCGCTAATCGTCAAGGAATCCACGCAGTCCCAAGGCGGTCCGTCCAGTATGCAACGCGGTCCGGGGCTGATCGCGGTGGAAGTCGCCACGGTAAAGCCCGAGACCATGGAAGTGCGCGCCGAGGCGGTGGGCACCGCGTATGCCAGCGAGTCGGTCTTCATAACCGCCAATGTCACCGACACCGTGGAGTCCATCCATTTCCGAGACGGGCAGTGGGTAGACAAGGGCGACGTGTTGGTGGTCTTGAGTCATAACGAAGAAGAAGCGGATCTCAAGGCGGCCCAGGCCAATCTGGCGGAACAGGAACGGGAAGTGAAGCGACTGCAAGGTTTGGTGGAGTCCCGTTCCGTGTCCCAAAATATGCTGGACGAGCGCATGACCTTGCGGGAAACCGCCGGGTATCGTGTTGCCGCGGCCCAGGCGCGCCTGCGCGACCGCACCCTACGCGCGCCGTTTGCGGGCGTTTTGGGTTTGCGCCAGGTAAGCCCCGGGACCCTGGTGTCGCCGGGCACGGTAATCACCACACTGGATGCGACCCGGGTTATGAAGCTGGACTTTACCCTTCCCGCCTTGCATCTCGGCATGTTGG
>JBBDIU010000128.1:4292-14534 GCA_040880205.1 Cellvibrionaceae bacterium
CTACAGTCCAGCCCTGGCGGATCGCGCGTTCGAGGGTGAAATTGTCAGCATTGATTCGCGCATCAACGAAGTGGATCGCTCCATCAAAGTGCGTGCCGAAGTGCCCAACGAGGACGGTGCCATCAAACATGGCATGTTTTTGCATGTGGACGTGGTATTTTCCGACCGCCAAACCTTGACTGTCCCCGAGAGTGCGATCGTGCCGGTGCAGGACAGGCATTATGTTTATTTGATTTCCGATGGCGAGCCGCCGCGGCCGCAAATGCAGGAAATAGAAATCGGCGTACGCCGGCCGGGCCTGGTTGAAGTACTTTCCGGACTAAAGGCGGGTGATCGCGTGGTGAGCAAGGGCACCCACACAATCAATCCGAATAGTGTCCTGACCATCGTTAGTCCTCCCGGCTGATTTAGAGGCGATTACCGTCATGTTCCTGTCCGATTTTTCCATAAAGCGCCCCGTTTTTGCGTCGGTGATCAGCCTGGTGTTGATCGTATTTGGCTTGGTGGCTTTTGATCGCCTGCCGTTGCGTGAATACCCGGATACGGATGCGCCACTGGTTTCCGTATCCACCACCTATCGCGGTGCCTCCGCCGCCGTGGTGGAAAACCGCATTACCCAGGTGATTGAAGATCGGATATCGGGTATCGAAGGCATTAAAACCATTACCTCGTCCAGTTCCGACGGCATTAGCCGCATCAATATCGAATTCAGTTTGGGGCGCGATCTGGAAGCGGCCACCAATGATATTCGCGATCGGGTGTCGGGCGTGCTTCGCATTTTACCGGAGGAAGCCAGCCCACCCCAGGTCAGCAAGTCTGAATCCGATGGTCGACCGGTCATGTGGTTCAATCTGTCCGACCAGAGTCTGTCCGCCCTGGAACTCACCGACTACGCCGAACGCCATCTGGTGGACCCGTTATCGGTTATTGACGGGGTGGCGCGGGTGAATGTCTCTGGCGCCAAGCGTTACGCCATGCGGATCTGGATTGACCGGCGGGAGCTCGCGGCGCGCGGCTTAACCGTGGGCGATGTGGAAAATGCCCTGCGCCAGGAAAACGTCGAATTTCCCGCAGGCACCGTCAAATCGGAAGCGCGGGATTTTTCCGTGCGTATGCAGCGCGGTTATCAAGAGGCCGAGGACTTCCGCAAACTGGTATTGCAGCGCGGCGAGGACGGCTACCTGGTGCGCCTTGGTGATGTGGCGCGGGTCGAGCTCACTGCGGAAGAAGACCGTTCCTCATTTCGCGGCAATGGCGAAACCATGGTGGGCGTGGGCATTGTGCAACAAAGTACCGCCAATACCCTGTCCATGGCGCGAGCGGTTAAAGCGGAAGCGGAAAAGCTCTCGCAAAACCTGCCGCCGGGCATGTCCTTTAGCTTGAGCAACGACAGCACTGTCTTTGTCGAGTACGCGGTTCGGGAAGTGTATAAAACACTATTCATTGCCGCGGCACTGGTGGTATTGGTCATCTATTTATTCCTGGGCGACTACCGCGCAATGTTGGTGCCCGCGGTAACCCTCCCGGTGTCCCTGATTGCTACTTTTATTATCTTGCTGGTGCTTGGTTTCAGCGCCAACCTGCTGACGTTGCTGGCGCTGGTGCTGGCGATCGGTTTGGTGGTCGACGATGGCATTGTGGTATTGGAAAACATTCACCGCCGCATTCGGTTGGGTGAAACGCCCATGGTGGCCGCCTATCGCGGCGCGGCGCAGGTGGGCTTCGCAATTGTCGCGACCACCCTGGTGCTGATCGCCGTATTCGTCCCCATCACCTTTCTGGAAGGGGAGATCGGCCGGTTGTTTAGTGAATTTTCGGTAACCATGGCCGCGGCGGTTTTCTTTTCCAGCCTGGTGGCATTGACCCTATCGCCGGTTATTTGCATCTTGGTGTTAAAGCCCGAAACGGCGGAATCCATCGCGGCCGCAAAGGCGGGTTGGTTTGCGCGCTTGCAGGAAAAATACAGCGCATCCGTCGGCTATGTGCTGAAGCAGCCGTTGCCGGTCAATATTGCCTATGTTTGTGTGCTGTCGCTAATTGGCTTTCTGGTTATGAAGGTCCCTTCGGAGTTTGCGCCCCGCGAAGATCGCGGCATGTTCATGGTGATGATTCAGGGCCCGCAAGGGGCTTCCTACGAGGACACCATGCAATCGGTGCTGCAAGTGGAAGAGCGCATGATGCCGCTGGTGGAGCAGGGTGATATTAAACGTTTGTTGTTGCGCACTCCCGGCAGCTTCGGGCCTTCCGGTTCCGACTTTAGCAATGCCCGCGCCATTGTCGTGCTGGAAGACTGGGGCAAGCGCCGGTCCGTTTGGGACATTACCAACGATGTGCGTCGGCTCACCGCCGATGTTCCCGGCGCGCGGATTTTTGTCATGACGCCCCAGGCCTTCGGCGGTCGCGGCGGCAACCCCGTGCAATTCGTGCTGCAAGGTGGCACCTATGAAGATCTGGTCCAGTGGCGCGATCTGATGCTGCAAGAGCTCGCCGATTATCCCGGTCTGGTGGGCGTGGATCACGACTATCAGGAAACCAAACCGCAGTTGCGCATTAGCATCAACCGCGATCGCGCCGCCGATCTGGGTGTGTCTGTGACTAATATCGGCCGCACCCTGGAGAGCATGTTGGGCTCACGACTGGTAACCACCTTCATGCTCAACGGTGAGGAACGCGACGTAATTGTGGAAGGCATGCGCAGCGATCACGACAGCAAACTGGACATGACCAATATTTATGTGCGCTCCAACAAAGGCAACCTGATTCCGCTCGCCAACCTGGTTGCCATCGAGGAATTCGCCGACGCCGATACCCTCAACCGTTACAATCGGCTGCGTTCCATTACCTTGAGCGCGAGCCTCGCGGATGGCTACAGTTTGGGAGAGGCACTGGAATACCTGGAGGATACCGCGCGGGATATTTTGCCGCCGGCAGCAAGTTTTGATTACAAAGGCGAATCACTTCTGTATAAGGAATCGGGCCAATCCGTTTACTTTGTTTTTGTGTTGGCTCTGTTGGTGGTATTTTTAGTTCTTGCGGCACAATTCGAAAGTTTTGTACACCCCATCGTGATCATGCTGACCGTGCCTCTCGCCATTGCCGGTGCTCTGTTGGGTCTGTATTTTTTCAACCAGTCGCTCAACATCTACAGTCAGATCGGCATCATCATGTTGGTTGGCCTGGCCGCGAAGAACGGAATTTTAATCGTTGAATTTATCAATCAACTTCGCGACGAGGGAATCGAATTCGAACAGGCCATTGTCGAAGCCTGTACCCAGCGCTTGCGTCCCATTGCCATGACCGCGGTCACCACGGTGGCGGGTGCGGTGCCGCTGGTGATCGCCACCGGTGCTGGCACGGAAACGCGGTTTGTCATTGGTCTCGTCGTTATCACCGGCGTTAGCGTGGCGACTTTATTCACGCTCTATGTGGTACCCGTTGCTTATCAAATGTGGGCGCGCCGAACCGGGTCTCCCAAGGCGGCGCAGCAGCGGTTGGAAAGGGAACTTGTTAACAGTTAACAGTTAACAATGAACAATGAACAATGAACAATGAACAGGGAACCTACAGCGTCGACCGGCAACTAAGTGCCATTTAGATGTGAGATGACAAATGAACAGTGAATCGTAAAACGGCCAATGTCCAGTTGCGCGGGCCGAGGCATGGAGATTCCTGCCGGTATTGCTGATAGCTTAGGTCTCAGGTGACGCTCTAAAGCACACCATCCTTGATGCGGACGTAAGGGAGCGCTGAAAACAATACCGGTTTACGCCAGCTTTATCGCTATAATGACCTTAAACCCGGTGCTCTTATTCAGCTTAGGTTAAGCTTGGTGCTTGCAATATAGCGCCACGACCCCACACAGGTATGCCGAACGTTGTATTGCACAAATTCTCAATTTACTCACTGGAAGGCCCTATGAAAAAGCTCTTGTTGATTCTCCCTTTTATACTCGTGACTAACGCTTGTACTACCTACGATGCCTACACGGGCGAACAAAAAACCAGCGCCACTGCCAAAGGCGCCGGTGTTGGCGCCAGTGTGGGCGCGGTATTAGCCTACTTGCGCAACAAAGACGAAGACAGCACAACCCGCCGGCAACGGATTCTCCAGGGCGCCACGGTGGGCGGCGCCATCGGCGGTGGCGTGGGCTACTACATGGATGCCCAGGAGGCCAAATTGCGCCAGCAGCTGCGCGGCAGCGGTGTCAGTGTGCAACGCGAGGGCGACAATATTAACCTGATCATGCCCGGCAATATTACCTTTCCCACCGATGGTGCCGACATTAAGCCCAGCTTTTACGAGGTGCTGGATTCCGTTACCGAAGTGCTGAAGGAGTACGATAAAACCATCATCGTTGCTTCGGGTCATACCGACAGCACCGGTTCTGACTCCTACAACCAACTGCTGTCGGAAAAGCGGGCCCGTTCGGTGAACGATTATTTTCTGGGAAAGGGCATTTTGTCGGCCCGCCTGGAAAGCGTCGGTTTCGGTGAATCCCAACCCATTGCCAGCAACGACTCGCCTCAAGGCCGGGAGCAAAACCGCCGGGTGGAACTAACCCTGGTGCCTGTGACCACCTGATCGTTGAGCAGTTAAATCAAATGAGTGTTTGAAAGCCGGCGGTTGCCGGCTTTTTTATGCCTGGGTTCGTCTGCCTCTCCTCGTTGGCCTCTGGTGCCAAACAAAAAAGCCCGCGCAATGGCGGGCTTTTACTGTTGGTACCAGAGGCCGGACTCGAACCGGCACACCCTCGCGGGCGGGGGATTTTGAATCCCCTGCGTCTACCAATTTCGCCACTCTGGCTTTGGGTCTATTTTCGATCTATCGGTCGCTCCAGGATGTCGTGTCCTCAGAACGAGGGCGCGATTATATCAGTGGTCGGGGTGGGGTCAACCGAGGATTTTGAGTGGTGGTGTATTAGCCAAAACGGGGGTTTTCCGCTAATCTGTCGCCCTTTTTCCAGCGCGCCAAACCAGGGTCGACGAGTGGCATGAGACGCCAGGATTTTCATTACGACCTCCCCGATGAATTGATTGCCGACCGGCCGGCGGAAGCGCGGCGGGGCAGTCGCTTGTTGTGCCTGGACGGGGGCAGCGGCGAGATTCATCACCGGCGGTTCCCGGACCTGCTCGAGCTGGTCGAGGCCGGGGACCTGATGGTGTTCAACGACACCCGGGTGATTCCCGCCCGCCTGTTTGCCCGCAAGGCCACCGGCGGACAGGTGGAGATTCTGGTGGAGCGGGTGTTGGACGATTTTCGGGCGCTGGCGTTGGTGCGGTCCAGTCGTGCGCCCAAGGCGGACAGCGGGTTGACGCTGAGTGACGGCACCGAGGTCGTGGTAACGGGGCGGCAGGGCGATTTCTTCGAGTTGGCATTTCCCGGCGAGCAAACCGTGCTGGAAGTGCTGGAAGCGGTGGGCGAGGTGCCCTTGCCGCCTTATATTCAGCGCCCCGCTGGCGACCAGGACGCGGAGCGCTATCAGACCGTGTACGGCAGGAAGAAGGGCGCGGTGGCCGCGCCGACCGCCGGATTGCACTTTGACGAGCAATTGCTGGCGCAACTGGCGGACAATGGGGTGAAAACCGCCTTTGTCACTTTGCATGTGGGGGCGGGAACCTTTCAGCCGGTTCGGGTCGAGCATATCGGCGAGCACGCCATGCACAGCGAGATCATGGATGTGTCCCGCGCGGTCTGCGAACAAGTGCGCGCCACCCAGGCGGCCGGCAAGCGGGTGATCGCGGTGGGCACCACCACCGTTCGCTGTTTGGAAACGGCGGCGCGTAGCGGCGCGATTCAACCCTATCAGGGGGAAACCAATATCTTTATCTTTCCTTCATTTCAGTTTCGGGTGGTGGATGCGCTGTTGACCAACTTTCATTTGCCGGAATCCACTCTCCTGATGCTGGTGTCCGCCTTTGCCGGTTACCGGGAAACCATGGCCGCCTACCGGCAAGCCGTGGCCGAGCGCTACCGTTTTTTCAGTTATGGCGATGCCATGTTCATTACCCGCAACCCCAGTCCCTCGCGGCCCGACCGGTTCCAGGATTAGACAGTGACCGCAGCCTTTTCCTTTAACGTAACGGCCACCGACGGCCAGGCCCGGCTGGGTGAAATGCGCTTCCCCGGCGGCGGAGGCAAAGCCGCGCGCGGTTCCGTGGCAACGCCGGCTTTTATGCCCGTGGGTACCTACGGCACGGTGAAGGGCATGCTGCCGCGCGACATTGAAGCCAGTGGGGCCGGGATCATTCTGGGTAACACCTTTCATTTGATGCTGCGGCCCGGAACGGAAGTCATTAAAGCCCACGGCGATCTGCACGATTTCATGCAGTGGCAGGGCCCGATATTGACCGACTCCGGCGGCTTTCAGGTATTCAGCCTGGGCAAATTGCGCAAAGTCACCGAAGCGGGCGTTGCCTTCCAATCACCGGTGGACGGCAGCCCCGTGTTTCTCGATCCGGAGCGTTCCATGCAAGTGCAGCGCGATTTGGGGGCGGACATCGTCATGATCTTTGACGAGTGCACGCCCCATCCGGCCACCGAACAACAGGCCCGGGACTCCATGGCCCTGTCGCTGCGCTGGGCCGAGCGCAGCAAGCTCGCCCACGGGGATAATCCGGCCGCCCTGTTTGCCATCGTCCAGGGCGGCATGTACGAGGCGCTCCGCGATGAATCCCTGCGTGGCCTGAATGCCATCGGCTTTGATGGCTACGCGATCGGCGGTTTATCAGTGGGTGAACCGAAAGAAGATATGTTCCGCATTCTCAATCACACCGCGCCGCAACTGCCGGCGGATAAGCCGCGCTATTTGATGGGGGTGGGCAAACCGGCCGATATCGTGGAGGCGGTGCGCCGCGGGGTGGATATGTTCGACTGCGTGATGCCCACCCGGAATGCCCGCAACGGCCATCTGTTTGTGCGTAGTGGAATCATTAAAATCCGCAATGCCAAATATCGCCAGGATACCCGCCCGCTGGACGAGCTCTGCAGCTGTTACACCTGCACCCATTTCAGTCGCGCCTATCTCCAGCATCTGGACCGCTGTGGTGAAATTCTGGCCGCGCAGCTGCATACGATTCACAATTTGCACTTTTATCAGACGCTCATGGCCGAACTGCGCGCGGCCATCGCGACCGGTCGGCTCGAGGACTATGTGGCGGAATTTTATGCAGTTCAGGCCGATTCGGCCGATTTACCGCCTTCGCCGGCTTGAATTTTGTCCAGGTGGCCGCCATCTATCCTCCCTAGCCCACCTTGGGAATAGTATAATTGCGCCCTTTTGCGACAACGATAACAACGCGTCAGACCTTTCAACTTCGTAAACGCATGCAGACAGCGAATCCTGCGAGCGGAATAAAGTAACTCAGCAAGCGCTGTGGCGACACAGCGCTGAACGGACCCGTTATGTTGAATCGATATCCCCTGTGGAAAAATGTCCTTATCCTGTTTTTTGTGGCAGTGGGGTTGCTCTACGCCCTGCCCAATGTTTTCCCCCAGGAGCCGGCGGTGCAGATCGCCAGCCAGACCAGTGGCGAGTCAGTCTCGCAACGGGCGCTGGATATGGCCACGGCCGCCCTGGATTCGGCCGAGATCGTCTACACCCAAGCGCAACTGGGTGAGTCCACGGCGCTAATCCGGCTCACGTCCGCCGAGGATCAACTGGCGGCCAGGCAAGCCATTGAGAAGGCCCTGGGATTTGAATACGTGGTGGCGCTGAACACGGTGCCTACCACGCCGGATTGGCTGGCGGGCATCGGTGGCCAGCCATTGAAACTGGGTCTGGATTTGGCCGGCGGGGTGCATTTTCTGTTGGAGGTGGACGTGGAAGCGGCCATCGAAAAACGGATGGAGACCACCACCAGCGAGATCCGCCGAATATTGCGTGGCGAACGTATCCGCTACCAGTCGGTGGAGTTGACCCGCAACAATGTCATCGTGGCCCAGTTTGCCAGCCCGGAGGTTCGGCGCGAGGCGGATTCCCTGATTCGCCGGGAATTGCCGGATCTGGAGCGTATCTCCCGCGATAGCAACGGCGCTTACACCCTGCGCATGACCATGTCCGAACAGGCCATCGCGGACATTGAAGACTACGCGGTGGGTCAAAACCTTACCACGCTGCGCAATCGCGTGAACGAGATCGGCGTATCCGAGCCGCTGGTGGCCCAGCAGGGCAGCAACCGAATCGTGGTGGAACTGCCGGGTGTTCAGGACACCACCGAAGCCAAGCGCATCATCGGCCGTACCGCCAACCTGGAGTTCCGACTCGAAGCACAGCCTGGCGGCCTGGTCTCCGCCAGGGAAGAATTTGAATATCTCGATCCCGACGAGCAACGTCGGCGCGGCAGTGTGTGGCTCGAGGAAGACATTATTATTACCGGTGATTCCGTGGCCAATGCCCAGGCCGGCTTCGACCAGCGCGACAACCGTCCCCAGGTAACCATTACTCTCGACGGCAGCGGCGGCACCCGCATGAACATGGCCACCCGCAACAATGTGGGTCGCAGCATGGGCACCCTGTTTATCGAGCACAAGACCGAAACCACCTACCGCACCAATGAAGAAGGGGAGCAGGTCCCGGTTACCCGGCAAATCGTTGACCGTAAAGTGATAAGCCTGGCTAACATCCTCGAACCGCTGGGCTCGCGGTTCCAGATTACCGGCCTGGAAAGTTCGCAATACGCGTCGGAATTGGCCTTGTTGTTGCGCTCCGGTGCCCTGGCCGCGCCAATGACCTTTGTGGAAGAACACACCATCGGCCCCTCGCTCGGGCAGGAAAACATCGACCTCGGTGTCCGGTCCATTATTCTCGGCTTGAGCCTGGTGCTGGCGTTCATGCTGGTGTATTACCGGGTGTTCGGCATTGCCGCCAATATTGCGCTCACCATGAATATTGTGCTCTTGGTGGCCTGCATGTCGATTCTGGGAGCTACCCTGACTTTGCCGGGCATGGCCGGAATTGTATTGACCGTGGGTATGGCGGTGGACGCCAATGTGCTGATTTTTTCCCGTATTCGCGAAGAGCTTGCAAACGGGCTATCGCCCCAGCAGGCGATCAATTCCGGCTTTGATCGGGCCATGGTCTCCATTCTCGATGCCAACCTGACCACGCTCATTGTCGCCTTTATTTTGTGGGGTATTGGCAGTGGCCCGGTGAAGGGCTTTGCCATCACCTTGTCGATCGGGATTATCACTTCCATGTTCACCGCGCTGTTGGGCACCCGCGCGATTATCAACTTGGTCTATGGCGGTCGCCGGGTCAAGACACTGTGGATTTGAGTGGGGCTAGCGTGAAACGCATTGCTGAAGCCTCAAAAAGTACAAGCGCCAGACGCCATCACCAACCGGTATTTGAGTTAACACAATGAGTGAAAAGCTAAGCAATTTAAACATTAACTTCATGGGTCAGCGCAAGACGGCGGCGACCTTATCGGCCATCTTCCTGTTGGCGTCGCTGGTCGCATTGCTGGTCAACGGCCTGAATCTCGGTTTGGATTTTACCGGTGGTACCCAGGTTCGCCTGGACTTCCAGCGCAGCGTCAACCTGGACACCGTGCGCGGCGTGATGGCGGAACAGGGATTTAGCGATTCCGTGGTCGTGTACTACGGATCGGAATCCGAAGTGCTGATTCGCTTCCAGGGTTCCATGGAAGAGATCGCCGTGGTGGCTATCAACGCTGATTTGGAGGAACTCGCACCCGGCGCCCGTGTGCAGTCCACCGCCAGTCAGGCAGGTGCTTACCAGTCGGAGATCGTGATCAGCGACATTGAAGACGCCAACGCGGTGGCCGAGGCGCTGTTCCCCCGGGCCATCTACGGCGCAGTGGAAGTGGGAGGACGACGGGAGGAGGGAACACTTTTTCGGTTACAGGGGAATATCGCCGACCCGGTAACCGACTCTCTGATCGCGGCGCTGGCGGAAGCCACGGATCGCCAGGTGCAATTGCAGGATTTGTCCTATGTGGGTTCGCAAGTGGGCGATGAAATGGCCGAAAATGCAGTGATTGGCTTGTTGACGGCCCTGGCGCTGGTCATGATGTACGTGGCGCTGCGCTTTCAGTACAAGTTTGCTGTTGGTGCCGTTGCCGCCTTGATCCACGATGTACTTATTGTCGTGGGGGTGTTCGCCATTTTTCAAATGGATGTGGATCTGACGGTGTTCGCCGCTGTATTGGCCGTGATTGGGTATTCGCTTAACGATACGATTGTGGTTTCGGACCGGATTCGGGAAAACTTCAGAAAGATTCG
>JBBDIU010000129.1:0-14402 GCA_040880205.1 Cellvibrionaceae bacterium
ACATGCTCCTTACGCCTTAGAACCACTAAGCCTCCAGTCGCGAGCCCGCTCACAAGGCGGCGCCATCAACTTGGCATTTGGTGAAATATCCGGCCTAGCATATCCCAGCTCTTGAGGATTTTCCGGCCCGCAAACACAAATTAACACGAAGCACGGGAAAGGCGCGTAAAAAAACCCACATCGTTGCCAATGTGGGTTAGCCAAGAACGTTAAGTAGAGGATGAACCTTGGCTTGGAAATTGGGGGCTAAAAATCGTATACGAGGGTCAGATGGTAGCTACGCGGCTCGAAAATATGGAAGTGGAAGTCCTCCACCGGCGCTGGTTCTCCGGGCAGTTGGGATTCATAGAAGTATTGAATGTCGCGGTCGTCCGAGTCGAACAGGTTCAGCACATCCAGGCTGAGGGCCAGATTGTGCATCAGGTTGTAGGCCAGGCGCAGGTTGACGATGGTGCTGGCATCGGCGGTTTGGCCGCCGTCCAACGGGTATTCACCGAAATGCCGCAGCCGCAGGTTGGTGTAGAAGTCGTTGCTCCAGCGGGTGTTCACACCGGCACTGAAGACGTGCTCCAGGGCTCCCGGGATCGCGTCCGAGCCATCGATCCGCTCATCGAACTTGGCATCGGAATAGGCGTACTCGACATCGAAGGTCCATGTGTCGTTAAGATAGTAGTAAGCGGTCGCTTCCAGCCCGCGGCGCGTGCTGCCCACGCCCGTGTCTTCGGTACTGCCGGTGTCCCCCACGAAAATCAGCTCGGAGTCGATCTCCAGGGACCACAGGGCAATGGAGGCATTCAGCGAATCCCAAAATGCGCGCAGGCCGAATTCGTAACCCAGGGTGTCCACGAGCGGATCGACCTTGGGCAGCGGATCGCCAGTGACCGGATCGAGCTGGATGGTGGTGCCCCGCGCGTCGTTGCTGTGGAAGCCCTCACCGATGCTGGCGTAGGTTTCCAGGTTATCGTTGAGCGTGTAGATGAAACTGGCCGACGCCGTGACAATATCGGCATCCGCCTCGCCCCCGTTGACGGCCAATGAGGGTTCAAAATCCGCTTCCCGGGTGTCTACGCTGAAATCGTAGTAGTCGTAGCGCAGACCGGACACCGTGCGAAAGCGGTCCGTCCAACGAATTTCGTTTTCCCAATAGAGCCCCAGGCTCCATTCCTCCACGGCGTCGATCCGGAACACGCCGCTGCGCTGGCGCGCCTGGGTGCGGTATATACCGACTTTGTCGATATCGTCGTAGCGCATTTGACTGCCGAGGGTATTGCGCACGTCCAGACCGCCCCAATCGTCATCCTGGGTCCAGGCCACATCCCAGCCGTAGATCAATCGGTCGTCGACCTGATTGTGCTGGTCGCCACCGGGCTCGGTGAAAAAGGTGAAGTCCGCAAACAGATCCATTTCGTAATCAATGACGTAGGCCGCGGCCTGTAGATAGCCGACCCCGGTTTGGCGCTGCCAGCTACCCGACAAGCTATAGCGGCTCGATTCACCGCCGGAGGTGGTGTTAATGGAGCCGAATTCGGAGATAAGCCCTTGATCCACCGCCCGCTGGGGAATCTGATCGGCGGAATTCCAGGAGTTATCGTAGCCCATGAAAGTCAGGCTGAAGCTGTCGCGGCCCGCCTCCCACTGCTGCTTCAGCCACAGATTGTTGCGTTTAACATCAGTATCGATATCGTCCCAGTGACCATCGGTGGTTTCCACTTCCGCGCCATAGAGGAAGGAACTGGAATTACCGGTATCCACCTGCCCCATGGCCAGCAAACGCCGCCAGTTTTCCGCACCAAGGTCCGAGCCTATTTTCAGGGTTTGCCCGTCCAGGCGGTTGGTGACCGCCATGCGCGCCGTGCCGGTACCGGAAAAATCCCCAACCCCGGGATAATAGGAACCTTTCTGGTAAACGATCTCGCCCACCAGCTCAGGAATAATAAAGTTGAGGTCGGTATAACCCTGGCCGTGGCCGTGGGTCCGCATGTTCACTGGCATGGCATCCACGAAGGTGGAGAAGTCATTGCCGTGATCCAGGTTGAAGCCGCGTAGAAAATACTGATTGGCCTTGCCGGGGCCGCTGTGCTGGGTGGCCACTAATCCCGGTACTGTCTCCAGCACCTCGCCGGTACGCAGTAAGGGCCGGATGGCGATTTCCGCCTGGGACACCACCCCTTCCGACGCCGAGGAGGCATCCCCCACCAGATTGATCTTGCGGCCTCGCACCTCGATTTCCTCAATGGTCTGGTTGGCTTGAGGCTGGTTACCTTGACCAAATGTGTAGGCTGGCACTATGCTCGCCGCCGTTACGGTCACAAGACCTAGCATTTTGCAAATTCTCACCGACTGATTCTCCTGAATGTTGCCATGGGGCCCGGACGTAGTGCTCGTGTTTGAGCTGGCAGGCATTATTCGGGAACGGCTCCTCCGATTCAGCTAACTACCTGTTTCGTAACCGTTTGTGTAACGTTAACGGTTACGTTAATATTTCGCGGCTGATGCATTTTTGTGCAACCATACCGCCTGCTGCAATAGCCCTACTCATTCCAATAGCTCAAAGAGCTCCAACGATGGCCACCCCATGACAAATAACCAAGCCCTCAACCCAGCGGCGCCAAAACGCCTTGCCATTGAGGCCGACGAGCTGCGCAACCTGGCCGAGGGCATTATTCAAAGCGGCGTTTTGGGACGCTCCAGGGTTTACACCGCGCTGTTGCGCTACCTGGTGGACTGCGCCATCACCGGAAGTAACCCCAAGGAAATCGAGATCGCCATCGAGGTGCTTGGCCGGGATACGGATTTTGATGTGGCCAAGGATTCGGCGGTGCGGGTTTACATTCATCAGTTGCGCAAGAAACTCGACCGGTACTACGACCAGTACCAGCAGTCTTCGCCCCACCGGCTTGTTATTCCCAAGGGCCAGTACACTGTTGAGGCGCTTGCCACCGAAACCGGGGACCCCCGTTCCGGGTTTCCCCAAGCGCCCGGCAGCTCCGCCACGACGGACAAGGACGGAACAACCGGCAAGCGCCGTGCGGGCGTCTGGCCAATCGCCATCACCGTTTTGTTAGCCGCAAACCTGCTGTATTTTCTGATCGGCGATTTGCCGTGGGACCGTTCTCCCCATCAAGCCATCGCCCTGCATCCCACTTGGCGAGCCTTGCTGAGCGACGAAATCCCCATTCTGGTGGTGATGGGTGACTACTACATCTTTGGCGAACTGGACGAGGCGGGGAACGTGGCGCGAATGATTCGCGATTTTGACGTTAACTCCAAGGAGGATTTGGATAACCTGTTTGCCGAAAAGCCGGAGCTGGGTTGGCAGTATTACGATTTAAACCTGAGCTATTTGCCGGAAGGCAGCGCATTTGCCCTGGCCAGTATCGCATCCGTCCTACGCGCCGCGAATAAGCCGGTCAATGTGAAAATGATGTCGGAGGTCAACACCCGCGATTTGCAGCGCAACCATATAGTGTACATCGGCTATGTCAGCGCGCTGGATCGCATAAACAAGATGGTGTTTTCCGTTTCCGGGCTTAGCATCGGTGAAAACTACGATCAACTGATCACCAAGGACGGGCGCGAAGTTTACACAAGCGATGCCGGCCTGCCCTCGTTCGACAAACCGTTTATCGATTACGGCTGGTTTATCACTTTTCCAACCACGCAAAAAACCCGTATGGTCGTTATAGCCGGCATGCGCGATTCAGGTCTGGTGCACACCGCGCAAACCGTTACTGAGTTATCCGGCTTGCGGGCAATTGATGATCGGCTCGCCGAATCAGAGGAAACGAAATCCACCGCCCACGAAGCTCTGTTCCAAGTGCGCGGGCTCGATCGTATGAACTTCGACGCGCAACTGGAATACACGAGCTATTTGAATGCGCGCGGAATGTGGCAGGACGAGTTGGAAGAACCAGGGGCCAAGTAGTTCAACGGGGGCGATGATTTCCAAGTGCTTCGCCGCCAAGTCTGTTCAGCCGATGCCAACATTTGGCAACTAATTCCAAATCATCGACCACAGTCGACCGAACGCTTCCCGGCCATTGTTCCTTTCCGTGTAGTATTCAACATGCTCCCGAGGACCGGCATCCCGCGACAATTCGATTCCCCACAGCGCCTGTATTTCCTGCGGCAACATGGAGTAGCGCATATCGATGATGCGGTTTTTATTTTGCGGATCCACGGCGGTAAAGCCAGCGGAAAAATAGTCGAAACGTTGAATATCGCGAGCTTGCTGTGAGTCGGGATCGAGCCAGGGAAAGTCGCGTTCAAGATCCAGCTTGGCGATCTTTTCACCCTGCCACCCTGTGGAACTGAACAGGCCCGGCTTGACGGCGTCCACATAAAACATGCCATTGCTCTCATAGATAACTTTCCACACCAGAATATTGGCGAAACTTGGTTTGGCTTCCAGCCGGATTACGGTGTGGTTCCTGGAAACCGCCAACTCCCGGCCCATATTAATGGCCCGTTCATGTTGTAGATAACCGAGCGAGAGGTAGAACAGTACCCAGGCAATTGCAATCCACACATAGGTTTTTGCCTTGGCCGATGCCGCGCGAACAATTAGGAACAATAGCGGCACCGTGACCAACGGATCGACCACCGAGATTGTATCCCAGGAAAATCGCCGATCACTTAAAGGCCACAGCAGCAGCGTACCGTAACTGGTACAGGCATCAAGCAAGGCGTGAGTCGCATAGCCGATTGTGCTCCACAGCAGCATCTGCTTCAGGCTCATGTCCAGCAGCTTGCCGAACAAACCGTAAAGCAAAACACCGCACAGCACGCCGCCAATAGGGATGAAGAACAAGGAATGGGTGAAGTGCCGATGGTATTCCAGGAACAGCAGCGGATCCTCCGCTGAGCGAATCAACACATCGAGATCTGGAACCATGCCGCCGATCGCACCGACAAGCGCGGCTTTAAACAACTGCTGCTTGCTGGCACTGCTTTGGGCAAAGACGGCGCCCAGCGCGCCCTGGGTTACGGGATCCATTGCGTCCTAATACCAAAGGCCTCGTTACGGGCTGCCAGTCTACCGCATCTTATACAAGCGACGAAACCGACGAGATTCGCTGCCCAGTCCACCACAAAAAACGGCCTCCTGGGCAGCTCGTTGCCGAAAAGGTCAGGATCGACAGAGGTGAGAGATCTTATTTTTCTTGATGGTGCTCAAAACACGGCTCCACTCCCCAATCGTAATCCGCAAGTTACAATCATTGTTGCATGAACCAAACTAGGAAACGGGTTTAATGAGCAACACCCAGTCCTTTCCCGCGTGCTCCCAGGAATCCTTAATCATGGGGCGTCTCGCGGTCTCCCGAAAGCCCACCCGCTCATACAGCCGACGGGCACCCGTGTTAGCGTCCGATACGATAATGCTGAGCGCGGACTTTTTCTCATTCACCGCAAGCTGTTCCGCCAGCGCCAGAAGCTCGGCGCCGTAGCCCTTGCCTCGATGTTCCGGGAAACTGGCGAGCACGTTAACGTACCAGGTCCCCGGCGCCTGATCCTCCAACTGCTGCATGGGCACGAACATTGGTGGTATGGCGCTGTAGTCCGGTGGTTGCACTTCGTCAGCGAGCGGATAACCGATCAGGCAAGCGGCTGGTTTACCGTTTTCCTCCCTAAGGATGGTATTGCGGTAGGAGAATGCTCCCTCTTCCCGACGGGCCCGTTCCCACCCAACCTCCCAGGGCGACTGTCCGGGTTCAGCGGATTGGGTCCATAAATAAAAAGGTAAACCCTCACCGGCTATGTTGACGAACTCAGCCATGGCGGCGGCATCGTCGAGTGTTGCGCGTCTATGTGGTAAATCCAGTTTGATCATACGGCCTCCTGGCGGCATTACCGGCTGTATATTAAAAGGCAAACTGAGAATTCCCGCCAGCCCGGATATTTCACCAAACGCCAATTTGATGGCGCCCGCGTAGATCGTTGCCAAACCAACCAACAGGCCGAAAGGAATCTGAAAGGCTAATCGCCTGAGCAGGTCTCCCTTTTTATAGCGCTTTTTAAATCTTTTTTGCCCACGTGTTTACGTCTAATCTCCGCCGCAGCGTGCGTATCGCCTTGAACTGTCGCGTCGGGAGCTAATCAGTGAAGCAGGTCTTCTGGTTGATTCGGCCACCAGAAATTTATACACAGCATCAATCGCGCACAAAAATCAATTTCGTCGCTGGCTCCAGCATCGCTTCCCGGGCATTGGCAAAGGTCAAACAAGGTTCGGCAATGCTAAGTGAATCAATGTTTCCGCGACAACTGCGCTCAAGCACCTGGGGCAGCGTCGCCCGCGCATGGACACGGCTGACTTCGTAGTGAATACCACGCAGGTAAGCGCTGGCAAGTGGCAGTTCCGTGGCCGCTTGTAAACCGCCGGACACACTGGTGCAAAAGCCACAGGGCGCGGTGGAGCGGATGGCATAGGCGGTGCCCGCCGGCGTGCAGGCCGCATCGACGGTGATGAGATAGTCCGCGTCCGCGCGCGGAGTTTCGCTGTAGTTCACCCGTTGTGTCCCGGCCCCAAGTTCCGCGGCCTGATGCAAGCGTTGTTCATCTTCATCCACGTAGCAAACCTCACTGGCACCACAGGCCAGCGCTGCTTGCACTGCGTACAAACCCACGCTTTGGGCCAGACCGCCCGCCACCAATACGGCTTCACCGGGGAACCGGGCCAGGTGCTTCGCCACCGTGCGATAGCCGTCGGCCACATTGTCCGACAGCCCGCAGGCCGCCGCCGGCGACAATTGCGGGGGCAACTTCACCAGCATCGCATCGGCGAAAGGCACATGCATCAAGTCGGAAAAGCCACCCCCAAAGTCCGCGTCGGGATTGGTTCCCAACCCAAAAGCAGCGCAAGGTGGCACGGCGGCGCAGGCGTTAGTCCAACCGCGCCGACAGTTACCGCATTCGCCGCAGTTAATCTGGAAGGGCACGATCACCTGGTCTCCGGGCACCACCCCTTTCACTGTGTCCCCAATCTCGACCACCTCGGCGACAACTTCATGACCGAGCGCAAAAGGACCCGGCGTGCGGTAGTGGCCAAGGGCAATGTAAAAGTCCAGGTCGCAGCGCGCCACCGCCAGCGGTTTTACCAGCGCCGATTTCCCGGAACCAAGGCGCGGCAAAGTCACTTCCCGCCATTCGAGCTGCCGCGGCTTTATATATGTCAGTTGTGGCATGCTGGCCATAAAACCCTCAACTAGTTTGTTTGTCTGAAAGACACTGGTCGCAAATAGACCGATCACCATAATCATAGAGTTTATAGACCGATTGATATAAAATCCAGGCACTTTCTCCAATATAGCGAGCTCAAATAGCGAGACATCAACGTGGCTAATGTGGCAATGCATCGGGACAAGCTCATCCAGTCGGCGATTCGCCTGTTTCGGGAAAAGGGCTACGCGGCCAGCGGCCTGAGTGAAATCCTGAAGCTGAGCGGTGCGCCCAAGGGCTCCCTCTACTACTACTTCCCGGGTGGTAAAGAGGAACTGGCTGCCGCCGCCCTGGAAGGCGCCGGCACGGTAGTCGCCAAGACATTGCGCACCCTGGCCGCGGATGCGGACACCCCGGCGGCCTTCGTGTCCGCCTATTGCAAACTGCTCGCGGGCTGGATGGAAGCTTCGAACTTCAGGGCGGGCTGCCCAATTACCACCACGATACTGGAGACCGTGCCGCAAAACCCGAGACTGGCCACGCTTGCCCGCCAGGTGTTCGCATCATGGCAGGGGATTATCGCTTCGGTATACGTCGACGGCGGAATGGATGAAGAATCCGCCCATCAACAGGCGGGGTTTGTTATCGCCGCTATTGAAGGGGCTTTGATTCAGTCGCGGGTGGAGGCGTCGGCCTTGCCGATAGAGCGGGTGTGCAGGCGGTTAACCGGACCCGGAAATACGTGTTATCGCTGATGATGGCGACCGGAGCGTCGAATTAACGTCTCGGCAGTTCATGCGGGGTCGGGCCTGCGTAAGCTGTTATTTGTGACCCAGAGGCAGCGTGCCCGACACCTAAAAGCACTTGCGAGCAGTTACGCATCTACCCTTATGGACGGTTAAAATACTTTTTTATGCGGATCGCGATTCAAGTCCCCGAAAAACCCAAATTCCCCTACCCGCAAGGCCAGCACAATACTCGCGCCAAAGCGTTGCTCGAGCGGCAAGCCAGCATCGTCTTCGTGTAGTTCGTTGAATTCGGCGTTAAGCTTTTCGAGCTTTTTGATGAAGCTCGCGTTGGAACCGCGAGATAGCATGCCGAGATTGAAAATCAATTTTTCACCCGGTTTTTGGAAAGTGGACTTGAAAAATTCCGCCTGCACATTGGAGTGGAAAAACCGCTGGATAGGTCCGTTGGGACGCCAGGAAAAGTTTTTGGCCACGATCAGCTTGATTCGGTTTTTGGGCAGGAGCTGAATGATCTTCAGGCGGTCCAGTTTCGCCAACAGTTGGATCAATTCCGGCTCCGACAACTTATAGTCCCGCAGCATTTCCGTGAAGGTGAGACGGTTGAGTACGTTGACCGCCACCAGTAACAACTTGAGGTCGCCCACCACTTCTTCTTCCTGTTCTTCAGTGAGCATGTCGATGCGCCGGGTTTCTTCCAGCATGCTCTGCACCAGGTCGGATATGTCCATCTCCACCAGCTGACAGATTCGCTCGAGTCGCTCCAGGGAAAAATTTTTCTCGGCAAATAGGCGCTTGATACTGGTCTCCGACAGCTCCAGGCAGGCGGCCACGTCGGCGTAGGTCTTGCCCTTTGCCTTCAGCGCCCGCTTGAGCGTTTTCACCAATCCGGCAGTTTGGCTCATGGGGGATTTCCCTGCAAAAGGTATCACTATACGGGACTTCTGGTGTAGTTTTAAGCGCCTTTTAACTTAGTAGTTGCCATATTTGCACCCTCTCTCTAACTTGCCCGGAAGCCAGCGACATTGGGGTCGCTGCCAAGCATCACAAGGAGAGGACCATGAAACACGTACTAGCAACTGTATTTCGATTCACCCTGGCGGGAGGCGCGCTGCTACTCAGCGGCGCGGCTAGCGCGGCAGGCCTGATGACGCCAGCCGACAGCGGTCTACCACCCCTGGATCTGACCGAGCATCGGGTCAATGTCCAAGTGGAGGACGGCTACGCCATTACCCAGGTGGAACAGGTATTTTCCAACCCCCACGCCCAGGATCTGGAGGCAATTTATTCCTTCCCGGTACCGGAAAAAGCCGCAGTGGGGGAATTCACCTATTGGATAGACGGCAAACCGGTAAGCGGTGAAGTCTTGGAGAAACAACAGGCTCGGGAAATCTACGAGCAGGAAAAATCCCAGGGCCGGGAAACCGCCATTACGGAACAGGACAGCTACAAGACCTTTGATATTTCCGTGTTTCCGGTGCGCAGCCAAAGCGACGTGAGAATTCGGCTGGCCTACATGCAGCCCGTGCATGTGGACAGCGGCATTGGCCGTTATGTGTACCCGCTGGAAGAAGGCGGGGTGGACGAGGAACGCATGGCCTTCTGGAGCTACAACGACGCGGTAAGCGCCGTGTTCAGTTTCGATATGACGGTTCGCTCGTCCTATCCCATTGATGGCCTGCACTTTCCCAACCAACCCCAGGCAATTACCACCGCCGTTTCCGATCAAGTATGGAGCGCGTCGCTGGCCAACCACAGCGGCGCGGCAGCCCAGGAAGAGCAAGGTCAGGTACAAAGCGTGACACCGCAAGTCGTGAAAGGGTTGGATCAAGATCTGGTGGTGTATTGGCGTCATCAAGCAGGTTTGCCTGGAAGTATTGACATGGTCAGTCATAAAGGCCCGGGGGACAGTCGCGGCACCTTCATGCTGACGGTTACCCCCGGTGACGATCTCGCGCCCATTAAAGCTGGCAGGGATTGGGTATTCGTCCTCGATTTGTCCGGTTCGATGCAGGGCAAATACCACACGCTGGTGGAAGGCGTGAATAAAGGCTTGAGCAAACTCAAACCGGAGGATCGCTTTCGCGTGGTGCTATTTAACAATAGCGCCCGGGAACTGACCCGCGGCTATGTGGCGGCGACGCCAGCCAATGTGCAAAACTACCTGCAACAATTGGAGGCCACCCAGCCTAACGGAGGCACCAACCTGTATGCCGGCCTGGAAAAAGGCATTAAAGGCCTGGATTCGGATCGCGCCAGCGCAATCATTCTGGTCACCGATGGCGTTGCCAACGTGGGCGTCACCGAGAAGAAGGCCTTTCTCACCTTGCTTGAAAAATACGACGTGCGCCTGTTTACCTTCGTCATGGGCAACAGCGCGAATCGACCGCTACTGGACGGCATGACCAATATCTCCAACGGCTTCGCGGTGAGTGTTTCCAACAGCGACGATATTATTGGCCAGTTGATGCTAGCAACGGATAAGCTCAATCACGAGGCCTTGCGCGATGTGGAGGTCAAAATCAAGGGAGTGAAAGTCAGGGACCTAAGCCCCGCGCGTATCGGCAGTCTTTATCGCGGACAACAGCTCATCGTCCTAGGTCACTATTGGGGGAGCGGCAGTGCCGACATTGAGATTAGCGGCAAAATTTCTGGACAGAAAAAATCCTATAGCACTCAGGTGACTTTTCCCGAGCAGTCCACATTAAATCCAGAGATTGAACGACTATGGGCCTTCGCCACCATTGAAGACTTGCAACAGAGCATCGACTACCTGGGCGAAGATGCGGACACCAAGCAAGCGATTGTGGATATTGCCAAGGAGTACGGGCTGGTAACGGATTACACTTCCATGTTGGTGGTTCGCGATAAAGTGTTTCAGCAATACAACATCGAGCGCAACAACACCAAGCGAGTTGCCGAGGAACATGCCGCACGCCAGCAACGAACCGACGCCGGCGTGCGGGACCACCGGCAGGATGCGCAACAGCCGGCCTTCAACGGTCCGCGGGCCTACCCCAAATCCGGCGGCGGCAGCGGTGGTGGCGCACTGGGGTTCTGGACCTTGCTATTGTTGGCGCCACTTCTGTTCCTGCGTCGCCAAGTGGCTTGAACAAACACGAGTCGCTTAAACAAAAAAAGGTAGCTCTGAATGAGCTACCTTTTTTCATTATTCCCGGTCTTTTTCGTTATTCCCGGATTAGTCACTGTCGTAGCGTCTGTCTGGGCAAGCTAAAGAGCAATTATAATCCTGCTCTCGGAATGACGGGGCGCCAATCGAGCAAATGGCGATTGCCACAGTCGCCCAACGCCGGTGAACACGTCATTGCGCGGGCTGTTGACCCTGCGACTGTTGTTCACCCTGCTGCTGAAACTGCTGTTGTAACTGACGTTGTTGTTGCAGTTGAATTTCCCGCATTTCGGCCAGCAACTCCTCGGTTCGCGGATCCTGGTCCTGCATCGCTTGCAGCATCGCGGTTTGAAACTCGGCCTGCTTGGTTTGGACTTCTTCATCCTCCGCCGCCATTTGGCGCGCGCGTATCAAGTCTTGCTGTAGCTGCTGAAACTCGGCGGCCATCTCCTGGCGTTCGGCCTGGTCGACATCGGGCGATTGGGCCTGCTGCTGCCACTCTTGCAGGCGTTGCGTATCCGCTTCCGGAGTCGCGCCCTGCTCTTCCATCGTTGCTGTAATTAATGCTTCGAGCGCCTCGCCCTGATCGCGCAGCTCCGGATTTTCCTCCAGTGCTTCACGTTGAATTTCGATCAGCTGTGACTGAACACGCTGCGCTTTTTGTTCAATCGACGCCTGTCCTTGCGCGGATCCCGGTTGCGCTGGCTCTTGCGCAAACGCCATGCCGCTAAAAACTGTAGTGACCAAGCTGGCGACCAAGGTGTGTGATAAGGAAACCGGAATCTTGAATGTCATAACAAACCCCTGTTTTTTGGTGCTTCGAGGTGAATGAACTGGCAGAAAGCGATGCGCTTACCAGCGTTGAAATCGGCTCGCGGAGTGTCGGATTCGCCTTGTGCTGTGGCGGTGCCTGGCGGCACATCCAACCATCTCTCAAAGCCAGACACTACCTACCTGGACACTACGTAGACACTGTGCGAAATACCTGGTTCGCAAATACGCGCCTATTTTTATTTACGATCAGTCAATATGCGAACAGCTTCATAGGCCGACCGATGCCGCCACAGCGCGTGAGCTTCGGCTTACCTTAGCAAAACCGCTCACAGCATTCAAATTTCGCGGCGCTAGCTCCTACAGCAAAGATCGCGGCATCCTTGTATTGCAGTGTAATTCGACGCGAAATTTCAATTGCTAGAAATGCAGTATTGGGTGGGATGCGGTTCTTCCGAGCTAAAAAGATAGCAAGGATAGCGCAGATCCTTGCGCTATCCTTGCGAAGCCATTTTCCTTGGCTGTGTAGTCCCTTACCTGGCAGTCCCTTCCAATTACGTGGTAGCCGCGTCCTTGCGTTTACCACTCTTCGGCGACATCACGCTACGTTGCGATTCCATTCATCAACTTGGCGTTCTGCCTCGTCCTTGCCGATACCATATGCTTCCTGCACTTTCCCTATCAACTGATCGCGATTACCTTGGATGCGATCCATGTCATCGTCGGTAAGCTTGCCCCACTGAGCTTTAGCTTTGCCTTGAAACTGCTTCCAATTACCTTCGACTTGATCCCAGTTCATAATCTATGCCTCTCTTTTCGCTTCGCCATACCAGTGACTATGCTCTATCAATCGCGGCTACGCTATACCAGTGGCTGTACCAAGTTATATGCCATTGCTATGCCAAGTCTTCCCGGCAATTCATTGCTTCTTGCCCGTGCCTCATCTCCTGTGTAAGCATTTTTCGGGCCGACTCGATATTATTTTTTTGAGTGGGGCTTGCTGGCTGGTTTTGCGAGTTTGATCGCATTTTGGTCGTTGTTTAACATCAGGGGTCCACAAAGTTAGCAAAAACTTTATCGGGGAGTCGCGTTGTTTTAAAGAAAGCGTCGAATCGGCGTGAAAACTTTACAAGCGGCGTGCAAGTTTATTTTTTGGCGGGCCACCAGTCCAGTGAACCGAGGCGGACCGCACTTACTTTGAACAAGGTGAAGCCAAAGGAGCTACATTTCACACCTTGAAGCTCGTCAAACGACGAGTAGCGCCGACATGAACGGATTCCCGCAGCAGTGTGGAGTGGCGACAAGACCGGCTTCTCAGGGGTCGCAATCGGCACAGCCATATCCGCAAGCTGGTATTGGAAGGAAATTTGCACCTTATTTGACCAGCTCCACAACAAGCCTGTTGTAAAGGGGGAAAGGTTAGGTGGCAGTCAAAGGGAGAAGCACACTGGCGCGAGAGGGACGCACAAAGAACATTTTTGTGTTCGGCTACGACGAACAGCACGAGAAGGATCTACGCGCGCTACCCGACGCCGGCAGGTTTCGCTTTCATCCACTCCTGCACTCAGGTGAACTGGTTTACCAGGAAGATTTTCATATTAATGCCACGCTCGAGCGGGCGCGGACTATTCTGAAGGAGTTTGATGGCCCCATCCATGGGATTATCTGCCATTGGGATTTTCCGGTGAATCCGATGGCCGCAATCCTGGCCGAAGAGTTTGGGCTTCGTTATCCCTCGCTGACATCCATTCTGAAGTGCTCGCACAAGTACTGGAGCCGGGTCGAACAGCAAAATGCGGTGCCGGAAGCAACGCCGCGCTTCTGCGCAATCGACCCCTTCGATGATGACCCCGCGTCGCAGGTAACACTCGACTACCCTTTTTGGGTGAAACCTATTGCTGGCTACAATTCACTGCTGGGGTTCCGCATCGACAATGCGGGTGATTTCACCCGCGCAATCGAGGCGGCGCGGGAGAAAATTGGCCGTATCGGCGACGAATTCAACACCTTCCTGGAGAGAATACACGTGCCAACCGAACTGGGCGGGGTGGATGGCAACTACCTGATTGCGGAAGAGTTGATCGGCGGTCATGAGTTTGCGCCGGAGGGCTACATACAGAACGGGGAGTGCCACATTCACGGCATGTTTGACATGGTACGGGCGGAGAATGGCAAAAGTTTCCAACGCTACGAGTACCCGTCCCGGGCGCCACGCGACGTGCATAAACGTGCCGGAGCGATTGTCGCCAAGGTGATGCAGCAAATGGAGTTCGACAACGGCTGTTTCAATATTGAATTTTTCTGGGACCAGGACCGGGACAGGCTGAGCATTATTGAGGTGAATTCCCGCATGTCGCAATCCCATTCCTATCAGTTTGAACAAGTCGATGGGATGTCCAACCACGAAGTGGCGGTGCATGTGGCCCTAGGGGACAAGCCGCTGTTTAAGCACGGTGCCGGGCCGTTCAAGCATGCCGCCAAGTTCCTGTTGCGCCGCTACGACCTGCGCGATGGAATAGCCACCCGGGTACCCGCCGCGGCGGACGTCGCGCGCCTGCATCGAGAACAACCGGAAAGCCGGGTATCGCTGAATGTACATC
>JBBDIU010000130.1:0-14398 GCA_040880205.1 Cellvibrionaceae bacterium
CCGGGACAGTATTTTGATAGCGAAACGGGGCTGCATTACAACTACTTTAGGGACTACGACCCGAGCACCGGGAGGTATATCCAGTCTGATCCGATTGGGTTGGAAGGTGGGATTAATACTTATGGGTATGCTCTGCAGAACCCTATACGGTACACAGACCCATTTGGGTTAGCGACCTGGAAGTGCACCAGATTGAACCTCACTGTCAGCCCACTAGTTCTTACTTTTGGGAAGATCTTTTATTTCTGTGAGTCAGAGTGCATTAACGGGGAAAAGACAATTGCAAGATGGGATGTGGGTATAGTAGGACCAAGCTTTGGCATCGAGTTCGACGCGAGTAGCAGCAGTGATAACGAATTTATTGATAATAACGAAACGCCCTCAGCGGATGTCTTTGATGGAAATTATGTCGAAGTAGGAGCAGGAGTTACGCCTATTGTCGGCGGAAGCCTTGGAAGGGCTAGCATTAATGGAGGCGTTACCCGAGGTGGCGTCAGCGGAAATTTGACGGGAGGCAATTGGGGGCTCGCTATTGGTGCTGCAGAGCTTGCAGGAAAAGCTAATTTAATTTGGGAAAAACAAATCGACTGTGACGAGGCTTGCGAGCAATGATATTATGAAATTCAAAAAAGTCGCGATTGTTCTTGGAATATTTTTACTAATAGGGCCACTGGTTTCTATGCTAGAGTTGCTTTCAAATAGCGGTAATGTTGAAAGATCCTTAGTAATATTTATTGTTGTCCAATTGTTATTGGCCCTTGTTTTTTTGATTACTACCTTTAGGCTAAATCTTGACAGGCAATCTACATTATTGCCGTTCAGATACTCATGTTACTCCGTACTGCTTTATATTTTTGTGTTCTGTTTGGTAATGTTGCGCCGGACTTATCAGAATTTCGGATTTTCTATTCTCGCAATCATATCAGTCCTGGTAGCCGTACTAGCACTCACTATTCCATTTATTTGGTTTATTAGAAAAGCTAGGTAAGGAAGACACAGAGGACACTGGCATCCTCTAAGATCCTGGGGTCAGCTCTTGAAATATGAATCCTCTAATAGAAAGCTGTTCTGCGCGGCATGGCACGACCGTTACGAATTAAATTTGCTAGAGGGAGTAATAGGGACGGGTCTGGAGGATTAAGGGACATATATGGGCGCTCCTGTGAAATCTAGCGGGTTTTAGTATTTCTTCCATAAATTCTCCAAATATCGCGCAGCCCTTGCCATAGGCCGATGATAAACGCCTGCCTGTAGCGGAGGTGTTGTCAAGGAGGAGTCCCGTGTAGTCAGCGGGAAGCTCCTTGACAACATCGGGGCGGAAGGCAACCTCCATGCTACGGCGAAGTTTACTACTATCACAATGACCATCTGGATACACCGCAACTGCTGACCGACGCCGCACAACAGATCGTTTGGCAGGCGAGTTACACACCCTTTGGCAAAGCGGATATGGTGGTGGAGGAAATCACAAGTAATTTACGCTTTCCGGGCCAGTATTTTGACGAAGAGACAGGGCTGCATTACAACTACTTTAGGGATTATGATCCGAGTACTGGGCGGTACATCCAGTCTGATCCGATTGGGTTGGAAGGCGGGATTAATACTTACGGTTATGCTCTGAATAACCCGCTCATTTATATCGATCCCTTTGGCTTAAGAAACCAAGGAAATGGTAGAAGAAGTAGCGGAAGTAGAAGCAATGTCAGAGGTAACAGGAGCGATTTTGAAACATGCCAGCAACAGGTATTAATAGCAAGCATGTTTGCCACAGGCGGGTCCGTTGCGTTGGTGCTTCGTGGAAGCAGTTTGGCTGCTGCAGCTGTCACGACTTCTACCGGTCCCCTATTTGCACTAGTAAATGCATTATGTGCAAATGAATTAGAGGAAGAAGAAGATTGCGAAGAGTGAGATTGCCGAGCAAGTTTTTGATATAGGAGACCGTTATGGCGATACATTCCAGATGCCCCGGTTGCGATCAGCAATTGAAATCCAATTTGTTTTTAAAGGCAAATTGTCGAAAGTGTGGGTTAAAGCTAAAGGCCGACAATAAGACCAAGATGTTATTGATTGTGGGCGTAATTACGTTTATGACTCTATGTATGACGGCCTCTAACTACGTCATTAATAATTTCCCAAGAAATGACGACCGTTTGGTAGTACTAGCTAGCTTATTAGCAGGATTGGTAGCCACATTCTTGTTGTATTATATATGCGTGATTAGATTCTTAACTCGATACGAGAAGGAATAGAGTAAGCGCTACGGACGATTAGTGCATACAGGACACTCTTAACCACGAAAAACAGTGAATGCCAAACCAGCTCCGAATGTCGTAGTGGATGGTGGGCGACGCGCATATCTGCATGATCCACACCTATCCGAAGGGTGAGCAGGACAATCTAACGGCCGCGTAACTGAAGGCGTTGAGACAGATTGTTGAGAGGTGGTCTTATCGCCAAAGAGACGTTTAACGAATTACTCATCATCGCCAACCTGTACGCCACCGCCAAGCCTGTCTACTCCAATCAAATTCAATAAGTACAACGGAGTTCAATAAACTGATACGGTACGCATAGTACGAGAGTTATGCGAATGCTGCGTTCATCGCTCTACGACGGACACGAGCATCGCCAAATTTAGCCAGATTCCCGAGCGCAGATGTCCCCATTGCTGCCATAGCGACAATCGCGGACCAATCCCCTCACTACAACGATTAAATCTTTCGAATGCCTGAAAGTGGTTGTCAGGCCCGGTTGGATGTGTCTATCATCCATCGGGTTGTTTTTACAATAACAAAATCCTCAGGCCAATGGACGACTGGAATCGAGTAGAGAGCATTTTCAACCAGGCGCTGAAACACAGCGCCAAGTCCCGTATTGCCTACGTGGAAAGTTGCTGCGGCGACAACTCCGGTCTGCGGCAGCAGATTGTCGCCCTGCTGGAGGCGGACCGCGATTCCGAAAACTTTCTTTCCACCTTGTCCGAAAAGCTCTACCCGCTTATCAATGAACCGGATCTGAAATCTGTCAGGCATTACCGCCTGCTGGAGCGCTTGGGACAGGGTGGGATGGGGGTGGTTTACAAGGCCTATGACGAAAAGCTCCAGCGCATCGTGGCGATTAAATTCCTGTCCTCAATCAGGGCGGCGAATCCGACGGATAAGGAACGCTTCGTTCAGGAGGCAACCGCCGCTGCAAGCCTTAATCATCCCAATGTCTGCGGTGTATACGAAATTGGAGAGAGCGATGATGGCCAGCTTTATATTGTTACGGCCTTTTGCGAGGGGCAAGACCTGGCAGCGCTGATTGCCGCCAACCAGCTGTCGCTGGAGCAGGTGCTGGGAATATCAATACAGCTCTGTGGTGCACTGGGCAGTGCTCACGCCAAGGGCATTGTGCACCGCGATCTTAAGCCCGCCAATGTGATTGTGAGCGAGGCGCTGCATGTACAGCTGGTTGATTTCGGTATCGCCAAAATAGCGGGCAAGGACATTTCCCAAACCGGCCAGATTATCGGTACCTTTGCGTATATGTCGCCCGAGCAATTTAGCGGAGCGATCATCGACCAGCGCACTGATATCTGGTCCCTGGGGGTTTTGCTGTATGAAATGCTCACTGGAAAGCGCCTATACAGCGGCGACAGTCCCGCGGAAATCATGTATCAGCTGTTCAACCGCGAACTGCCCGGTTTGACCGAGGACCTGCCCGAGCAAGCGCGCTTTAACCAGATCATCGCCCGTTGCTTGAGCGTGGACAGACAGCGTCGCTTTTACAGCACCGAGTTAGTGGCCAATGAGTTGAAGGCTCTCGAGCGCAGCCTGGAACAATCGGCCCAACTGGATACTTTGCCCAGTCGAGCCGCGGCCGCGGAACCAGACGGCACCAAGACCGGTACGGCGAGCTTGACGCTTAGCGAGTACCGAAAGGTTATTGCCATGGGGATTGATTTTTGCCCCGGTAGTGGCGATCAGCGGACTCGGGAAGCGATTAAGAAACAGATAAAAAAGCACGGCGGCAAAGTGCGCGACGGCGACCAGCTATTCGCCTATTTCGGATTTCCAGCGCTTGGCGAGGGTGCGGCGGACAGCGCCCTCGGCTGTGCCCTCCTGTTGATGCAACTGTACGGCGGCGCGTCGCAATCCGGCTCGGCGGTGCGTCGAATCGCGCTGCATAACGCCCCCGTGGTGATCAGTAACGACCATCTCGGCGGCCGGCGAAAACTGTCGGGCGATATTGCGGCCAGCCTCGAACCCCTGTTGCGAAGCCACTCGGCCGCCAGCGTGCTGTTGAGCGAATCAGCCGCCAAGCGTCTGCGCCGCTCATTGCCGGATTCCGCCCAATTGCGGCTCGATCCGAACCTTGGTGAAGGGTTTTACGAGCTCGATGACGTTCGGGATTTGCAGGTATTTTCTTCCACCTGGCATTACGGCAGTCAGCTGATGGGCCGCTATCACGAGCTGGGGCTGCTGGAATCCGCCTGGCGGGATGCCAGCGAAGGGGAAACGCGCACGGTAATGATTACCGGCGATGCCGGCATGGGCAAGACACGATTAATCCACGAGTTAAAGCGCTCGATTGCCACCAAGGAACCGCATCAAGAGGAACCGCATCAAATTGTGGAATGTTGGTGCGATCCGCATCAACAGGACACGGCGCTGTATCCCATCGTCGCCTGCATTAAACAATTGATCAATAGCCGCACTGGGGAGGAACCCGAGCCAGCCGAGTTCCTCGACCAATGGTTGGCAACGCTGGGAATAACCGATTCAGACAGCAGCCAGACCTTGGGGTGGTTGTTGGGTGTGGTAGGCAATTCGTCCCTCGGTGTGCGTGAAACCGCGGAGTCGCTGAAGAACAAAAGTTATCGCTTGCTCGAGCGGGTAGTCACCCAATTGGCAAGTCGGACCAGCCTGTTGTTTGTGGTTGAAGATCTGCACTGGGCCGACGCGAGCACCATCCAATGGTTGGACAGGCTGCTGTCGCGACCGCTGGCGGGGCCAGTCATGATGGTGCTTAGCGGCAGACCGGAATTGTTCGCTCGGTGGCGGGCGCACAGTCAACTCACGCAGTTGGCCCTCAACAAGTTGGGCCGCGCGGATTCCCGGGACATCATTCATGCCTTGTCGAAAGATCGCCGTTTGCCGCCGTCGCTCGAAGACCTGGTACTGGATAAAACGGCCGGCAATCCTCTGTTTGTCGAAGAATACACCAACATGCTGCTGGGCCAGCTACCGGCGAGCGCGTCGCCTGACAGGGAAGCTGGACCATACATGGATGAACGCATTCCAGATAGTTTGGAAGATGTCTTGCATTCGCGACTGGACTACCTCGGTGGTGCCAAAGTTGTTGCCCAGGCGGCGGCCGTGGCGGGCCGGGTTTTCGATGAGTCCCCGTTGCGGGACCTGCTGGCCGACGCAGCCGCTAGCGTGTCGCATCATTTGGCGGCGCTCACTGAAGCGGATATTATTTTTCGCTCGGGGGATACCCAGTACACGTTTAAACACGCCTTGATACGCGATGCGCTGTATAGCTCCATGACCCCCGCTCTGCAAAAATCCCTTCACCAGGATATTGGCCGATTGCTGTCGGTGCAGGCTGAAGCTGGAGAGAACCAGCTTGCCGAAAGCGTTGCCCATCATTTTTCCAAAGCGCAACAATTTGATCGATCCGTGCAGTGGTGGACAATTGCCGCCACTAATGCCCGCGATCGCCATGCTGTTGTGGAAACCATTCGCTTATGCCACCGTGGCCTGACGGATAATCGCCAGGAGCGGGCGAAAGACAATGAGAAAGGAAAGGCGCAAGGAAAGGACAAAAGAAAAGCGCAAAGAAAGACAAAATCGGAACAGGAGCTTGCCCTGCAATTAATTCTCGGCTCCGCCCTTATGGCCGCCAAGCGCAACGCCAACGAAGCCACCGGCAGACCCCATGCGCGCGCGCTGGAACTAGGCGAACAGCTGCGACAAACCGAACGTGTATTTCCCGCCATGGTGGGATTGTGGGCATTTTATTGCGTGCGCGCGGAACATACCTCGGCAATCCAGCTCGCCGAACGAATGCTCGCCATTGCCGAGCAGTATGATTCGCCGGATTTTCGCGTGGAGGCCTGTATGGCGCGGGGAATTAGTGCGTTGTTTATGGGCCAGCCCAAGCTTGCCATTGAAGACTTCGATCGTTCGCTGGGCTTGTACTCACCGGACATGGGGCAGCGTCACATCCACCAATTCGGGCAGGATCCGGCCGTGGTAGTGTATAGCTTTTACGCCATCGCCGCCGAGAGCCTGGGGGAGGGAGCGCGCGCGCTATCCCTGAGCGGCCGATCGGTGGAATTGGGTCGGGCAAGCCGCCATCCCTTTTCCCTGGCCTACGCGTTGGGATTTGCCGTGCACATCCATATTCGCCAGAAACAAGTGCGGCAAGCGCAGCGGCTTATTGTCGAGAACAAACAACTGTGCGCGGAGCACGGCATTCACGTGTTTCAGCTGCTCGGTGCCATTCAGGAAAGTATTCTGCTGTTCGCCACCGACCAGACTGAACAGGGCATCGCTGCCTTGCAAGCCAGCATCCTCCCCTATAAATCCATGGGCGCGGGAATATTCCTGGCAAGCTGGTCCGCCATGCTGGCCATGTCCTATTTGAAACTTGGCGACATAGCGCAGGCAAAAATTGCCCTCGACGAGGGACTGCGGCAAGTTGAAAAAAGTGGGGAATTACTCAGTCAGCCGGTACTCGACTTGGTGGCGGCGCAATTCCCGGCAACGAATAACAATTAATCCGATACAGCAGTATCGACCAAATTTAATAGCGGGGTGATGTATGCACGAAGACGGCATTCACGGCGGTGAAACGGGTCCGCGAGGCAACCCAAAATGGAATTATTTTCGCAGGGATGTAGTGGACTACCAAACGGAACTGCTCTACGGCAGCTTCGGCCCCTGGCCAACTCCCGCACCCGGCAGACCCTTGTCTGAATATGCCGAGGTCTGCAATCTGCCCAAGGAAGAGTTAAAGGACTGGAAGAAAAACGTTTCACTGAAGTATTTGTGGATCATTGCCTCCCGCTTTTTGCCGGGATTGTGGTGGGCCTATTTCAGATCGGGCGGGCGCTACGCGGATTTCGCCGACGAAACCTTCAGCGCCCATCTCAGTCACGGCATGTACAGCAAGTTTTTGTGTCCCTTGGATAAAGGTGACTTGGCGCTGTTCAAGGACAAGGTACCAGCCGTAAACGACGATCCGAGGGAATACCAGAAAGCTGATTTCAGTTGCATGGAGTGGATCTGCAACAAAACCTACCCCGACACCTATGCCGCGGCAACCATTGTGTTGTTCAAGGTCGACAAGCCCGATGACCCAATCCCGCGCTATCGGGCATTGGCCATCCACATTTACCAGGTGGACGAACAGTACAAAAAAATTACGAGCACCGCCGACACCTTGACTCCCGAGGACGAACAGCAAAATCGCTGGGAGTTGGCCAAGTACTTCGCCCTGCAAGGGGCCGTGCATCGAGTGAACATGACAGAGCACGGAAAGCTGCATTTCCCCTTCGATTCAATCAACGCGATCACCAAGTCGATACTGCCAACCCAACACCTCTTGTTCCGATTACTGATTCCCCATTTTCGTCTGTCGCTCGCGGTCGATAATTCCGTGTTGGAAGGCAAGTATTCACTGCTAAGCCGAACCAATTGGGTAATTTATTCGCCATTCACGGCGGAAGGAAAGTATACTCGCCGGCTGATCCCGGACGCGTATGTGGGCCGTCCCGGCAAGCCCAATGCCTTCCCCGAATATTGGTTCAGTCCCAAACCCAGTTACCCAAAAAGTAGCTTTGGTATCTACCTGCAAAAGAATTATGCCATTTTTCACAAATTCATCACGTCCGTGATCGAGGACACGCTGCCAGCGCAATACGATTGCGACGACAACTCCGGTGCGCGGCGTAACTGGGAATTCATTGCACTATGGGCCGAGTCAATCGCCGAGTGGGTGCCAGGCTTTCCCAAGCGGGAGCAACTGCTGCCGTGGGAAAAAGGCGTCAAGGTGGTCAACCCCAATCGCCAATTGTTGATAGACACGGTGACTTTATGCCTCTGGACGCTCACCGTTGCCCACGCCGCCGATCACGCTGGCTTCGCTCAAGCGGGGCCGACGCGCAACGTGTTTCGCATTCATCTCAAGCCACCGTTGAAAAATACGACGGTAGAGAACGATTTCCACAAGAGTTTGGTAAAGCGCTGGGACCTGTTTCAGTCCTATCTCACCCATCAGCTGTTCTACAAGCCCCACAACGTGGAAAATCTGGTGGCGGTGATATACGACTTTCGCGGTCATCCCAATGAATTAAAGCTAAACGAATACCGCGACATTTTTATTAGGGAGTTGCGGGAATGCGACGTGGAGGAACGGCGACGGGACGGCAGTTTGCCAAAGCTGGAAGATGTCTCGAGCAGTATTCAGTATTAAATCAGTGTGAAGTCTCTTGATGGTGTGGCGACAAGGGCGCGAATGCCATTTCGATTACTCGGGTTCGGTCAATTCCTTGCGTATCCAGGCTTTGGCAAAGCGCAGATCGCGATCCACAGTCGCCTCGGAAATATTTAGTGCCGTTGCGATTTCCGGGTAAGTCATACCGCCAAAGAAGTGCAGCTCCAGGGCTTCGGCCTTGCGCTTGTCAATTGCCAGCAGCCGATTGAGAGCTTCATCCAGCTCCAGCACCTTGTGTTCGGTCTGTGATTGCGGCAGTTGATCAATATCGAGTGTGGTCAATTGCAGATCGCCCCCACGTTTTTTCCGCAGCCGGGCTCGAGCCCGATCAATCAACAAGCGCCGCATCAAGCGCGACGCAACCGCGAAAAAATGGGCGCGATCCTGCCAGTCAATTTCCACCTTTACCAGGTCCAGAAAGGCTTCGTGAACCAGCTCCGTGGCTTGAATCGTGGGATTGTGTTCCTTGCCAATATGTCTGGCACTCAGGCGACGCAAGGTCTCGTAAATAACGGGCGTCAGCTGTTCCAGCGCTTTTTCATCGCCGGATTGCCAGGAGGCAAGAAGCTGGGTTACCGGTGCATGGGTGTCCATGGAAGGAGTCGTCCCACTAATTTATCGGTGAGTGCCGACAGTAGCGCAAAGCCCTTGGCGCGTAAAGCTTTGCTCCCGGCGTGCGGTAACTATCAGGCGGTCAACTCCCGCAGCAGCTTCCGCATGGCTTGGCCCCGGTGGCTGATACGATTTTTCTGTTCCGGCGGCAGTTCGGCGGAGCTGCAGCCGCTTAAAGGCAGATAAAACAAGGGATCGTAGCCGAAGCCGTTTTCGCCTTGGGGCGCGAAAAGTATCTGCCCTTCCCAGGACGCCTGGCAGATTATCGGGCAGGGATCCTCCTCGTAGCGCATATAAGCCAGGGCGCAATGAAAGCGGGCGCCGCGCTGGGTTTCCGGGACGCTTTTCAGATTTTCCAGCAACAGGCGATTGTTGGCTTCATCGTCGTTGGTGCCGGAATAGCGCGCGGAATAAATGCCCGGGGCGCCGCGTAATGCGTCCACCGCCAATCCGGAATCGTCGGCGATGGCGGGCAGGCCCGATTGCTTGCAGGCGTGGCGCGCCTTGAGAATGGCGTTCTCCACAAAGGACAGGCCGGTTTCCTCCGCCGGAGTGATGCCGAAATCGGATTGCGGGCAGAGTTCGAGCGGCAGCTCTTTGAGCAGCTGCTGAAACTCCCGAAGCTTGCCGCCGTTGTTACTGGCAACAACAATTTGTGGTTTGTCCCGGGGCACGTTATTGGTCGACATAGAGCTTCTTTGAAAATTTTACAGTGTAGGGTTCGGCAGCGCCTTCCGGTGTGACTTCGAGAGCAAAATGCATTATCTCCTCGTTGGTAATCCGCAGCGGAGCCAGATAATAGGTAACGTCGCCTTCGACAATTGCCTTGAAGGCCAATTCCTTTTTTTGTTGCATCAGGTTGGTGGCGCTGCCACTGACCCGGGCGGATAGCCCTCCGTCGGTACTGCCATTGGTTACCAGCGCGACGTTCACCAGCATCCGATCCTTGCCGCGGGTGATCCGATGCAGGTTGGCAACGTCCGGTTTTACCATGGTGCTGTTGAACACGCTGTGGTAAACCGTGTGGTCGCTGAAACGCGTGTAGCCCTGGGCGGGATTGCTCTCGATCTGGGCGCAAACCAGTTGGGCGAGCAGCAGGACCGAGAAGGTTGGGATTGATAGAAGTTTTTTCATCATGCTGGGCTGCTGGTTAATGTTGGCGAGGGTTTAACGGCCGAGACAAGGCCTTTGCGACCATTGTGGCTCTTAGATTTTTTGCTGGCAAGCGATGGCATTTTACGGAGAGGTAAAACCGGGAAGAAAAACTCAGCCGCTAAGCGCCGCCTTTCCCGCCCGGCGCGCCGCGTCCAGGCTAACCACATTATGGGCCTTCCCCAGGCGGTCCGGTGTGCAGGCGTTGATTTGTTCCAGGATACCGCTGAGTTTAGTCAGCGCTTGTTCCTGGATGGCGATGTTGGAACGCAGTTCCTGTAGTTGGAAATCCACCCCGCGGTTTTCATTGTTCAAGTTGGTGAGCCGCATCATGTGACGTTCCAGTAATTGCTTCTGGTACAGATTGTGGTGGGTTAAAGGGGTCAGTGCGTCGTTGACCCAGTGACCCACGTCCTGGTCCAACTTGGTGTAAAGCGAGCGCACCTCCCGTACCAGGGATTGCACGAAGCGTTCGATCACTTTGCTTTTGCTGGCAAACAGCGTGTCCAGGGACAGCCGGAACTGATTGGCCTGGTATTTCAGTTGCTTTAATTGCCGCTGGTAGGGGCTGACGCTGAACAGGTGCCGTTCCAGCGCGTCCTTGCCCGCTTCGCCGTGTTCCGGTCTCTCGTAAATGCCCGCCAGCACTTTGTTGGCCCGCTGCGCCTCGCGGGCCATATTGCTGATATTGGCTTCCAGAATCTGAAAGAATTCCGCAATGCACTTGGACAAGCCCACGGTGGTCCAACTCTGATTGAGCTTGTCGGTGGTGTTGCTGATCAGTTGTTCCAGCAATACTGAACTGACTGGCGCGAGCAAGGCGGTCCGTTGCCGCTCCAGCAGCCGCTGGCTGGAGCGCAGCGACAACGCCTGCTTGTGGTAACCGGTGTGGGCTTCCTTGATATTGCGGCGCAGCTTTTCCAGGGTCTTCAGTTTGGCGTCGTTACTGGTGCTGGCCACCAGCGCGGCCAGTTCGTGCTTGCACTCGTCGGTGCGGCGCTTCAGTACCCGGTAGGTATTGTTGGCGATGGTGACCACATCGCCAATCGCCCGGTGGTTGACGATCACCCGTTGGTTGTCGACGATGCGTTCCGCCAACAACATTTCCATCTTCAGCAGGCTGCTGCGCAACAGGCGGGGTTTGTCCTGCGATGCTTTTGCCAGCAAGCCTTCCTTTGCGGAAATCGGCACCACGTGTTCGATGGGCAGCTTAAGTTGCCGGGCGGTGGTTTCGCGCACTTCGCGGATCGAGCGCGCCACCTCCTCCTGGGAGTGCAAGTCATTCCACAGGGTGTCGATCTTGTTCAGCAGTACCAGCACCGCAATGCCCTGATTCTCGCGCAGCACTTCGATATGTTCGTTCCAGATGGCCATGTCGCTGGCACTCACGCCGGCGTCGGCGGCCAGCAAGAAGATCACCGCGTGGGCCTTGGGCAGGGTGTTCAGGGTCAGTTCCGGTTCGTTGCCCAGCGCGTTGAGCCCGGGTGTATCGATAATCCGCAAGCCCTGCCGCAACAGGGCATGATCCAGGTTTATCAGCGCGTGCCGCCAAACCGGGACCTCCACCATGCCTTTATCGTCGGGATACCGGGTCAGCAAGCGATTGTCGAACCCCATTTGCCGGGCTTCCCGTTCGCTGACCGCTTTGGTAGCGGAGATTTGCGAGACCGCCTGACTAACTTGCTTGGGGTTGCGCGGATCGAAGTCAATGCGAACCCATTTTTCCGGAATGCGCCGAAAGCTCTCCATGCTGGTGGCGGTACGCCGGGTTTCAATGGGCAGCAGGCGCACGCAGCACCGCTCGTTGCGTGAGTCGTAGAAAATTTCTGTAGGGCACATGGTGGTACGACCGGGACGCGAGGGTAGCAGGCGCTGGCCGTACTCGGAATACAGCAGGGCGTTGATCAATTCGGTCTTGCCCCGGGAAAACTCGCCGACGCAGGCTAGGGTGAAGTGATTGTCCGCCAGCAGGGCAATGGCATGTTTGAGGGTGTTTTGCGCTTCCTGGCTCCTGATCCGATGGTTGCGGAACCACGCCTGAAACGCGAGTAGCTGCGCCTGAAGCTCGGTCTTCCAGCGATCGTAGCTCGCCATCTGGCGATATAGCGATCTCACATCCATTGGTCTGCCTTGTTGCGATGGTTCCGGGGGGTCGAAATGCCCGCATAACCGGCTATTGCCGACCGCGGTGCCGGGCGCTTATTGAGTTATCGCCGCGACCGCGAACCCGGCCATTAAAACTGAATTATAGCTCTCTGGGAAGTCATTCCCTCGCGCTTCCGACTGCTGGCACGAGCTGTGCGAGGTCCGCTACTGTTACCTCAGTCACAGGACCCTAGGGAGCCTTTGAATAACTCCGCTGTGGGCGGCAATTTTCGGGGAGCGACGATCGCCACGGTTTTCTGACGACCGGTCAAACCGCGTTGGATCTGGACACTGGCCTTGCCGACACCGAACTCGCGGCTCAGAAAGCGAATTAGCTGGTCGTTGGCCTTGCCGCCCGTCGGCGCCGCACTGACCCGGATTTTAAGGCGCTCGCCGTGTATGCCAGTTATTTCGTCGTTGCTGGCACCCGGTTGTAGGTGGCAGTGCAGCACCAAAGTTGAACCTTGCCACCGATAATGGGCCACCCCGCGGTCACAGCCCGAAGGTGACTTTCACAAAATACAGCAGCAACAATACGATCATGGGAGAGAAATCCAGGCCTCCCATGGGCGGCAGAATCCGTCGCGCGGGACCCAACACGGGCTCCGCCATTTGCCGGAGGATATCGCCCAGCGGGTGTCCCGGGGGTGCGATCCAGCTCAGGATTACCGAAATAAATATTACCGCGATGAAAAAATTGATGATGGTGCTTGCCGCCGAGAAGAGTGTGTAAACAACGATTTGCGGCCCCAGTACCTGACTTTGGCCAAACAGTATCCCGATGAGGAAAATTTTCAGCAATACCAGCCCCAGGAAAAGCACCATACAGGCGATATCAATGCCGCCAAACCCGGGAATAACCTTGCGTAAGGGCCTTAAAAGCGGTGAGGTAATTTTGGCAATCAGCTGCGAGACGGGGTTGTAGAAATCGGCCCTGGCCAATTGCAGCACAAACCTGGCAATGACGATGTACAGATACAAATTAAATAATGTTGTAAAGAGAAACTGGAGTCCACCACCTACGTTCATTGTTTTGGCTGCCTCGTGTTTGAAGTGATTTTATTCGGGGAGTTCTATTGTTCCTTGGCCATTTCTTCGGCACGCGCGGCGCAAGCACGCATCGCTTCGGCCACAATCCCATGCAAATTGTTCTGTTCGAAGGATTCGATGGCCTTGAGGGTTGTGCCGCCCGGCGAGCTGACTCGGCGGCGCAATTCGGCGACGTCCACGTCGCTGTCCCTGGCCAGCAGGCCCGCGCCCAGGCAGGTTTGAATGGCCAGATTGTTGGCGGCTTCCGGGCTGAGTCCCTGGTCTGTTCCGGCGGCAATCATCGCTTACATGAACAAAAAGAAATAGGCCGGGCCGCTGCCCGAAATGGCGGTAACCGCGTCGATCAGCGCTTCGTCATCTAGCCACTCGACAATTCCCACCGCCGCAAGAATGCGCTCGGCGAGTGCTTTTTGCTCGGCGCTCACCAGCGCATTGGCATACAAACCGCTGGCCCCCGCCTGCACCAGCGCCGGTGTGTTGGGCATGCAGCGAATAATCGCCAAATTTCCACCCAGCCACTCGCTCAGTTTATGCACTGGAATGCCGGCGGCAATGGAAATAATCAAGGGCTTGTGAGCAATGTGATCGCGCAGGTCTTCACACACACTTTGCATGATTTGCGGCTTTACCGCCAACACTAGCGTATCCGCCTGCTGGGCGCCGCTGGCGTTGTCGGCGGAAATTTTTATATGGTACGCGTTTTTCAGCTTGTCGAGATTTTCCCGCACCGGATCGCAAGCGAGAATTGTTTCTGGAGCAAAGCCCTTGGCGACCAACCCACCGACGATGCTATTCGCCATATTGCCGCCACCAATAAACGTAATCAAATCACCCATTTTCGCTCTCTAATTTCAATATGTCAGTTGACAGCCTACGAGCCCGACACTTCAATACTGATCGTCTCACGTCTCACGTCTCACGTCTCACGTCTCACGTCTCACGTCTCACGTCT
>JBBDIU010000131.1:0-14335 GCA_040880205.1 Cellvibrionaceae bacterium
CCAGTTAGCGGTAATATAACCGATGACTTCCTTGATCGGCACCGAGACCGCCTTGGCCGCGGCACCGGTTTTCTTCAATCCCCGGCGTACAGGTTCTCTCACCGTGAGCAGGGCCACGGTAAATAATAAACCGGGAACACCGATCATGAAAAATACCGACTGCCAGGGTTTTACATCGCCCACCACCGGCAGGGCTACGGTTTCCGCACCGGCGGTAAAACCGACCACGTAGCCGCCCAACACATACGCGAGCCCCGAACCGATATAAATGCCCGCACCGTAGATGCTGATGGCCAGAGCCTGGCGATGTGGACGAAAGTAATCAGTGATTAGTGAATACGCCGATGGCGACAATGCAGCCTCACCGACCCCCACGCCCATCCGGGCAAGTGCCAGCGTCCAGAACTTTGAACTCATACCGCACAGGGCCGTAAACATGCTCCAAGTGGCAAGGCCGATAGCGATAATGCCCACGCGGTTTTTGCTATCCGCCAACCGGGCGATGGGAATACCGAAGATTGTATAAAAGATCGCGAAGCTAAAACCCATCAGCAAACTCATTTGGGTATCGCTGATATCCAAATCGGCCTTGATGGGTCCCACCAGCAGCGCAAGAATCTGGCGGTCCATGAAGGAAAAGATGTACACGATCATCAAGATCAGTACGACGTACCAGGCGTAAAATTCCTTCGGGTAGGGAAGCTTTTCCTCGTCCGCCGGATTCGCGGACTCGGCCTCAACTTGACTAGCACTCATCTTATTATCTCCATCGGCTGTTCGATAAAACAGACAGCATGCGCGCAGCCGGTTATTACCGAGGGGTGATTAATCATCGAACGCGGAATTTTGCCGGCAGATTGCCGACCGTGGGGGCACAGGCGGAGTGTGCCGGTCGTCACTAACAGATGCCCAAGTGCGGTGCCGGGCAATGGTAATCTGAGTCCTAACGAGCAGCTTACTCATTCGTTTCCGGTTATTGTTGATGAAAGTTATTGATTGACAAGATATCTGGCAACGAGCAAAAGGCCGTGCTTTGTTGGTTTTTATGGGTGCCGCCCCGCGACCGGCCGATTAAATCATACTTCGGTACTCACTTCCACGTGACGCCAGCCAGCAGCGCTATTGACCGGCTGGGACAGAACCGGGGCAGCGCCGCACCACCAAATGACCGATAAAAATAAAACGGTCACGATCTATAGCTACTTGAGCGGACTGCGCCCCTTATTGGCGGCTATCCGCATACGCAAGGCGTTGAGCTTAATGAAGCCGGCGGCATCCTTCTGGTCATAGGCGCCTGCATCGTCCTCAAAGGTGGCAATGTTACTGTCGAACAGACTGTCGTCGGAGCGGCGCCCGGCGACGATCACGTTGCCTTTATAAAGCTTCAACCGCACGTCGCCGTTGACAACCTGCTGGGACTCATCGATGGCAGTTTGTAGCATACGTCGCTCCGGGCTCCACCAGTAGCCGTTGTAAATCAACTCGGCATACTTCGGCATCAAGCTGTCTTTCAGGTGGGCGACTTCGCGGTCCAGGGTAATGGATTCGATGGCACGATGCGCCTTTAGCATCACCGTGCCACCGGGCGTTTCGTAACAACCGCGGGATTTCATCCCCACGTAGCGGTTTTCCACGATGTCCAGGCGGCCGATACCATTCTCACCCGCAACCTGGTTGAGGTAGCGCAATACTTCGGCCGGGGACAGGGGCTTGCCATCGATGGCGACGATATCGCCATTCCGATAGCTCAGCTCAATATAAGTGGGTTTGTCGGGCGCCGCTTCCGGGGACACGGACCAACGCCACATGTCCTCCTCAGCTTCGCTCCAGGGGTCTTCCAGGTTGTCGCCTTCATAGGAAATGTGCAGCAAATTGGCATCCATCGAGTAGGGGGATTTCTTTTTGCTGCTGGAGCCCTTGTTGACGATAAAATCCACCGGGATTGCGTGCTGCTTGCAGTAGGCCATCAAAGTTTCGCGCGAGGTCAGATCCCATTCACGCCAAGGGGCGATAACCTGAATGCCGGGTTTCAGGGCATAAGCGCCCAGCTCGAAACGAACCTGATCATTGCCTTTGCCGGTGGCTCCGTGGGCAATGGCATCCGCGCCGGTTTCGTTGGCGATTTCGATCAAGCGCTTGGCAATGAGAGGGCGTGCGATGGAGGTGCCCAGCAGGTACTCTCCCTCGTAAATGGCATTGCCGCGAAACATGGGGAAAACGAAGTCTCTGACAAATTCTTCCTGCAAGTCGTCGATATAGATTTCCTTCACACCCAGCGCTTCCGCCTTGGCGCGCGCCGGCTCCACTTCCCCACCCTGCCCGATGTCGGCGGTAAAGGTAACTACCTCGCACCGGTAGGTTTCCTGCAGCCATTTAACAATGACCGAGGTATCCAGACCGCCGGAATAGGCCAAAACCACTTTGTTGATGGACGACATGAAGTACTCCCAAAATAAAGGCGATACCAACGCACTGACGAGGACGCTGGGGGAAAAATAGGTTTGAAACGTGCCGAATGGCTAGCGGCGGATTGTAGCGTTAAAGGACTGTTCAGGGCAAAAGTTCGCGCCCCCGCCCTGTGCTTTAATGGGCTTTTTCTGTAGCATGCGCCTTCCCTGCTCGGCGACCTCAACACGACCTCAGGAACATGACCGAAAGCCTGACCATAACCCGCCCCGATGACTGGCACATCCACCTGCGCGATGGCACCGCACTCGGGCTTACCGTACCGGATGCCGCCCGCTACTTCGGCCGGGCCATCGTGATGCCCAATTTGGTGCCGCCGGTAACCAATGCAGCGCAGGCCATCGCCTACCGCCGCCGCATCGAAGCCGCTCGCCCCCAGGGCAGCCGCTTCCAGCCGCTGATGGTGCTCTACCTGACCGATAACACCTCTCCGGAGGACATCCAACAGGCGGTCCGGGAAGGCATCGTTGCCGGTAAACTTTACCCGGCCGGAGCCACCACCAATTCCGATTCCGGTGTCACCCGCATTGAACACTGTTATGCCGCGCTGGAAGCGATGGAAGAAGCTGGCCTGCCACTCCTGATTCACGGCGAGGTAACAGATCCGCAGATCGATATTTTCGACCGGGAACAGGTGTTCATTGATCGAGTGCTAAAAAAGCTGCTGGCTCGGTTCCCGGCCTTGAAAATTGTTTTGGAACATATTTCCACCGGCGATGCGGCCCAATTTATCGAAGCAGTCGGTCCCCAAGTAGGAGCCACCATCACCGCGCACCATCTGATGTACAACCTCAACGCCTTGCTGGCGGGCGGGATACGGCCTCACTATTACTGCCTGCCAATCCTCAAAAGTATGCAACACCAAGAGGCTCTCATTAAGGCGGCCACCAGCGGCAATCCAAAGTTCTTCCTGGGCACCGACTCGGCACCCCACAGCACCGACAAAAAGGAAGCTGCCTGCGGTTGCGCCGGCTGTTACACCGCACACTGCGCCTTGGAAATGTATGCCCAAGTGTTCGAGGACGCCGGCGCCCTCGACAAGTTGGAGGCCTTTGCCAGCCACTTCGGCCCCGATTTTTATGGGCTGCCGCGAAATACCGACACGATTACATTGTATCGGAAGAGCTGGTCCATCCCTCCCAGTCTGCCGCTTGGAGAAAAACAATTAACGCCCCTAGGGGCTGGGGAAACTCTGCGTTGGTCCATTGCGAACGACGGAGAAACGAGCGCGTAGTGGCTTCCGACACTGAAATAGAAACAGTCAGCAGTTCGCCACTCGGACAACGCTTTCGCGGCTTCCTTCCGGTGGTCATTGACGTGGAAACCGGAGGCTTTAATCCCGCCACCGATGCACTCCTGGAAATTGCGGCGGTTACCCTGCGCATGGATGAACAGGGGCTATTGCAGCCCGACCGCCTGTTCGATTTTCACATCGAACCGTACGCAGGATCCAACGTCGAACAAGCCTCGCTGGATTTTATCGGCATCGACCTGGAGGCCAGGGAAGTCCCAGCCCAGCCGGAAGAGATTGCCGTCAACGAGCTGTTTCGCCCAATCCGCAAAACGATTAAAGAGAATGGCTGCAACCGCGCGGTTGTGGTCGGTCACAACGCCCACTTCGACTTGGCCTTTATCAACGCTGTTGTTAACCGCTGCAACGTAAAACGCAATCCTTTTCATCCCTTCTCCTGCTTCGACACCGCCACCCTGTCGGGATTGGCTTACGGTCATACCGTGCTCGCCAGAGCCTGTCAGCTGGCCGGCATTGAGTTCGACAACGAGCACGCACACTCGGCGGCTTACGATGCGGAAAAGACGGCGGAATTATTTTGCGGGATCGTCAACCGCTGGCGGGAGTTGGGCGGCTGGCCACTGCTGGGAGAATAGTTGTTGTTTAGAGCCACTGACGTTTCAGTGACCATCATGGGAATAGTTAACGCCCAAGCAAGCCTGCTGACTCCCTGGCTGCCATGCAAGCAGCACCTGGCCAGCGAAGGCACACATCCAAAGTCATAAGAACCGAGGTAATACCCAAAAGCCGGTCCCGCACGGGAACCGGCTTTTCCATGCTGCAGGCGTTTACTTCCAGAACTTACAGTTTATTGCCGTGTTCACTCAGATAAGCGGCCACACCTTCGGGCGACGCGGTCATACCCTTGTCACCTTCTTTCCAGCCAGCCGGGCACACTTCACCGTGCTCCTGATGGAAGGCGAGCGCATCCACCATGCGGATCATTTCGTCGATGTTGCGTCCGAGCGGCAGATCGTTTACCACCTGATGGCGCACAAGGCCATCTTCGTCTATCAGGAATGAACCGCGATAGGCCATGCCACCAGGGGATTCCACGTCGTAGGCCTTGGCAATCTCGTGGGTCATGTCTGCTGCCAGAGTGTATTTCACCGGGCCAATACCACCCTGGTCCACCGCGGTGTTGCGCCAGGCATTGTGGGTGAAATGAGAGTCGATGGAGACGCCGACAACTTCCACATTGCGTTTCTTGAATTCTTCAATGCGATGATCAAAGGCCAGCAACTCCGAGGGACAGACAAAGGTGAAATCCAGAGGGTAAAAGAAGACCACCGCCTTCTTGCCCTTTATCGCTTCCGACAAGGTATATTCGTCTACGACTTCGCCAGAGCCGAGTACGGCCGGAACAGTAAAGTCGGGTGCGGGTTTGCCAACAAGTACACTCATAATGGTTCTCCTATGGGTTTGAGTTGCGTATGGGTTTGAGTTGAATCAGGGGTTTGAATTGTCGGTCCTGGGCTTCGCGCCTGCTCTCCGCCGGACAGATACAGAAATATTTTCAATCAAATACCTGATATCTGATAGGTATGCGCTATGGTAACCCAGGCTTCCGCTCCTTACTCATTGATTTTACATATCAAGTTGATAGGGCATGCGCTATAACGGGAAGCTGTCTGCCCAATGGAAACCCTTACCAATCGTGTTTGACAATGATTCTCATTATGACTAGACTTGCTATTAACTCAGCTTGTGGAAGATTTGATCAGCCATGTACGTTTGTCTCTGCAACGGCATCACCGACCGCGAAATCCGGCAATCTATCCGCGATGGCGCCAATAGCCTCCAGGACCTGCACGATCACCTCGGCGTCGGCAGTCAGTGTGGGCAATGCGCCTGTTTGAGCCAGGAACTGCTCGAGCAAACCATCGGAGAAACCCTGAACGGCGGCCTCGCCCTCCCCTACGCAGCAGCCTGAGTTCCGGGACCGAGAACACTCCAGTCCAGCCCCTTCGCTCCACCACCCGACTTCCCACTCCCGTCTTCCCACTCCCCACCTCTTGCTTCCCATCAGTTATACTCCCGGCCGAGAGCAATCACTTGGCGAAAAATACGCAATCATCGGGAGATTCTTAATGAAAGGCGACAGCAAAGTTATTTCCATTCTCAACAAGGTACTCGGTAATGAGCTGGTCGCAATCAACCAGTATTTTCTGCATTCGCGCATGTACAAGGATTGGGGTCTAAAAGAGCTGGCCGAGCATGAGTACGAAGAGTCCATCGACGAGATGAAGCACGCGGACAAATTAATCGAGCGAATCCTGTTTCTCGAAGGCATTCCCAACCTCCAAGACCTGGGCAAGCTGCTGATCGGCGAAAATACCCAGGAAATACTTGAGTGCGATCTCAAGCTGGAAATGCAGGCGATTCCCGACCTGCGAGATGGTATTGCCTATTGCGAGTCGGTCCGTGATTACACCAGCCGCGAGTTGCTGGAAGACATTCTGGAATCGGAAGAAGAGCATGTCGATTGGCTGGAAACCCAACTGGGCCTGATTAAATCCGTCGGCCTACAAAACTACCAGCAATCCAAAATGAACAGCTAATTCGTCTTCATCACAACACCAGCGGCAACATACCAGCTGGTGTTGTTCCCTGTTCATTGTCATTGTTCATTGAAAACGTCATTCGCCGCCCCCACCGCGACGCCGCTGTTAATATCCGCACCCATTGCCGACAGGGTATCGTCCAACGCGCCCAGGCAAAAAAGCACATTCTTGCGATTGCTGGCAAAACCCATCAAACCTATTCGCCATACTTTGCCGGCCAAGGCGCCGAGCCCCGCGCCGATTTCCAAACTGTAACGTTCCAATAACTGCTGCCGCACGCTCCCATCGTCCACCCCGGCTGGAATGCCGACGCTATTTAACTGCGGCAGACGGCAATCAGCTGCGACTACAAGAGGCAGCCCCATCGCCTCCAGTCCCGCTGCCAGCGCGCGGTGATTCACCTCGTGCCTTGCCCAGGCAGCCTGCAGACCTTCCTCGTGTAAAATCAGCAGAGCTTCATGGAGCCCGTACAAAGCATTAATAGGTGCGGTATGGTGGTAGGCACGTTTCGATTCACCCCCCCAGTAACCCATCACCAAATCCATATCCAAGAACCAGCTCTGGACTTTGTGCTTGCGAGCCTTGATAGTTTCCACGGCGCGCTCACTGAAGGTCACCGGCGAAATTCCCAGCACACAGGACAAGCACTTCTGGGTCCCCGAGTAAACCGCGTCCGCTCCCCAGCTATCCACATCGACCTCGATGCCGCCAAGCGAGGTGACAGTGTCCACAATGGACAAACAGTCAAACTGCCGCGCCAGCGCGCAAAGCGCTCTTGCATCGGAACGCGCCCCAGTTGACGTCTCAGCGTGGACGAAGGCGAGTGCCTTGGCTTCGGGGTGCGCTTTCAATGCAGCTTCAACCTTGCCGCAATCCACGGCACTCCCCCAGGAATCCTCCACCATAACTGCCGAGGCGCCACAACGCTCGACGTTTTCTTTCATACGGCCGCCAAACACACCGTTTTGGCAGACAACAACTGTATCACCGGGCTCAAGCAGATTGACAAAGCAGGCTTCCATGCCGGCGGACCCCGGTGCCGATACCGGCAATGTCAGTCGGTTTTCCGTCTGGAAAGCGTATTGCAATAGCGCCTTGATGGAATCCATTAAGTCGATAAAGGCCGGATCTAGATGTCCGATTGTTGGACGCGACAAGGCTTCGAGAATACGGGGGTTAACGTCCGAAGGACCGGGACCCATAAGGGTTCGAACCGGAGGATGAAACGTGGATGACATGGATAAAGCCCTATTGCTGATTACCGGAATCGGTCCGGCCGTAATAAAGTAAACCGCCGATTCTACTACAAACGAGAAGCGGGACAACACGGCAGCTTCCCAAGATTCATCGCAAATCCATTATGGCCGCATCTTCCGTCGTATCGCCGACCCTCGCATCCTCGTCAGGCTCCTCGTCGACGGCAACAGCGGCCGCGATCGCGCCGACAACATGGGCGGGGATTACCAGTAGCAGTTGGGCCGTCAGTGGCTCGCTGGCGTTTCGCACCAGGCTGCCCGCCACGTAGGTGCCGTAAGCGGGGTATAGATCCCGGTAGGCCTCGGCGCGTTGCTCGTGCTCTTGTCGATCCTTTAAATAACTCAAAGCATCGTTCGTTGCTTTTGCCTCATAGTAAAGCGGTGCCAGGGGCAGGCTGTAAATGGCCGCGTGAAGACCCTTGGATTCACGGCGACCAAAATCCTTGGCGTGCCCCCCCTCGTGCAGGGCGACATTGACGTTGTCCGAGTAAAGATAAATCGTGTTGGTATACGGATTGTAGGCATCACCACCAAAAAAGCGGCCAGGCATAATGGTGTAGTAAACGACGCTCAGGATTCCCAGGGTAAAGCGCCAGCCGCCACCGACCGTGCGGTTCTTGAACAAGCGCCGCCATTGATTACCCGGCTTGTAACAGTTAACCAACACTTGCACATTGCGCAAGTCGTTTTCCTCAATATACTGGCGCAACGCGGAAATTGTCTGCTCCGAAATCTGATGACTATCAATAGACGCATCCCACAGTATCAGTTTTCGCAGCAAACTCTCCGGCCAGATCCAGTCGGCATGATCTAGAAAGCCGTGAGGTTCCCCAATGTAGAACTGCTGTTCCATGGATGGCGACAGGGGCAAGTCCACATCCATGCGCCCGGTGCCGTGCTCGTACGGAGAGGACGCACAACCGACCAGCAAACCAACCAGCCCGGCCCAACAAAATACGGCAATTCGATGCGCCCATGCGACGCGCTTGAAGCAATTCATATCAAAACACAATTTCATAGCGCGCTGACCTTCATTATTGTAATGTGGGGTTGTTAACGCGGGGAAACTAGCGTGCCAACATATGGATGTCAACTTTGAGGGGAGCGCATTCCAGCTGCGGAATGGTTTCCCGAAATTGGATCGTTGGTGCCCAGAAGGGCTGTCGCTATCGCAGGCTCAGGGCTGTCACTATCCCAGGCTCAGGGCTGTCACTATCACACGCGGACTGGCCACGCCCTTGTAGTGAGGCTCGCTGTTGCACAGAGAGGGCAAGCGTAACACAAGCGTCAAACCTGCAATAAAGTCTTGTATTTCAGTGACTTATTGGGCACCGCACCCAGCGCAGGACGCTCGAAGGCCCATTCCCGGCGATCTGCGCTATTATATGCGACCCTGGATTGACAGCGTCCGTGCAGCACGACCGTTCTTAACAGGGCATTTCCCCTATTGGCCACGGTCTGTTGCTACAATAGGGCCGTTTCAATCACAGGCCGCTCAACACCAGGTCTCCAACACTAGCTCTTCAATAGATAGGCTATTCAATCGCTCAGTACGCAGACTATGTCTTTGATAGATCCATTCCAGCGCAGCATTAACTACCTCCGCATCTCGGTGACCGACCGTTGCGACTTCCGTTGCGTTTACTGCATGAACGAGGAAATGACCTTCCTCCCCCGGTCGCAGTTGTTGACGTTGGAAGAATTGGCAGAGATTGCTACGGCTTTTAGTGAAATGGGCGTGAAAAAAATTCGCATTACCGGCGGTGAACCTTTGGTACGCCGCAACGTCTTGTCACTTTTCAACGAACTGGGGCAGTTACCCGGCTTGGACGAATTGACTCTGACAACCAATGGGTCCCAGCTCACCCATTACGCACAAGAGTTGCGGCGGGCCGGTGTGAAACGCATCAATATCAGTTTGGACAGCTTGCGCGTCGACCGCTTTCGGGAATTGACCCGGGTGGGCGATTTGAACAAGGTACTGGCGGGCATTCAAGCGGCCAAAGCCGCGCACTTCGATAACATTAAACTCAATAGCGTTATTTTGAAGAACCGCAATGCCGACGAAGTTGTGGACTTGGTACGCTTTGCCCTGGATAACCAACTGGACATCAGCTTCATTGAGGAAATGCCACTCGGAGCGGTGACCGACCACATTCGCCGAGAGGAATTTTGCAGCAGCCAGGAGTTGCGCGATATGCTCGGTGCGACCTTTGAATTGTCGGCGGTTGAGGACAACACCGGCGGACCGTCGCGCTACTGGCGGGTCAACGATTCCCAAACGCGGGTCGGTTTCATTTCGCCCCACAGTGAAAACTTCTGCGCGAGCTGCAACCGCGTTCGATTGACGGCCGAAGGCCGCTTGCTCCTGTGCCTGGGCAACGAGCATTCGGCGGACTTAAAAGCCGTTGTGCGTCGCCATCCCGGTGATCGGGACAAATTAAAGGAAGTGATTGTGGAGGCCATCAAGATCAAACCGGAACGTCATTACTTTACTCACGATGACGAACCACAAATCGTTCGATTGATGAACACCACTGGCGGCTAGCTCGGTTCCCACATTCCCCCCAATAACGACTCCCTATAGTGAGCAATGTCTCTAAACCCAACTCGTAGAGGCGACAATGAAAGGCCAATCCTTTATTCCCTTGCAGATGGCGGTACTGACCGTTTCGGACACTCGTACAGCGGAAAACGACACCTCTGGTAATTATCTCGCCGAGTCTCTGGCGGCGGCGGGGCATCAACTGGCCGTGCATACCATAGTGCGCGATGATATTTACCAAATTCGTGCCCAGTTATCTCAGTGGATTGCCGACCCGGAAATCCATGCCGTTTTGATTACCGGCGGCACCGGTTTTACCCGGCGAGACAGTACGCCGGAAGCCGTGTCCGTTTTGCTGGACAAGGAAATGCCGGGCTTTGGTGAATTGTTTCGGCAACTTTCCCACGCGGAAATTGGCAGCTCCACAATACAGTCCCGCGCCCTGGCCGGACTCGCGAACGGCACTGTTGTGTTCTGTCTCCCCGGTTCCACCAGTGCTTGCCGACTGGGGTGGGAAATGATTATCCGCGAGCAACTCAATGGCTCTCACCTACCCTGCAATTTTGCCGGTCTCGTTACGGTGAAATATTCAGGCTAACGGTTTCATGCAGTCGCAATGAAGCTCCAGAGAAACGACACCATGTTAACGATTGAGGAAGCATTGCAACAGGTTCTTTCTAGCGTAAAACCCGTGAAGGATGAAGAACTGCTCCCCTTGCTGGAAGCCTATCACCGGGTACTGGCTCATCCGCAATTTGCCAAAAGTCATGTGCCACCAACCGATGTCAGCGCCATGGATGGTTATGCGGTGCAGGTGGATGATCTGAAGGCGGGTGAGTGGATTCCCATTAGCCAGCGAATCCCGGCCGGACAATCCCCCACGGCGCTGGCACCCAATACGGCGGCGAGAATTTTCACCGGCAGTGTCATACCACCCCGCGCGAACGCTGTTGTCATTCAGGAAAATTGCGAAACCCGAGACGGCAAGGTAAAACTGTTAGAAGTGCCTCGAGCCGGAGACAACATTCGCCGCCGCGGCCAGGACTTGGAAAACGGCAGCGAAGTGTTGACGGCAGGCCATTACCTGCGACCCCAGGACCTGGGTTTATTGGCCGCCAGCGGGGTCGACCGGGTCAGCGTGTTTCGCCCTTTGCGCGTGGCGGTACTATCATCGGGCGATGAACTGGTGGAGCCGGGGCATGGCTTAGCGCCCGGGCAAATCTACAATGCCAACCGTTACACGCTCTTTGGGTTGCTCAGTGGCATCAACATGGAACCGCACCATTATCCACCGATACCGGACAACTTGGAGGCGACCGAGACCGCGTTAGCACAGGCGGCCACCGAGTGCGATGTGATACTCACTACCGGTGGGGTATCCGTTGGCGAGGAAGATCACATTAAACAAGCTATCGACAGCCTTGGAGAACTGAGCTTGTGGAAGCTTAAGATAAAGCCGGGCAAACCCCTGGCATTCGGCGCTATCAATTCCGTTAAGGGTCCCACGCCTTTGTTTGGTTTACCGGGCAATCCAGTCGCGGTGTTTGTCACGTTTATTCTGATAGTACGCCCCTACTTATTGGCCATGCAAGGGCGTCGCGACTTCCGGGCTGACACGCAGTTCTATCCGGCAAACTTCACCATTGAACGCCCGAATTCCCGCCAGGAATATATTCGGGTTCGCATTGATGGCGGCAAACTGGAAAAATACCGCAGCCAGGACTCGGCGGTCCTGTCGTCCACGGCCTGGGCCAATGGCTTGGCAATCATTCCACCCGATTCCACAGTAACCCATGGTGATCAACTGGAAGTTATTCCTTTTAGTCACCTGGGCAGCCTGTAAACCGACGGTCTCATATTCATAAGGAGGAAGCGCAATGGACAAAAAAACCCGAACCGAACTGGAAGCGGCCACCTTCCGTCGGCTGCTTCAGCATCTGGACAACCGCAAGGATGTGCAAAACATTGAATTAATGTCGCTCGCCGGGTTTTGCCGCAATTGCCTAAGCAAGTGGTACAAAGCGGCCGCCGAGGAAAAAGGGCTGACATTGGATTACGAGGATGTTCGCGAAATGGTCTACGGCATGCCCTATAACGACTGGAAGAAAAAATACCAAACCGAAGCAACCCCGGAACAATTGAAGGCATTTGAAGAACATAAGAAATAGGGAGTGGGAAGTGGGGAATAGAAAGCGGGGATATAGGAAGGAGGTGGAAAAGGCGGTGGTTAAAACGACTGCTTGGCGGTGACCAATACCTGGACGCCGTCGATGTCATCTTCGTGTTCGAAGGGAAAGGCAAAGTCGATGTGGAGAATGCGTTTGGCCTGCGCTCGCGACGAGGCAATGCGTAGTCCGAAACCCGCATCGGCCAGAATACCTGTCGGGCCACTGTTTTCGTCGCCGGGCTCCCAGGCTCGGCCCACATCGAAAAACACGGCACCGCCGACTCGCAACAGTCGGAACCAGTGCCAATCCGTGTAAAAACGTCGCTCGGCGGAAAAAATAAAGCTGCGGTCACCACTTTGGTAACGCACTGGATAACCCCGCAGTTGTTCCTCGGCGCCAAGCAAGAGCTGCTCATTGGCTGGTAGGTTGCGAACGTAGCGCATATCCAGCGACAAATAGGTGCCCTGTTGTTGGCCTACCCCGTCGTACCAACGCCAGCTGGCCTCCCACCGCGAACCCTCTGTCTGATTGTGGCCATAGCGCCACATGCCGCTTACGTCGGTCTCGAGCTGCATCAAGGTGGTGGCATTCAGTCGCCAAGCGTTGCGTACATTGGCGTGGTAGACCAAACGGTCGGTATCGGAACCAAATTCAGTATCCGCGACGCCCAAACGCCACCCCCAGGTACGCCCCAGGTTGAAATCCTCAATCCGGTGCATATGATTAAGATTACTGACCTGAATAAAGTCTTCTTCGATGTAGTCAAAACCGATGAAGGGATAGTTGATTTCCCGATCCACCGGCAGTTGCTCCGGGGCGGGCTCGTCATCCGCCACACTATAGGATTCGTTTCGGCCGTGCAGGCCAAACCACCAGCGCCGGGTTATACCGTCCCGCCAACCATCGGAAGTGCCGAAATATATTTCGGAGCGTCGCACATTGGACTGAAACGATGCTATCTCTTCCCCTCTATCGTAGAGGTCGTCCACTCGCTCTTGGCTGTCGTAAACCATGCCCCAGGCACGACGTGCATCCAGGGAGTAAAAGGGACGTTCCGCTTCAACGGTGGTATGCGAACCATCATCATTGTCAGCGTAAAACAGATCGAGCGTATGGCGACCACCGCCAACGTTGGGATCCTGGTACTGAAACTCAATTCCGTCGCGGTCCGTACTGCTGGTTCGCGCCAGCGAAAAGGTTTTGCCATAACCGAGAAAGTTGCTGTCGCTGATTGAAACGCTGGTTTCATCCTCCCCGCCGGAACGGCTAAAAGAGGCGCCACCGGTGAGCGTCCATACCTCCCGGGTAACCACTTCGACATCGACACGATTGCCGCAAATCCGATAAGGCCAGACACGGGCATCGTAGAGGTAGTCGCTGTCCCGCAGCACCCGGGCGGACTCGTATAGTATTCTCGAGCTCAGGGGATCACCCGGTTCAAACAGCAACTGATTTTGGATCACATTGGCCCGCGTGTCGATGTGCAGAAAATCCGCCAGTTGAAATAGCCTGTTATTTTCTTCAGGGTCGTCGGCATTGAAAATGGGATAGCGGGTAACCACGATTTCGCCGATGACGGCGTCTTCCGGAAAGCTAACCTCTCGGGCGGGCTGGGGAACCGCGGAAATATCAAAGTCACTGGTACCGGGTTCCACAAAGACAGTGCAGTCGGAATCATCGATCGTTGCGGCGTCCTGGTCCTGCGCGAGAGAAGTCGCGCAATACAACAACAGCAGGAAGGCAAGGCCGGAAAGCATGTATGTCGAGGTTCGTGGAGGGGTCATTCCGCGCGATACTGCACCAATCCGATGACCAGAATCGCCCATTTGGCGCACGAATCAGCGAAAATGAGCCGTGCAACTGGGGCGTCCTTTGTAAATTTCAACATGCTACACTACCGGCCTGTGGTTGGTGGACAACGGCGTCAGAGTTTAGCGCGGCGGGCAAAGAAACCTCAAATCCCAGCCGCTTTGACATTCTAATCACCTAAGGAACCTCTGAATATTTAAGTTTAGACTTCAATTCTTTGACTTTAAAAGCAGTGA
>JBBDIU010000132.1:0-13850 GCA_040880205.1 Cellvibrionaceae bacterium
ATTTCCTCTAGTCGGCATTGAGCCATCAGTATAGCCGCGTTATTAACCAATACGGACACCGGCCCCAACTCGCGATCTACAGTTTCAAACAGCCTAGCAACGTCATTAGCTGACGACACGTCGGCCTTCACAACTATGCAGCGTCCTCCATCTTCTAGTATCTGATTTCCTACGTCATCAGCAGCTTTGGCATTCGAGACGTAGATCACGCAGACGGAATATCCATTCCTGGCCAGAAGCTTCGCCGTTTCAGCACCGATACCTCTGCTTGAGCCAGTGACAATAGCCACCTTACCCGCGTCCATACTCTCTCCTAATAGGTTTAACGGCGGCAAAGCCGCCCGGCGATCAGAAGGTCAAACTCACCGTAAACTCGAAACGCACATCATCATCCAGGAAGTAGGCGGGGTTGTCCGTCTCGGCGTCCGTGGCCGTCAGTTGGGTAAAGGCGGACCAGTTGTCGTTGATGGTGTAGTTGAGTCCGGCGCTGGCCAGGGTGAAACCGCCGTTCAGGTCTCGCTGCAAGGTGGACGACAAAACCAGGTCGCCCCGTTTCAGGTTGTAGGAATAGCGCATTAGGTAGGAACCGAAAAGATCGTCGTTGAGCAGCGTTTCATTGGCGGCCAAATTGCGGTGGCCGTTCAAATAACGCTCGGCCCTCACCAGAAACATGATCTGCTGATCCGCGTCGATGCCGTATTCAAAGCCCACAGTCGATCCCAACTTGTCCTTGCGCACTTCGCCGAATTGAATGAGAGGCGGCGCGGCCGGCAGCGGATTGGGGACGCTGGTGACAGTATCGGCAATCACGTTGTGGCTGTAGGCAATGTCCGCTTTTAGCAACAGTCGGTCAATGGCGCGATTGGCACTGAAGCCAATCAACAGGTAATCGTTTTCCCGGGCGCTGGCGTCGCCAGCAAAACCCGGGGGCGGATCGTAGCGAAGCTGATTTTCGTAAAGATAAGCCGCCATCAGCGCCAGATCGCTGCCCTCAACGGAGTGGTGCCATTGGACGCCAGCCTCCAGCAGAACTTCCTCCCGATCCAGCTCCGGCAGGTCGTAGCCCAAGTCGATGTAGAAGGGGCTGCCCGGATCCGGGGTGGGATTGAATTCGGGATAGAGGTTAACGAAGGTGTTGACCCGCGAGCGGCCGACATAATAATCCCATACCAGCAGCCACTGATTGAGCCGCGCGTCCTCGACATTGATGATGCTCAGGTCGCGAATCTCGGTGGTGTTGATCACGTCCAACACCGAGTTACCTTCCGCTTCGCCCCAGACCAGCGTCTGCCGGCCGAACTTGATGCTGTGGCCGTCGAAACTGCGCTGGATGAAAAGTTCGTTGACCCGGTATTCGGTTTCCGTGTTGTTGTCGTTGGCGCGATATTCGTAATCGCGGCGACCGTAGACCTTCGCGTGGGCATTGCCTTGCAGCAACCAGCCGGGAGCGAAGGCGTTTTGGTACTTAATCAGCAAGCTGAGGCGATTATTTTCAATGTAGGGTTCTTCCGTTGTGCTACCACCGGGTGCCGCGTTTTCGTGTTCGTTGATTTGGCTAATGGTCTGGTAGCTGAGCTTGGCCGTGAAGGGATCCAACCAACTGGAATCCTCGCCATAACTGCTCTCTCCCTCTTCCAGAAATTCTTTCTCGAACAGAGAGTCGTCCAGTTCGAAGTCACCCAGCTCCTGGGCGGAAGCGGTGCTCGACAACAGCATTAAAACGGCAAGCGCCGCGAAGCGAAAAAGCGGCATGCTGCCTTACTCGACCCGGTCCGCCACTTGGCTGCGCAGCTTTTCCAGTTCCCTTTCCCGGAAAGCCACATCGGTGAGAGTGCGTTGAGCCAGGAATTCATCGGGCACGTCGATTCCCAGGTTGATTTCCAGAATGGCGAAATTGGACAGGCGGTTGGTGACCAGATTCATCATGGTCAGGGACCGGGCCATCCACACGCCGTTGATTTGCTCCACCCGCGAGGCCATCATGCGCTTCACTTCCTTGCCGTGCTTGTCGTACAGCTCCGTGCGCAGGGGCACGTAGCGCTCCTTGTCCACATACACCACCGTGCGACCGTAGCGGGTTTTCTTTGCCCGCTCCTCGTTGGGAATGCTTTCGATCTTCCAGACGTCGCGGCCAGAAACCTGGGTTTCCTCCAAAATCTTGATGGCATATTCCTCGAGCTTGCCGTTGTCCATGTCCTCGGTGGTAAATTCGGAACCAAAAATGGACGCCGGCTCCGAATCGTCGTCCGAGTTGCCGCTGGCAATTCGCTTGATTTTGCCCAGGGCGGAGAGATACAGCCAGGTTTCATTGTCCCTGTCGGAGTCGTCGTAGGTGTAGCTCAGCATGCCCACGCCTTTTTCCGCCGCTGGCTCCAGCACAATGCTGACCGACTTGGTATCCCGCTTGTTGGGCCCAAAGTTGACACTGACCGACTCCAGTGCCTTGACCCGCGGCCGTTCCGCGCAGGTGACCTTCTGGTCCTTGATGCCGAACAGGCAACTGGACAGATTGACTTTGTTAAACGCCGAGTCGTTACTCTGACGCTGGTAGTCCTCCATTTTCTGCATGATGTCCCGCCCCGTCAGGTCGGCGGCATGGGCGCTGATGGCGACTACCGCGAGCAGCGAAATGAGCAGTGATTTCATGCAGTTTCTCCTTGGAGCTGGAAATCCGGTGTTGCGTCTTTGTGACCGAATTTGGGTTTGAACATAATCACCAGGGCGGGCAACAGGAACAGATCGCACAACAGGGCGATAAAAATTGCCAGCGCGCCGAAGAATCCCATCTTCGCCATGCCCAGATAGTCGGAAAAGCTCAACAGCGCAAAACTGAGCCCGAGCACCATGGAGGTAAACATCACCGCCTTACCCACATCGTTGATGGTACTGCGCAGTGCCTCGCCCATGCTGCCGGTGCGAATCAGCGTCATGCGATAGTGGGTCATAAAGTGAATGGTGTCGTCCACCGCAATGCCGATAATCACCGGTGCGATCAACAGGGTATCCGTATCCAGGGGGATCGCCAACAATCCCATCAAACCAAAGGTCACCATCGCCGGCAACAGGTTCGGTATCACCGACAGCAAACCGCCCTGAATCGAACTCAAGGTGATCACCAGGATCACGCTGATTACCCCCAGCGCAATGGCAAAACTGCGGTACTGGGATTGGGCCACCTCATCGGTCATGCGCATCATTACCGCCATGGAGCCGGTGAGTTGGATGTCCAGGTTCTCGTAGTCAGCGGAGACATCCGCGAATATCGTATCGACGTCCCGGCTTATTTCGTCAAAGAAACGCTGGTACTGATAGGAACCGGCGTTGTAGGCATTCAGCGTGATGTGGGAACGGCTGTAATCATCGGACACCAAACTGCGCCGGTCTTCCGGGTTGGCGCTGTTGAACAGATACAGCAACTGCTGAATCATCACCTGGGAATCCGGCACCACCGCATAGCTTTCGTCCCCCTCGTGCATGATCCGGTTGGTATCCTTGATGATGTTCGCCAGCGAATAGGTGCGGCTGATCTCATCGGGATAAGTGGCTTCGATACGGCGTTGAAGCTCATCCACCGCTTGCAGCAGGCGCGGGTTCAGCATGCCGTCGGCGCGGTTGGTGTCGATCATGATTTCCAGGTTTTGCGCTCCGGCCATATGCTCGTCCACAGTATCGTGGGCGATTCGTACACTACTGCCCTCACGGGTCAATTCGGCGATATTGCTGTCGATCTGCACCTGGCCGGTTCCGTAAACGCAGACCGTAAACAGTACGCCGAAGATTGCGAGGATCTTGACGGGATGACGAAGGGCGATGCCGGGTACCACATCCAAAATGCTTTGCTGCCAGTTCAGCACCGCATAAGTGATCAGCGAGACAATCAATATATAGCCGCCAATGGCGGCACCAAAAAGCGCAAACAAAGCAACTGAGTAAACCGCCAAGGTTCCCAGCTTGACCCCTGCCGGCAGGGCATTCCACCAGGCGGCAAAGCGCTCGGTCCGCCCCGGCTGGGAAACCGGCTTGCCGGGGTGCCAAATGTCCAGCAGCACCGGCAATAGAAAGGTCGTAAAGAACAAGGCCATAAAGACGCCCGCCACGGACATGGCGGCGAAAACCTTGATGGGCAGGATGTCGGAAACGCCGAGCGCCGATATCCCCGCCATGGTGGTGGCGGTGGTCACCAGTATCGCCAGACCCGTGCGCCGAAATGAAAGTGACAGGGCTTCGTGATGCGCCAGGCCCCGTTGCCTGTTGCTAAAATAGGCGCTCATCACGTGCACGCAGTCGGCGATACCCACCGCGAATATCAGCATAACAGTAAGCGTAACCATGGTGGAGATGGGCACGCCCAGCCAGGCGGTCGCGCCCCAGACCCAGAGAACGCTGAGCAGAATGGTGAGCACCGGCCACACCACCGCGCTGCCGGAACGAAACAGAAACCACAGCAACAATCCAACGATAAGCACCATGCCCAGGCCCAGGCCCATCATTTGCTGCATGGTGTCATTGATCCAGGTCATCACCGGGGCACTGCCCACGGGATAGAATTCCAGTTGCTCGTCGTATTGGCTGTATATACCTTCCAGGGCGGAGAAGAAGCTGACGTAGCCGAGCATGTCCACGTCCTTGAACTCCACCTCCTGCACCTGGGCGTTCTCGTCGTAATCCACAGCGAAGGACGCGTCCGCGGAAAAATCGGCGAAGCTGTCGTCCAGGGAAATTTCCGTACTGTCCACCGCCGCTACAAAGCCGTCGGCGGTTTCCGCCCCGAAATCGGTTTGTACCATAATCGCGCCGTAGGCGCCGTCGGCGGAGAAGAAGGCCAGGCGGTAATCGTCCTGGGCCAGGGCTCGTTCGCGAATCGCGGCGAAACCCGCTTCGCTGTCCGGCAGCTCTTTTGGCACCAGCCGGTCGGAACGCAGCGTGTCGCCCTCGCTGCTTTGCACGCGGATATTGGCCAAGGACTGAACGCGGCGAACATGCTTCAACTCGGAGAAGTCGGAGACGACGCTGTCTTCGGCCAGGTAGTCTGACGGATTGAGGTCGGTCCAGTTTTCCAGGTCGTGGGTCAGGCCCTGAACCGCTTCCAGGGATTCCCTGGAAAAGATATTTCCGTCCTTGGCCCGGTAGACCAGAAAGACCGAGTCATCGCTGCCAAATTGATCGCGGAATTTGTCCAGGGCCTGAATAGCGGGGTCCGCTTCGTTGAGGAAGCTGTCCATGGACATGTCCATGCTGGTGCGGGTGACGGCACCGATGGCAAAGAACACCGAAGCCGCCAGCATGAACAGCAAAACGAGCCACTTGAAGCGCAGCAGCTTACCGGGCGCGGCGGCGAACATCTCAGTAATGGCGAAAAGGATTTTTTCCATGGGTACGTCCCTGCTTTTGTTCGTATTCTAATCCCGGTCCCCAAACGCGACCGGCCGCACATTGTACTCCGGCCGTTGGGGAATACCAACGTGACTGGGCACCCGCCCGCGCAAAGAAAGGAAAACGAGGCCTTGGACAGCATGTCCGCAACGGCCTTGGCCTCGGCGCCGGAGATGAATTCGGACTTGGCCGCATAACTAATTATCCAGACAACCCCTTTAAACCTTCGGTTAATTTGGTGGCTAGCCGCGTATCTTGCTGGCGAGGCAATACGCTCCGGCAGGGTGAGGGACAGCTGCAATGTGGCGAAAAGAATCAGTCTTATTGATATGGCTATTTGCGGTTCTTCCCGCTATTTACAGTTCCTATTTAGTTCTGTGGCCTTAGGCGCGCTACAAAGGTGATACATAATCCGTTGGCCCATTATATTTTTTATTAAGACACAGCGATACGCACCCCTCTTTTTGTATGCGTAATGAGTTTCCGCTCGGAGATATACCGAAGCCGCATGTGTGGCCATGTACGGAAAAACCATTGGGTATCTTCTGCGAAGTATTCGAAACTTTAAAGACCACTTCAGCTCGAGACATTTCCTCCATCACCGGATCAATCATGTCATTTATGCCCGAGAATGTCAGATCTTCTTGGTACTTCTTTAGCCCTGGACAGCGTTGCAAGAGCCTGTCCCACGTGCTTTCAATAAGTTGAGTTGTTTCTGACTTTCCTTTCAGTGGTGGAAGGCTGAAAACTAAAGCTTGAGATTCTTTGGATTTTTCATCAGAGCAAGCGACGACAGCAATGACGACTATAATGCTCAAAATGTGCCTCATGAGTTCCCCTATTCGCTTAGCCCCAATTTGCCGCACAGCAAGCGCTCTGAGGCCTGTTTTTCAAGGCCCGATGCTTGCTGTGTCGGACAACATTGGTTTGTTATGTGTTGGGCTACAGTGCTGGACCATGCTGCGAGCATCCACTTGTGACTTTGCCGGACTCTCCAAAGGTGAAAGTCTCGCAGACCCTTCGGCGGCCGACGCTTTTGTACTGTAGCACTATGGAAGAAACCCCTAGATAGATATCCTCCAACACAAATCTGATCGGTGGGTCTAGCTGAAGGGACTTTTCCCAATATGGCCGTATATTATCCTTGCCGATCAGCGCTCCGGCAGGCACTCCCATCCGCTCACTAATGTACGGAGAACTCATACGAAAGTCGTCTTCGTAAAGCGAGAATATGCGTTTCAGGTCGTGCGCATTCCAGGCCTCGATCCAGCTATTTGCAAACTTCTCGGCAAATTCCCTTGTGAGTTCTGCCACGGTACTCTCCGATACACTTAACAGTTTATTCAATAACATGGTCGTATATAAGTATTATGTCTAGACCTGACCATTACTGTCTACATCTAGGCGCCATGTCCACATATAGGCGCCCATCAGCGCTCCCTTCTGAACTCTCACATTAAGGACGAGCGATATAGCGCTTTCCTAGGTTGTGATTCAAGTTTGGGTGTCCAGCATTCTGCGCGGTAATCCTTTAGGCGATTATCTCTGCCATATTTTTTTCATATGTATCCCTGTCTTCAGGCCGCATACAACAACTCCAAATCCTTTTCTATGGATTTTCGGCGGTAAGGATTATTAATATAGAGGGTATGGCTATATCCACTTTGTAACCTTTAAATAGTTTTTCAAAGGCATCGTGAACGTCAACCATCTCGCCGAGGGATGGCGTATGGTTCGGGTCAAACTCTACCAACAAATCAATATCGCTGCCCGGCTTAAGCTCGCGACGTGCCGCCGAGCCAAACAACGACAAGCGCTTGATGTGGTAATGTCGCGCCAATTGTTGCAATGCCACACGCGAGACTTCTATTTCGCCGCCGATTACCAGCGGCTTTTGGTGGCTACTTTCTAACGCACCCATATCCAATTCGTCAGTGTTCAATATTCCAGGCGGCTCTTTCGTTGCTGATTCTGCATGGGCTTCTCCGACGCCGAAGGTTTTGAGGACGATACCCCGCAGCTCATTGAAAATGGCGCAATCGGCATTGGCTTGGTAGTGATTCTGGTTGCCGCGCTGCTCAAAGGTGATCAATCCAGCTTGGTTCAAACGATCCAGCTCCCGCTTAACCGTACCTTTGCCCACCCCGGCGAGACGAACAATTTCATTCAGATAAAAGCTTTGCTCAGGGCGACTAAACAGCAGGCCCAGCACCCGCTGCTGGGTGCGGGTAAATAACACATCGCCAATGGCGGAGTTGGGAGTCATAAGCACCACCTAAAAGTCCCAATTTGGGGACTATAGGTCCCTAATTGGGACTTTTCAAGTCCAAATACCATTAGTTGGCGCGGCAACTCTGCTCTATAAAGGGCTTTGCCTTTTTCAGGTCGGCCAAGTTGCGGATGGAAACCTCTAAATCACCGGCGCCCAATGGCCCTTTAAGAGATCTATCACCCTCACTCCAAGCAAATTCCCTTGGCAAACAGCGGCTTACGCTGGTCCGACCCCGCAGACCTAACTGTGCCTGTCCTGGTAAGCGGTAAGTAAGCGAGCGGAATTCAGTGGATATTCTTTATTCATGCAACCACAATTAACTGGCTCAAAATGGCAAGCTCGGGCATTGATGCGAATCCGCTATGCAAGGCGCGTGGAGTCATTTTGACAATGGCTCCACATCAGCTACTACAAAAATTAGAAGCAGTGAAAAGTCGTCAACAGCAACGATAGTGAAAAGTTAAGGCAGTTTATGTGGGTAACCGCGGGAGCCGATGAACTCAAGGCAGTGACGGATGCAATCGGGCACGGCGTTTCGGTGATGGAAGTCTGTGATAATCGCCGTTTTAAAGTATTGAGCATCAATCGTCGGGTCGAGCAGTTCACCGGTCTGGACCATTCACGGATCAGCGGTCATTTCCTGGAAGAGATCCACCCTTCAGCGCTCGCTGAAAAGCTTGCTGCCGACTACCAGCGCTGCGTCGATGAGATGCGAACTCTTGAGTACGAGGAAACCGCGGACTTCCCTGGCGGACCTGTTTCCTGGAAAGCTATATTGACGCCGATCAAGGACGACAGCGGTCGAGTCGTTCGTTTGATAGAGAGCGCAAGTGACATCACCAGCCGCCAGCAGGCCGAAAGCGAGTTGCGGCAAACAACCCAGGCGCTGCGAGCAAATGAAAAGCGCCTGCAGGCTGCCGTTGTGGGGGCCCAGCTTGGTATCTGGGAATGGGACCTGCGGGCGAAAACCATTTGGCAGGCGGATGACTGGGCGCCCGAACTGCAAACCTTTGAAGAACCCACCTTGATCCCCATTCATGAATGGGTCGAGCTCATTCATCCGGACCACCAGCAAGCGGCGGCCGCGGCCGCGGAGCGAGTAATGAGGGGCACCTCATCGACCTATAGCATCGAGTGGCTTTTCCGCACCAAGGATAAGCGCTGGACATGGCGGCAGGTTTACGGAACCGTCACCGAACACGACGAGGCGGGAAAACCCATTCGCATCTGCGGCATCTATCGCGATATCAGCGACCAAAAGAAAAACCAGGAAGAACTGCGGAAGCTCACCGCCGAGCTGGAGCATCGCGCCATCCACGACAGCCTGACCGGCGCGCTCAACCGCGGTGCCATCCTCGACTTGTTGGAAAAGGAAATAGCGCGCGCGCAGCGGGAGAATACAGCGGTTACCGTGGCGCTCATCGACGCTGATTATTTCAAGGAGATTAATGACACCCATGGACACCAGGTGGGTGACTACGCCCTGCGGGAAATCGTCACCCGCATTCAGAGCGTGCTCAGACCCTATGATCACCTGGGCCGGTATGGGGGCGAGGAGTTTCTGGTGGTTGCCCCGGCCAAGAACGGAATTGTCCGGCTTCCTGAACGAATTCGCGATGCCATCGCCGCTATGCCCTTTAAAACAGCGGCCGGTGAACTCTATATCACGGTGAGTATCGGCGTCGCTGCCTCGGACGCTGGCACCACCCACGCCGATCAACTTATCCTGCGTGCGGACAAAGCCTTGTATCAGGCCAAGGAAGAAGGTCGCAATCGGGTGATCAGCACGGTGCCGGCGAAGAACAGTCGAGACCGCTAAGTTTTCAAGCCCATGCACATCCCAATCCCAACACCGGCAAGATGATCAGAGCGTGGAGGATGCCGCTCAATGCTTAATTTTCCGGTGCCTGTCCTGCTTAATTCGTCCTGCTTAATTCGCGCGCGCCCGCAAGGGCCTGATTGCTGTTTTTCTGGCCTTGCTAGTCATGCATGTCCTGCTAACTACGTTTCATGCATATCCTGCTAACTACGTCTGTCCTGCGAACTACTGCATGGGGCGTCTCGGAGTACGGCTAAATTTCGGAAAGTGGTGTACGGCATTCCCGAATACGTACAATCGGTTTACCATTGCGCACGTTTTTCCGAAATCCCTGGGACACCACTATGAGTAATCTAACCGATGAACTCCAACAGGAATGTGTTATAGAAAGAGGCTGCGACGCAGTTGAGCTCATAATTCATCCCAAGCAGCGGGAACTGGGCGGCTTCTCCGTCAATCGCGTACTGCCCAACCAGGAGCGTCGGATGGTCGGTCCCTGGGTCTTTTTCGACCATATGGGGCCCGCGCAATTTGCCGCTGGGCATGGCATCGACGTGCGCCCGCATCCGCACATTAACCTGGCAACAGTCACCTATTTATTTGAAGGGGAAATACTGCATCGGGACTCCCTGGGCAGCCTTCAGGCAATTCGTCCCGGAGACGTTAACCTGATGGTTGCGGGCAGCGGCATCGTACATTCCGAACGCGAACGTCCCGAGCACCGCAGTACCGCCCACACCCTACACGGCCTTCAACTCTGGCTGGCCCTGCCCGAAGAGTTTGAGGAAGTGCCCCCGGCGTTCTTCCACTATCCCCGGGCCGTCATTCCCTCCACCAGTATTGCCGGCGTCAGCGTGCGCACCATCATGGGCAGCGCGTATGGTCTTACCTCGCCCGTAAAAACTTACGCCGACACCCTGTATGTAGAGGCCCACCTGCGGGCGGGCCAGCGACTCAGCTTGCCCGAATCGGAAGAGTGCGCCGTTTATGTGGCCAGTGGAAGCTTGAAAGCGGGAGCGACAGACATCGGCAGCCATGCAATGGCCGTGTTCTCGAGTCGAGACGGCGTTCACCTGGAAGCGCAGGAAGATGCCCGTATTGCTATTATCGGCGGTGCAAAATTGGGGCCTCGTTTCATGGAGTGGAATTTTGTATCCAGCCGTAAAGAGAGAATCGAGCAGGCCAAGGCAGACTGGCAAACGGGCCGATTTGCGAAAATACCCGGGGACGATCAGGAATACATTCCCCTGCCCTAGCAAACTGCTCAATCCGCTGCATGGGTTCTGCGTCTGGCAGGCCACGGTTTGCGGAACGTGTAATAAAAAATGGTACGCATGGCAATGAATAACAGTTCGTCCATCCCACTGAAAAGCCCCGACGCGGAAAGTCAGTTTCTGGGGCTGAAGCCGATGTGTCCCCGGGACGTTCACGAGCCGCACCGTTCAGCCACACCCCTGGAGCTTTTGTTCGATCTGGTTTCCGTGGTGGCTATCGCCGCCGCGGCGGCGGGCCTGCACCACTCGATTGCGGAAGCGCATTTCCTCGAAGGTGTGCTGAAGTATACGGCGGTTTTTTTCGCCGCCTAGTGGGCCTGGATGAATTACACATGGTTCGCCTCCGCCTACGACAACGATGACACCGCGTTTCGAATCCTGACGCTGGTGATTATGGGCGGCGCCCTCACCATGGCGGCCGGCATCAAGCCCTTCTTTGCCAACATGGAAATGGGCATGATCGTCATCGGTTACGTCATCATGCGCATGGCGCAGGTGGTTTTCTGGCTGCGGGCAGCCAGGCACGATATTGCAGCCAGGCGTGCAGCGCTCTGCTTTGCCGGCGGCATCTCGGTTGTACAGCTTTATTGGGTGAGCTTTCTACTCCTGGCCCCTGATTCTCAAGTGTTGTTCTTCTCCTGCTATGCCCTGGGAATTCTTTTAGAGCTGGCCGTACCTGCAATCGCTGAACGCATCCACCGAACACCGTGGCACCGGCACCACATTATCGAACGCTACGGTCTTTTGAACATCATCGTGCTTGGCGAAACCCTGCTGGCCGGTTCTCTCGCGTTAGGCAGCGTAAGCGTGGGCGATAGTGACCTCCACATGGCGCGGCTCTCCATTGCCTCGCTTGTGGTATTGTTTTCCATGTGGTGGTTATATTTTTCGAGGGAGGAGCACCTGGAAGAAAGGGGGCTGCCCCTGATTTTTGCGTGGCGCTACGGCCATTTCATTATTTTCATGGCAGGTGCGGCAGCCGGCGCGGGCTTCGCGGTGCTTATCGACGTAGCAAACGGCCAATCGCAACTTACGTATCAGCTCGCCCATTTCACCGTCGCCATACCCGTGGCAATCTACTGGGCTGGTTTGTGGTTTGTCCGCGACCGCCTGGTGCTTTCGCCTTTCAAGCGTCGACTCCAATTGCTCACCGCCGTGCTTATCGCATGCTCCCCGCTGGTTGCTTCCCTGGAAGGCACTGCCCTGCTATGCGTGCTCGGCGTATTCATTCGAAATCAACAGGCTCTGAGCCTTGGCGCAGCCCGGCAGGGATAAAGTCGAGATCAGCAAGTAAGTTCCTGCCCGCGCCTAGAGCACACTTATTCACCTTCTATCCGGCTCTTTAGCGCTGCGACCACGTCTTATCGGGGTGCGTTCCGCACCTATTCTTTCTCAAAGCTTTGTTAATTGAACCGTTAGCGCGCGCCCGCAAGGGCCTGATTGCTGTTTTTCTGGTCTTTCTAATCGTGCCTGTCCTGCTAATTCCCTACTTCGATTTGAGTTTTTTTAGGAGGTCTGATAAATTTACCCTCGGCCTATGGGCAGATTTTGGATCGCGCATCGCGATCAGTGGGAAAAATGTCCGTTTGGATTGCCCTTAAGTGTGAATCGTCATGAGTCAGTATACTTACACGCATTGGCGAAAGAGTGCCCATAGGCCACCCTTTTTAGAAGGATTTAGAAGTTGATTGTATGAGCAAACTAGAGACGCTAAAGAGTTGCACTACGAAACAAGCGCTTGCTTCCCTTTTAGGCATCAAAACCCGCTTCTTAACTCATACCTTATATGTTCTTAGGCCTGAAACTCAGTACTATCAATTCAAAATAGCGAAAAAAAATGGTGGTGAGCGGGTTATCAGCGCTCCGTCTGAAAAGTTGAAACTCATTCAGTCTAAGTTGTCCCACCTGCTATTAGACTGTATTGATGAATTTGGCCCCGCAACACTTCCTTCTCACATGCATAAAAAGAAACTTGGTTTAGCACACGGTTTTGTCCGTGATCGGTCGATTATCACCAATGCCATGATGCATTTAAATAAGAGGTTTGTCCTTAACATTGATCTTGATAACTTCTTTGACAGCTTTAATTTCGGTCGAGTCAGAGGCTTTTTTATTAAAAACAGACAGTTTCAATTAGACCCGAATATAGCAACGCTTATCGCCCAGATTGCATGCTACGACAACAAGCTCCCACAAGGGAGCCCATGCTCTCCAGTAATTTCCAACCTAATCTGCCACCCACTTGATATTCGACTTGCTTCACTGGCAGAAAAATACTCTTGTACCTATTCACGGTATGCTGATGATATAACATTTTCGACTCGAAAATCCGTTTTCCCTCCACAAATAATGCATGAAGATGATGAACAATATACCGCCGGGAAAACGCTAAGTAGCAATATCGAACGAGCGGGCTTTTCCATTAACGCGGCAAAAACACGGATTCAGTACAAAGACTCCAGACAAGATGTAACTGGGCTGATAGCAAACAAAAAACCCAACACTAAGAAAGAGTATTGGCGAACAGCTAGGATTCAATGTCGCTTCCTATTTAAGACTGGTTATTTTACCAAAAACATTGATGGCAATTTTGTTCAAGGAAACATCAATGAGCTTGAAGGTCAGCTTAACTTTATCGACCAGGTAGATCGTTACAACCGCTTACGCCAGCACCCGTCCTTAAACCCAGTTTATGCTTTAAGAAAAGAGAATCAGAAGTTCAAAAAACATTCAAAAGTATATTTGACAGGACGTGAGCGAACACTGAGCCAATTCTTGTACTATCGACTGTTCTATGCCAATGAAAAACCCACGGTTCTTTGTGAAGGTAAGACAGACAATATCCACCTAAAATCAGCTATAAACCAACTCGCAGCAACTTATACGAGATTGGCAACCCCTAAGACGCTCTCCAGTGATTACGAATTACTGATGAGGTTTGTTGCATACAATGAAAGAACTAAGTTTCTTCTTGAGTTATCCGGAGGTGTAGACTACCTAAAGGGGTTTATCGAAATGTTTCCCAAGCAATATGAGTTTTACAGAGCACCAACGCCTCAAAACCTAGTAGTTATCGTGTTAGACAACGACAAAGGCCCTGACGGACTTTTAA
>JBBDIU010000133.1:0-13809 GCA_040880205.1 Cellvibrionaceae bacterium
CGAAGCTCGCCAAGGGCCATGGATGGCCTAAATGCAGGAGCAATTTCCGGCGAAATCTGAACGCTTCAGGTCACGCAGAGACGTATTGGTATTATTCAGAGGCTCCCTAAATGAGTAACGGTTCACGATTGCCACCTTGCGCGGAACGCTTTGAGGTGAGTGCGGGTCGAACTCATGGACGGTTACACTTAATGGTGAGCAATTACATTTAATTAGGGGTAGCGTCTGAGCAGTTATCTGTAGTCACATCGGGTGGGACCCTAATGTCGATCTTGACCAAGGCAAGGAAGCTGTCGCTAATCGCGTCAAATCCCCATATTGTTACTTGCACAACCAAGTATCTTTTCATTCTCAGCCATATGCGAAGTCGCTCCTCGGTGATTGCTCACGTGCTCGGCAGTAATCCGGGTATTTGCGGTTATAGCGAATTACACAGTGCCTACATTGATCGTCTGGACCTGCTCGACATGCGGGCCCAGTTGTACCAGGATGCCCGGTGCAGACTCAGCAACAAATACCTTCTGGATAAACTCCTGCACAACCATTGCGTAATTTCCGATGAAGTTCTTGCCATGGCGCAGCCGAAAATAGTGTTTCTGCTCCGGGAGCCGGATAGTACCATCAAAAGCATCATGAACATGGGCTACCGCACGGGCGAAGCTTGGTACAAGGACCCGTTCAAAGTGTTGCAGTACTATTGTTCCCGGCTGGCGACCTTGGAAAAGTACGCGCGCCGGGTAGGAGATGGCTATTTTTATCTGAATGCCGACGATCTCGTTAATCACACAGATGCCGTGTTGCACCGCCTGTCTCGCTGGTTGGATCTCGATGTGCCACTCGACAGGCATTACACCAATTTCCCCAATACGGGAAAACGCCACTACGGCGATTCGTCGGACAATATCAAAGCTGGAGTCATCAAAAAAACCGAAGCCCATGTAGACGTCAAAGTGCCCGCCCATGTATTACAAATGGCGGAGACGGCCTATTATCGTTGCCGGAAACAGCTAATCCTCGGAAGCAGACTGGGAGGGTGGACAAAGCGCACTGCATAGGCCAGCAAGCTCTGCTACTATATCCGCCGTGGCAGAGAACAGCGACCGGAGATAATAAAATGAAACCCAACTTTCCGCTTACCAGCTTCGCACTTCGCAGAACCAGTCTATTCCTCGTCCTACTCAGTACTGTTGTGTTGGGGTCGTGCGGTTCCCCCGATGTGGCGGATTGGCCGGTGCCGCCCGCGGCTGGTGGCGCACAGGACGCCGGATTCTCGGAGCAAGGCATTGCCGAACTGGACGCCGCCATGGAAAAGGTCGTCGCGGACCAGGACGTAGCCGGCATGGTCTGGTTGCTGGTACGCGATGGCAAGGTGGCCACTTATGAAGCGCGCGGTTACGCGGCGCTCAACCGCCAGGTTCCCATGGAGCGTGATACGTTGTTTCGCATCTACTCCATGACCAAGCCGGTTACCGGTGTGGCGATGATGATTCTCCATGAGGAAGGCCGGTGGGATTTCGACGATCCAATTAGCCGGCACATCCCTGAATTTGCCGATCTCCAAGTCATTTCAGAAGATGGTGAAGGTGTAGTGCCGCTGGAACGCCAGCCCACCATGCGGGAGCTGCTGAACCATACCGCCGGATTTGGTTACGGTTTGGCAGGCAGCGACCCGGTGAATACCGCATTCCGCGATAGGGAAGTGCTCAACTCCAGCGACTTGGATGAACTGATTGCCAAGGTCAAGGACATTCCTTTGTTGTCGCAGCCGGGCGAGCAGTGGTACTACTCCATCGCCGTGGACATCCAAGGCTATGTTGTGCAACAGCTGTCCGGCCAACCTTTCGGCGAATTTTTGCAGGAACGGATATTCCAGCCCTTGGGCATGAACGACACAGCTTTTTATGTGCGGCCGGAAGCCCGCGAACGCTTCGCCGAAGTGCATAATTGGGATGCCGACCATGGCAAACTGGTGCAGCGCCCCCACCGCAGCGACCGGCCCAGTTATCTCGATCCTGAGCGACTGGAATCTGGTGGCGGAGGTCTCGTATCATCCACTGGTGACTACGCGCGCTTCCTGCAAATGCTGGTCAACGGCGGTGAGTTTCAGGGCAAACGCATTCTCTCGTCCGAATCCGTCGACATCATGCGCACCAACAGTTTGCCCGAGGGAATGAACCTGCGCGGTTCCAGCACAAGGCCCGGCCAGGCGGGTCGCGGATTCGGCGTGGATTTTGCCGTTATTACCGACCCCGAAGCCGCTGAAACACCGCAAGGGCAAGGCACCTACTACTGGGCCGGCGCGGCCGGTACCTGGTTCTGGATCGACCCCACCGAAGACATGTTCTGGGTTGGCATGATTCAGGCCCAAGGCGCGCGTCGACCCGACGCGGCGAACATGCGGAGTATTGCGCAGGATCTTATTTATGAGGCTCTGGGGCATTGATGTGATTCCTGTACCATATGGCCCGCTCAAAAGTTGCTATCGAGGCCTTGCCTAGATAGCAGAGTCAATGGTTCAATTAATTAAGTCCCAGCGTAAATAGGTACGGCTATGCAAATTCAAGTGGTGTTAGAACCCTCCGAGGAAGGTGGCTATACGGTGTATGCCCCATCCTTGCCGGGGTGTATCAGTGAAGGTGATACGAAAGACGAAGCACTAAATAACATCAAAGAGGCAATTGACCTTTACCTGGAACCGGTTGAGGACGATGGTACATTTTCGACCGGCGCCGAAGTGGTAGACATAGCCGTATGAGTGGCAAAGTTCCCAGCCTCAACTTCGACAAGGTTTTAAGTGCGTTGAGGCGTGATGGCTGGGTGAGGGTAGCCACATAAGGCTGCAGAAACATACGCGGCACGAAACTCTAAAAATTACTGTGCCCGCGCACAAACCGATCAAAAGATCGACGTTGTCGCATATCCTAAAGCAAGCGCACCTAAGTCTGGACGAGTTTAGCCAGCTTCTTTAATCCGACGCCCGAGGCGCAGCGTAGCACGGGTTCTCCGCCAATTCTGGATGCGCAAGCTCCCTGCCTTTTGTGCCTGCTAAACCCGTGGCGGGCATAATCATTCTGGTTTTAGCATTCGCCGCGGATCAATATGCTTGTCGAATTCCTCGGAACTGAGTAGCTTGAGTTCCGCTACCGCCTGCTTCAAAGTCAGGTTTTTTTCGTGGGCCAGTTTTGCCGCCGTCGCTGCATTGTCGTAGCCAATGTGAGGCGTCAGCGCGGTGACCAGCATCAAAGTACTTTCGAGGTAGTGCTTTAGTTGATCTTCGTTGGCCTGAATACCGACGACACAATGGTCGGTAAAACTGCGGGTCGCATCGCTGAGCAAAGTGATCGATTGCAGAACGTTATAAATAATAACGGGCTTAAAAACGTTCAGCTGAAACTGCCCCTGGCTGTTGGCAATGGCTACCGTCGTATCGTTACCCATAACCTGGGCAGCTACCATAGTCAGCGCTTCAATCTGAGTGGGGTTGACCTTGCCGGGCATAATTGAACTGCCGGGTTCGTTACTGGGCAATTGGATTTCATTGAGACCACAACGCGGGCCGCTAGCCATCAAGCGCAGATCGTTGCCGATCTTGAACAATTCGGTAGCCAGTAGCTTGAGTTGGCCGTGCAATTCCGCCAACGCGCCGTGGGACACGAGAGCAGCAAACTTGTTCGTGGCGCTGGTGAAAGGCAGGCCGGTTTGCTCGGCGATTCTGTCCGTAACGGTTGCCGCCCACTTGGGATGGGTATTGAGCCCGGTCCCCACCGCGCTGCCGCCGATGGCCAGGGCGTACACGCCGGTTAGACTTTCCTTAATTTTATTCCGTGCAAATGTTAGCTGTTCGACATAGGCGCCAAACTCCTGGCCCAAAGTCACCGGCGTTGCATCCATCATGTGAGTGCGGCCCGATTTAACCAGTTCCTTGAACGCCTTTGCTTTTTCCTCCAGGGCATTAACGAGGTGGTCCAGCGCCGGCATTAGCCGTTCGTTCACCGCAATTGCGCTGGTCACATGCATGGCCGTGGGAAATGTATCGTTGGAGGACTGGGACAGGTTGACGTGATCGTTGGGATGCACCGGCGAGTTGCTGCCGCGCGCGCTACCGGCCAGTTCGTTGGCGCGGTTGGCGATAACCTCGTTCAGGTTCATATTGGTTTGGGTGCCGCTGCCGGTTTGCCATACCACCAGGGGGAATTGCCCGTCGTGGCGGCCGGCTATGATTTCATCGCAGGCGGTTTCGATGAAATCGCAGCGCTCCTGATCAAGTTTTCCCAACTGGCGATTGGTCAGCGCCGCGGCCTTTTTAATCTGGGCGTAGGCGCGAATAAAGTCTGGTCCCAATTGCTGCCCGCCGATGTTAAAGTTTTGCAGGGAGCGCTGGGTTTGCGCCCCCCACAATGCGTCGGCCGGAACTTCAACCGCGCCCAGTGAATCCCGTTCGGTTCGCGACTTCATTCGACAACCTCGCTTTGTCTTTTTTAGCTGGCCACCAATTGTTGCAATACATATTGCAAGATACCACCGGCCTTGAAGTAGCTGAACTCATCGGCGGTGTCGATGCGGCTGCGTAATTCACAGGACGCGGTTTTTCCATCGGCGCGTTTGATTGTCATGGTAACACTGCCGCCGGGTTTGAGTTCGCTTACGCCTTGTATGCCAATGATCTCTTCGCCGGTGAGCTTCAAGCTGGTGCGGTTATCGCCGCCGGTAAACTGCAAGGGCAGCACGCCCATGCCGATCAGGTTGGAGCGGTGAATGCGTTCGTAGCTTTCCGCGATAACCGCCTTGGCTCCCAGCAGCCGGGTACCTTTCGCCGCCCAGTCACGGCTGGAACCGGTGCCGTATTCCTTGCCGGCAATCACTACCAGCGGCGTGCGGTCTTGCTGATAGTGCATGGCGGCATCGTAAATGGACATCTGTTCATCCGTCGGCAGGTACTTGGTGTAACCGCCTTCAACCCCGGGCACCATTTCATTACGAATCCGCACATTGGCAAAGGTGCCGCGCATCATGACTTCGTGGTTGCCGCGCCGCGAGCCGTAGGAATTAAAATCCCGTTTGGCCACGCCGTGTTCCTTCAGGTAGCGACCGGCGGGACTGTTTTCCGCAATGGCGCCCGCCGGAGAGATGTGGTCGGTGGTAATGGAATCGCCCAGCAGCGCGAGAATGCGCGCATCGCTCACCTCGTCCAGTTGTTTGTTGCCGCCGCCTTGCACGTTCTCCACGAAGAAGGGCGGATTTCGAATGTAGGTGGAATCGGGATTCCAGGGATAGGTTTTGCTGTGCTTGACGCTGATGCCGCGCCAGATTTCGTCGCCGGTAAAGACGTCCGCGTACTCCCGGGTAAACATCTCGCTGTTGACCATGGCGATGGCATCGCTGATTTCCTTGTTGCTGGGCCAGATATCCTTGAGATAAATTTTTTCGCCCTTGTCGTTTTCGCCGACCGGGTCCTTGTCCAGATTGATCTTGGTGGTGCCCGCCAGGGCGAATACCACTACCAGCGGTGGGGAAGCCAGCCAGTTGGCCCGCACTTTCTGGTGAATGCGTCCCTCGAAGTTGCGGTTGCCGGAAAGTACCGAGCAGACGGTGAGGTCGCCTTCGTCCACGGCCTTGTCGATGGCTTCGGGCAAGGGACCGGAGTTGCCGATGCAGGTGGTGCAGCCGTAGCCCACCAGATTAAAACCCAACTGATCCAGGTAGGATTGGTAGCCGGCCTGTCTCAGATAATCCGTTACCACCTTCGAGCCGGGTGCCAGGGAGGTTTTCACCCAGGGTTTGCGCATCAGGCCTTTCCCCACGGCTTTTTTGGCCACCAGGCCAGCGGCCATCATGACCGCTGGATTGGAAGTGTTGGTGCAGGAGGTAATCGCGGCGATAACCACATCGCCGTCCGAAAGTGTGTAATCGGTTCCTTCGACTTTAACCGTCGAATCCTTGTTGTCGCCGGTGGTTTGAATGGCTGCCGCGATGGCCTTGGGCAGTTGATTCAAAGGCACGCGATCCTGCGGCCGCTTGGGGCCGGCCAGGCTGGGCACCACGCTGCCCAAATCCAGTTCCAGGGCGCTACTGTAGACCGCCGTTTGTGCATCGTCGCGCCACATGCCCTGGGCCTTGGCGTAGGTCTCCACCAGTTTGATAGTGTGCTGGTTGCGACCGGACAGCTTCAGATAAGTGAGAGTTTCCTGGTCCACCGGGAAAAAACCGCAGGTGGCGCCGTACTCGGGCGCCATATTGCCGATGGTGGCGCGGTCGGCCAGGGGCAGATGATTGAGGCCTTCGCCGAAGAATTCCACAAACTTGCCTACCACGCCGTGTTTACGCAGCATTTCCACCACGGTGAGCACCAGGTCGGTGGCGGTAACGCCTTCCTGCAAACTGCCGGTCAGTTTAAAGCCCACCACATCGGGAATCAGCATGGATACCGGTTGGCCCAGCATGGCGGCTTCCGCCTCAATGCCGCCCACGCCCCAGCCCAATATACCGAGACCGTTGATCATGGTGGTGTGGCTATCAGTCCCTACCAGGGTATCGGGGAAGGCGTAGTGCTCGCCGTCCACCTCGGCGCTCCACACCACCTTGCCTAGATATTCCAGGTTCACTTGGTGGCAGATGCCGGTGCCGGGCGGTACCACACGAAAGTTGTCGAAGGCTGACTGGCCCCAGCGCAAAAATTCATAGCGCTCGCCGTTGCGTTCCATTTCGATAGCCACGTTGTCGCGGTAGGCGGATTCGGAGGCGAATTTATCCACCATTACCGAATGGTCGATAACCAGATCCACCGAGCTGAGCGGATTGATCACGGCCGGATCCCTGCCCAGCTTGTCCACCGCGTCGCGCATCGCCGCCAAGTCCACCACCGCCGGGACGCCGGTAAAGTCCTGCATCAGCACCCGCGCCGGCCGGTAGGCTATCTCGTGTTCGGCTTGGTTTTTCTTGCTGCTGGCAACCAAGGCCTTGATGTCCTCGACGGTGACGGTTTGTCCGTCTTCAAAGCGCAGCAGGTTTTCCAGCAGCACCTTGAGAGAATAAGGTAGCTTGGCGACGTCCACGTGGCCCTGCTGAATCAGCCGGTCCAGGCTGTAGTAGTGGTAGGTTTTGCCATCGATGTCCAGTTGTGCTCGGGTGCCGAGTGAATCTGTCCCAAATTTCATACGTCCCAATCTCCCAAGTTTGCGATCAAGGCCTGTGTTCAAGACAGCGCAGTTGACGATGATTGTGAAGCAAATGCGGGGGCTTAACAACGCGGATTGCGGCACCAGTGGGCACCATCGGGCTCACTCCAGCAACAGCGTGCCCTGCATTACCGCCGAGTGCCCGGGGAAGGAACAGAAAAAAGTGTAATTGGTGCCTGCCTCCAATACGCCCACGGGAAATGTTACCGAAGTCATTTCGCCACCGCCGATTATTGCGGTGGCGGCAATGACGCGCTCGTCGTCCGGCATTAGGTAGTTGTTATCCAAGCCCGCGGTGATGCCATCACTGGCGATTCCCTGAACATCTTCAGCCTGGCTCAATACCCAGTTATGGCCCATGACGTTCTTCGCCAGTTTTCCGGAATGGGTGAGGTTCACGGTGAATTCCTGGCAGTCGCTATTTACCGTAATGGCGTCGGTGTCGTATTGCAGGACGTCGTTACTGTCGACCGTTACCGAGCATTCCTGCCCTAGCACGCTACCGGCAAAGGCAGTGAGGGAAAGTGCCGCGGTGAGTACGAATAATCGTTGCATTCTCATGGTTGACCTCCTTGATGGTGAATAGGATAAACGGCTCTTTGGCCGGGCGCAGGCCGGATAGTTTCCGCGTGTCACCTGCGGTCACCTTAGGGCTTCCATCGCGTGAGTACAGGCTTTATTGTGCGGTGATGACCTACGACATCCGCCTTAAGCGCGTTTATCTGCCAGCCGAGGAATCGGACGGAGCGCGCGTACTGGTGGATCGGTTGTGGCCGCGAGGTAAACGCAAGGAGGATCTGGAATGTGATGCCTGGCTCCAGGACGCGGCCCCTTCAGCGGCCTTGCGTCGTGCGTGGCACCGGGATGCTATCGACGCGGATGCTTTTGTCCGTGACTACACCAATGAATTGAAAGCCCGCGCTGAATGCTTGCTCCCATTGATGCGCCATGCCCGCCGAGGTGCGGTTACCCTGTTAACGGCTACTCGTGATCCCGAACATTCACATCTGCCGACCCTGTGCCGCGTCCTGCTGGCGGAGCTGGATCGGGAAGACCGCGAGGACGGCAGCGGTCCGAGTTCACCGGTTTGCTACGACCGTTAAAAGCGGGTTGTTGAGTCCGTCGATGGTCGTCATGGCGAGGTTCAGAGTCGACGTCGGGAACGGTGCGTGATAGTGCTGGAAGCGAGGGGCAAACAGCTTATAATCGCGAAAATCGTGTTAATGCACACTGGCGGATGATCCATGGAAACACTGGGCGACGACTTCGAGGAAAATTATTCCCGCTTTATTGCCGAGGCAATGGATTGTGGTTGTATCTGGGGCTTGGAAGGTCTGGAAGGCTGGGCTCTTTGTCCGTCGGAGAAATACGACAACACAGAAGTCATGCCTTTCTGGTCACAGCCGGAATTCGCGGAGCAACATTGCCGTGATGAATGGCAGAACTATAAAGTCATTCCGGTTTCACTGGAGGAGTTTTTGGAAGCTTGGTTGCCGGGTATGCACGAGGATGTGTATTTGGTCGGAGTCAACTGGAATGCGGAACTGGAGGGGCTGGAACTTGAGCCGCTGGATTTACTGAAAGACATTGAGGAGGAACTGTCGGACTGATTGCGTTGATCGGCGGGACCCGTTCCGTTTAGTTCTTCTCGGCCCAGTGCTCTTTTATTCTTCAGCGCAAGACGGTTTTATTCACCATTCACCTGTTAGTACCCGCTCAGTCGTGCAAAGCTCGCATCGTGCCTATGCCCGGCACAATTTCACCATTCACCATTCACCGTTCCCCGCTCAGGGCTGCTTCCACTGCGCGGTAAACTTCGGCCATGCTACTGCCCTTGGTGCGAATGTATTCGATGGATTTGTCGGCATTAACGACGAATACCCCCGGGGTACTGCGTACGTTATAGCGCTTGGCGACTTGGTCGGCGTCCAGTAGCAAGGTGAAATCGAAGCCGTTGTTTTGCATGTGCTGCAGCGGATCTGAATCTTCCCAAATGTTCAAAGCGTAGAACCTGACACCATCGCTCTCGATCTGGGCGCGCAACTTTTCCAATTCGGGCATGAGTTCCGCGCAGAAGGGGCACCAAGTGGCCCAGAACAATAGCACCGCGCGTCGGTCCGCGCTGTCCTGGTAAAAGGATACGTGCTCTCCGCGGCTGTTGGACAAAATCCAGTCTGGGGCGGTATCGCCCAGCTCAAGTGCCTGGCCTGCACGGACGCCAAATGCGCATACAAACAGAAGATGGGAAAACAGGAGTGCCAGGGAGGACCGGAAAAGGCGCGAATTGGAGTTATGCATAGAGGGAAGCCGTTGCCGAGTAGCTGTATCCGCACGAATTTGGAAGATTGATTCTTAGGGCTATTGTGATCGGTATTCTAGCCGATGGTTCCCAAATTTTCATGCCAATCAATGACTAAGAGCGGAAACTCTGTTTCCAACCCGACGGGTGCGAGACCTCCGCTGTATGAAATTTAACCGGGTTAGTCTTCGGTAGTGGCAAACAGAGTGTCGTGGAGAATTTCGATAATATTGTCGTTGGTATACTCTTCCAAATCCGGCAGGGACTCGAAGGCGGGGGTGATGGCGGTGGTGTGGACGTCGCGGGAGTCTCGATAGGTGATGAGATACTGCTTCTTGATGGCAGAGTCGGATGAGGCAATGGTCAGGATCCGAAAATCGAAATCCAGAGACAAACGTGTCAGCTGCGGATAGGTCTCCTCGTCTTTGCTGAGAAAACGTATCTCACTTCCGCTGATGACATCACCGCTATTAGCTGCGCCTTCTCCGGACATGGTTGCCATACAGGTCCCTATTTACTGGGTAGGGACACGGGATTACAGCACATAAAGCACCGCCGTGAATGTGAGCGCTATCACAAACAAGGTCTAATTGGCAGCCTTTAAGTCGAGTAATATCAAGCTCTTAGCGCCAGATTATGGCACTGAAATCCGTTTTCCCGAGTGGCGTATTGTTATTGGTGTCTTTGGCCTTGACTCCGCATCCGCCTGTGGGACTTGGCTAGGCTGATGCGAGCTGGAATCCTGCGGCAGGTAGCGGTTCCCCCAACGTCCTGTCGGAACTTCGCTTGCGGGTTACTCCTCATGCGCGGTGGCGGTCACGGAGTCCACCGGGACCACTTGCAGCGGCCGCAGTTGAATGGCGTCCACCCCGGTGCCGCTGATGATATCGGATACAACGACGACCTTGTCGCCCTGTTTAAAGCCTTCCTGATTGCGCAAAATGGCAAATGCCTTGTTCAGCGTCTTTTCCGGCACGCTGGAAAAGTGAATGCGATAACAGGCCACGTTGCGGTTCAACGCCAACTGACGCCGGGTGCGACTATCGTTGGTGAAGGCCAGGATCGGCGCGTGGGGGTGACAGTTGGTCAGGTAATTGGCCATCAGCCCGCGCCGGGTAATAACCACGATGCCTACCGCCCCGAGTGAATCCGCCAATTCGGCGGCGGCAGCCGCGATGTGCTGCTTGTCGGTATCGCGAACCAGTTTGCGGGTAAACTTCAAACTGGGATGTTTCTCCGAGGCGCGGGCGATCTTATCCAGATATTGCACGCACCTGTCGGGATATTTGCCAATGGAGGTTTCCCCGGACAACATAATGCCATCGGCACCTTCGTAAACCGCATTGGCAACATCGGTTACCTCGGCCCGGGTTGGGATGGGGTTCTGGATCATGGATTCCAGCATGTGAGTGGCAACGATAACCCGCTTGCCAAGCTCCGCGCAGCGCCGCACGATGTCGCGCTGAATATTGGGCAAATCCTGTATCTGGACTTCCACGCCCAGATCGCCGCGCGCCACCATGATACCATCCGCTTCGCGGATGATGTCTTCAATATTGCGCACACCTTCCTGGTCTTCAATTTTCGCAATTATTTTTATCTTGTTGGCCTTGTTGCCCAGAATTTTGCGCAACTCGCCAATGTCCTCGGCGTTGCGAACAAAAGACAGCGCGATGTAATCCACTTCCTGTTCGATGCCAAAGGCAATGTCCTGACGGTCTTTTTCCGTGATTGCCGGCAAATTTACCCGAATGCCGGGCAGGTTCACATGACGCCTGCTTTTCAGAACCCCGCCATCGATGACCCGACAGCGCATAATGCGTTCTTCCTTGCTGAGCACTTCCAGGTTTATCAGGCCATTATCCACCGTAATGCGATCGCCGATGCCGAGATCGGTAATCAAGTCGTCGTAATTGATGGGGATTGACGTTTCTTCCACGTTCTCGACGCCGCGAGCCACAATGGAAATAATATCGCCTGATTTCAAATTAAGGTCGTTGGCCAGGTTGCCGGTGCGAATTTCCGGACCCTGGGTATCGAGCAAAATAGGGATGGTGTGGGGAACCTTCTTGTTCAGCGTGCGAACGGCTTTCATCACTTTGAGATGAGACTCGCGGTCGCCGTGAGACATATTGAGACGCACAACATCCATGCCCGCCTCGTAGAGTTCGGACAACTTGCCATAGCTGTCCGTGGCCGGGCCGATGGTGCAGATAATCTTGGTTTTACGCATGGAATGGAGCCGTGCTGCGGTGTATCAGAGATGTCGCGTTAAGTGTAAACCCTTTGCGGTGCTATCACCAGAAACGGGGAAAATGCTTTTTTCCACTCCCCGCTTCCGACTCCCCACTTCCCATTATCCATTCCCCATCATCCACCAGCCATCATCGCCACCCCCGCCTTCGGGCGATAGTCCCGGTCCAGCTTTTCCGAAATAAACCGACCGGCCTCGATCAGCCGGTTGAGATCCACGCCATGCTCAATGCCAAGGCCGTTTAATAGATACACCACGTCTTCAGTGGCGACATTCCCCGAAGCTCCCGGCGCATACGGACAGCCTCCCAAACCGGCCACCGAGCAGTCAAATGCGGCAACGCCCGCTTGTAATGCGGCATAGGTATTGGCAATGGCTTGTCCGTAGGTGTCGTGCAAGTGCATTGCGAGGCGGCCCATTGTTATGGTTTGACCGAGTTCTTGGAGCAGAGTAACGATCTGCCGGGGGGTGCCGGCACCGATGGTGTCGCCCAGTGAGATCTCGTAGCAGCCCATGGATAGCAGTTTGCTGGCGATCTTTTGAACCGCTTGTGGACTGACACTGCCTTCGTAAGGGCAAGCAACCACGCAGGAAATGTAACCGCGCACCGCGATCCCATGTTCCCGGGATTTTTCGACTACCGGCCGAAAGCGCTCCATGCTTTCGTCAATGGAGCAGTTAATATTTTTTTGGGAAAAACTCTCGGTGGCGGCTGCGAATACCGCAACTTCGCGGACGCCTGCCTTGATTGCGCGCTCCAGGCCTTTCAAATTGGGTGTCAGCGCAGTAAATGTTACCTCGGTCATGGTGGGCAGGGCTTGGAATAATTCATCGCTGTCCGCCATTTGCGGAACCCAGCGCGGGTTGACGAAGCTGCCGGCCTCAATGGTTTTTAGGCCGGCCGCCACCAAGCGCTCGATCAATTGCAACTTGCTGTCAATATCCAATGCTTGCGTTTCGTTCTGCAGGCCATCGCGCGGGCCAACTTCAACGAGTCGCACTTTGTCGGGTAATTGAAACGAGGGTGATTGCGGCATCGTTAGGGGACTTGAGAGGAGCACGGCTAGCGCGCTCGTTGTAATTGTTCCATTTGCCTGTCGAGCAACTGCTGGTATTGCTCACCGAGTGCTGAAATTTCCACCACATCATTAAATTCATCAATTGAGCGTTGCTCGATTTTTGCGGCCAGCACATCATCGGAAATCAGGCGGGATTCCATCAACAAGGCACCATCCCGGGCATTTTGCAGAAGGTAATTGAACTCATCGGATTCAGCTAACTGATATTGCAGGTTTTTCAGTATGGTGCTGTCGCTATCGCGCTGAATAATCAAGGCACTGGTGCGTAGGGTAAAATCTGCTGCCTGGCGGTTCAAGGTCAGTAGCAGCTTGGCACTGCACAATGCGTGAAAGGCAGCATCCGGGTGGGTCTGGGGGTTGGCAAAGGCGATCCGCGCCTGGCTCGCATCCAGTTGAATCAGTCGTCCGGAATAGAGAGCCAACACGCCTTTGAAGTCTTCCTCGATGCGCCGGCCGACCCTGCTAAAGGACTTGTTGTCGAGCTGTGCCGCCAACTGGCGCAGATTGTGGAAATGCAGGACTAACTCAACCCTGGGAAAGGCGCTACGGTGTGTTTCAGAGACCTTGGGTTCGGGTGCGGCCGGTTGCGGAGGGGAATCGACAATGGGAATCAGCGGGCGCGGCAAATTCAAAGGCACATTCCAGGAGCGGCCAAAATACAGGGCGCAAAGGGTCAGGGCAATCAACAAAACGGCCATGAAACCAAACAGCCAGTACAGTTGGTACTGCACGCCTATGATACTGGTCAAGTCGAGGGTTACCGTGACGTAACCGGCGATGCTGTTGTGCAAGGTGATCGGAGCGGTAAAGTTGCGGAGGGTCGCGTCGTGGCGTCGTGCCGCGCCCGTTCGCTGGCCAGCCTGTACCAGCAGGTTGTTCTCCACATCGTGAATCGTGGCGTTGGCGATATCTGGGTTTTCGGCGATGTCACTGAGGATGACTTGCAAGCTGACCAGATCGTGGTTGAGCGTTGAATCGATTGCCTGACGGGCGGCGAGGTCG
>JBBDIU010000134.1:0-29142 GCA_040880205.1 Cellvibrionaceae bacterium
GACTCCCCACTCTCCCCATTCCCCACTTCCTACTTCCCAGCCATTGCCACTTCCCACTTCCCACTCCCCACTCCCCAGCCCTTACAGAACTCGACGACTATTAATGGTCCAAGCTTCGGGCAAGCTCACTGGAAGTTGACGGCACAAAAACACACGGGGGGATTGAGAGAACCCGCTTAGTCGCAAATTTCTCGCGCGATAATGGTTTCAAATAGCAGCCGCAAGCGCTACGATTCGCTTGCCATTACATAAACGTGAGCACACTTTGGATCTGTTTGTCCTGACCGCACTGATTACGGCCCGCAGTGTCCGGCTGGCCCCACTGCCGAGGAGGAACCATGTCCACTCCGTTGCGTGAGCGCTATCCCGCGCTCGACAACATGCTCGGTTCGTTCTTCCCCGGTGACGACTCCTTCGACGCCGAGATCGGCGAGATGATCGACACGCTCGAGCCGCACCAGCTCGATCAGTTCCTACGGGAGGCCGAGGCGGTGCTTGCCGAGGCCGTACCAGACGACGAGCTTGATGCGTTCGTGTCGTTCAACGTAAACTGGAATTTCGGCGGGGGACGCCAGACGCTCGCCGAATTGGTGCGGAAGGTCCGCGGCGCACGCATCTGACGCATCGTTTGCCGGTTGTTTATTTGCGGCGCATTGATCGCCTGCCCGAGACCGGCGATACGACGGATTGGGAACACACTACAAAAGATATTCCACCATCAAACTCATCTCCCGTTTATCGTAGCTGTAGGTGTCGAAGTTTTCCTGGTTATCAGTAACTTCAAGCCGACCCCCAAAGCGCAGGTTCGGTGAGATCTGCCATTGGGTTTTAAACTGGAGCCTCAGGCGATCCGCCTCGCGCGTTTTTTCCTTGATAACGCCATCACTATCGGTCAAACGGTTGGTGCCATCGTAATCGCTGATTCGATAGTCGGCACCCAGGGATATTTCCCAACCGGTCGAAACGTGCCAATCCAAACCAACACCCAGGCTGTGTCGCGTCGGTGAGTAGCTAAAGAATTCATCGGTTCCAGCTAAATCGTCTCGGTCGTTGTGTTCCCAGCGGTACTCGAGATCAAAGCTCACCACTTCCACCGGAACTCGCCAGCGGGCGTGGGCCACATGCTGCCATCCATCCAGGTGGGAAAAGCCGGCGCCGCCATTGTGGCGGCTGGGCATATAGGCCAGACTAATCCAGGTAGCATTGAACGGACGTTGAAAACGGATTATCGCTTTGTTTTGATCGGTCAGGTCATCGCCATCGAGACTGGTGGACACGACGGAGAAACCAAACTCCGCTTGCCATACCCGGTACTGTTGGTGGCGGGACAGACCGAGGCTATACGCGCCCACATCGAGACTGCCGAAGTCCGCGTAGCGGCGGTTGTATGCGAAACCGTGAACACGCCAACCATCCGACACAGAACCACTGAGATAGTATTGCCCCCAGCCGAAGTATTCCTGATAACTGTCTTCGCCGGCCGATGAGTCCAGTTGAGTGTCGTCTTGCAGGCCAAAAGCATTGTCGTCAGTTCCAGTCGCCACATTGAACAAAGCTGAAAAACGGTCTGCTGGCTGGCGAGGTTCCGCTGCCGCACGCTCCGCGGCTTCCCACTTTTTTAACCGGGAATCGGCCAAATTGCGCAGCTTTGCGGACCGGGCTTGTTGTTCAACGCTGCGATAAAAACCAACCGCTCTTGTATTGTTACCTTGCTTCTCCGCCACCAAGCCCAGATGGAAGCGCGCCAGATCGCGCCATTCCGGTTCTTTTAGCAAACGCTCGAAACTCTCGGCGGCCGCGTCGTAGCGTTCCAGCTTGTAGTAGGTTAGCGCGGTGTTGTAAGTGAGCGTCGGGCTACTATCACCCTTTTGTTCCGCTTGTAGAAATGCTTCAAGTGCTTGCAGGTACCGAGCTTCCCGAAAAGCCATTGTACCCTGCTGAAATTCGCTTTGTGCTTGCCCACTGATTGGGACTATGAGCAATCCCAACAGCAACAACCGTTCAAATTCATTCCCCAACATATAGGCCCCGCCGCCTTCACTCACTTCTCTAACATAAAAAAAAATCAGGTGGCCACGAGGGCCACCTGTCTAAGCCAGTTGCAATTTATAGCATAGCAAGATTCCGATTAATTACCGGTCCTATTCGCAGCACCAGGTAAATTCTCACGTACATCGCTGGGCACTCGTTCCAGGGAGCCTTGAGCGATGTCGCTTTTTACCCGCTCCCGGGCCTGGCTGGCAGCTTCACTGGCGAGACCATCCGCATTTGCTCGTGCTTCGCTGGCCTTTTCCCGACCCTCAGCAGCTTTTTCCTGCCCTTTTTGTCGTGCTTCATTTGCTGTTTCCAAGCCAAAGGCCGCATTTTCGCGCGCTTCTTCGCTGGCCTGTTCCGGAAGTTCGATATTGTTAATAGCCTGTTCGGCACCTTCTCCCTCTTCCAGAACGGTCAGGGACACATCCAGTTCGTCGTCGGTGGTGGTATTCGCGTCTTGGGCCAATGCCGGGACAGCCGCAAGAGACGCTGATACTACCAACATAGTCAGTAGGGTGGATTGGGGTTTCATAGTCACCTCCAGGGTGTGTGCTTTGCCGTGTTAATTCTAAGGTGATGCATTAACATTAAATTCTGTATGTCGCCGGCCCCGTGGCACTGCTGCGAAACGGGCGTTGCAGCGGAACCCGAAACTGTTTGCGGCGACCTTCGTGTTCGAGCGCAATAAGAATTTCGGTATTGCCGATTTCGCTGTCGTTCATCTGGCTAATCACATCTTCTCGATATTGCACTGGCAGAACCAGTTTGTTGCCACCTATGGTCAAATTCGATGTCCACTGCAAGCGCTGCAAATCCGCGTAGCCTTGCAGCGCGATGTGCGATGGCAATTCCACTGTCAGGGTGACGTTCTGCAGAGCCCGGTCACTATTCAGCATGACCTGAACCGGTTCCAGCTCATTCACCTGTACTTGCAAGGGTCCGGTCGCCACACCCCGAGGATCCACTGCCGCTCGCTGCAATTGCAATCCCACCAGGACCGCAAGCACCAAGCCGGCTGCGACTGCCATCCAACCGACGTCGCTTCTGCCTATTGTTGTTGTGCTGGAATATGTTGCGCTGGAACGGGTGCCGGACTGGGTACTCAGTGCCGCTGTCAGAATGCGTTTGTCGAAGTCCGCTTCCGGTTCACGCAAGGGCATGGTTCGCAACAAGCGCTGTAGTCTAAGATCCCCGGCATACTCCCGGCAGCCGGCGCAGCGCTGCAGGTGAGCTGCTATTGCATCGGGTTGTGGCCGACCCTCTTGGAGGGCCTCTAGTTGTGATTTAATGTCAGCGCATTGCATGGTATTGGCTCCCTTTCTACCCGATAACACGAATAGAAGGCTTAAAAGGTTCCGCTTCCAGCGCGGTTTTTAATTTGTTGCGCGCCCGGTGGAGGCGCGACTTGACGGTGCCCACGCTGATGTCAAGAATGTCCGCCACATCCACTGCCGAATACCCTTCAACGTCGTGCAGCAGCACCACGTCCCGTTGATTGCCGTCCAGCGTTTCCATGGCCCGACTCAGGGTGCGTTGCAGGTCCAATTGTTCAAAATTGTCTTTGGTGTCGACCATCTGTTCGTGAAACAGCCCCAGGTCGCTGCGCCAGTCACTGTCATGATCAACCGGGGAATTCATCCGCCGGCGATACAGGTCCACATAACGGCGGTACAGGACGGTAATTAGCCAGGGAGTCAGCTTTTCCACCCGGGTCAGTTCATCCAGGCGAGTAACGAGGCGGGTCAGTACGTCCTGCACCAGATCTTCCGCCTCGTCGCGATTCTGTGTCCAACGGTAGGCCATGCGGTACATGGCACCAATGTGGGGACGCACCAGGGCCGTAAACCGGTCCTCATGGCGCAAAGGCGCTTGGAAAATTGACGGTACCCAACTCAAAGGACGAGCCCCTTATTAGTGTTCAATGCTCTATAACGTTTTTTATAGAGCGTGTTCGCAGTACCCTGGCATCAGTGTAGGCTAACGCGGCCAGGCGGCTTGCCTTACTAACACGAATGAGGTGAATAAAAGGTTCCCGCCAGCTTGATCCCACTAAAGTACCGGGCAATTGCGTTTAACTGCCAGCCTCTCACAAGGCTCCACAGAACCGGAAACGCGGGTATGTTTCCAAATCGTTCGGCGAGCTTTAGGATCACGGGCGTGCTTGTCGTTTACCAACCGAGGAAATACTTTTGGACGTCTTCATACTGGCCGGCCTGATTCTACTCAATGGTGTTTTCGCCATGTCGGAAATAGCCCTGATCGCCGCGCGCCGCCCGCGCTTGGCACAGCTCGCGGACGACGGCGATGCCTCCGCGGGCCTGGCGGTGCGGCTGGGCGAGGAACCGACGCAGTTTTTGTCCACCATCCAGATCGGCATTACCGCCATTGGCATATTGAACGGTATTGTCGGCGAGGCGGCCCTGGCACAGCCCTTCGCAGCCTGGTTGCACGACCTGGGCATCGACCGGCGGGCCAGTTCGGTAGGGGCGACTTTCCTGATAGTGGCGCTGATTACTTATTTCACCATTGTGGTCGGCGAACTGGTCCCCAAGCGCATTGCGCAGCTCAACCCGGAAGGCATTGCCCGCCGCATGGCCCGCCCCATCTCGCTATTGGCGACGCTATCGCGCCCCTTTGTTTACCTGTTGTCCGCGTCCACGGATGGTTTGTTGAGAATGATGGGGAAAGGTGAGGTGACCAGCGCCAATGTCACCGAGGAGGACATTTACGCAATGCTGGCCCACGGTTCGGCCACTGGCGTGATTGAGCGGGAGGAACACGACATTGTGCGCAATGTGTTTCGCCTGGACGACCGGCAACTGGGCTCGCTGATGACGCCGCGCAGCGCCATTGTTTTTCTGGACCTTGATCAGCCACTCGAAGAGCGCCTGAATCAGCTGGTGGATTCCGACCACTCCCGTTTTCCGGTGTGCCGGGGTGGCCTGGAAACGATCTTGGGCGTCATTACCGCCAAGCGTCTGCTCAAACGCGCGTTGAAAGAGGACACCAGTGACCCGGAGCAACAGGTGCAGCCAGCGGTGTTCGTTCCGGAATCCCTGACCGGCATCAAACTGTTGGAACAGTTTCGCGAATCCGGTGTGCAGATGGTGTTTGTAACCGACGAGTACGGTCAACTACAGGGCCTGATTACCTTGCAGGATGTGCTGGAAGCCCTGGCGGGGGAATTCACGCCGAAGGACCCCGACGACCTGTGGGCAGTGCGGAGGGAGGACGGCTCCTGGCTGTTGGACGGATTAACCCCCATTCCCGAATTGAAGGATCGACTCGAACTCAAGACCGTGCCGGAGGAGGAAAAAGGCCGTTATCACACCCTCAGTGGCATGATGATGTGGCTCATTGATCGCCTGCCCAAAACCGGTGACACAGCCGCCTGGGACCAGTGGCGCTTCGAAGTGGTGGACCTGGACGGCAATCGGGTAGACAAGGTATTGGCCTCGCACTTGGAGAAGCCTGATGATCGAGAGCGGGGTGATCAAGAGCCTGGCGATGAATCGGACGCGGGGTCCAACCAATCACCGGAAGAAACAAGCTGACATGCAGTGCACTGTGTGCCGACGGGCGGATTGCGAACAATTTGGAACCGTGGAAGGAAAGCTGTATTGGCGGTGCCACTATTGTCTGGCCACCTTTCTTGACCCCTCCCATCTGCCTTCCTCGGAGGTGGAGGTTGAGCAATACCGCCTTCACGAAAATCATCCGGACGATCCCGATTATCGGCGGTTTCTTGATCGTCTGGCCGCCCCGCTACTCGAGCGTCTGCCGCCGGCACAACAAGGACTGGACTACGGCTGCGGGCCGGGGCCGGCACTGGCGGCAATGCTGCGCGAAGCGGGTCATTGCATGGCCCTGTTCGATCCCTTTTTTCAGCCGGACAGGAATACACTTGAACGGCGCTACGACTTTATTACCTGTACCGAAGTTGTCGAACACATGCACCATCCCGTCAGGGAATTCCAACGCTTCGACGCATTGCTCAAAGCCAACGGCTGGCTGGCGGTGATGACCCAGTTTCAAACCGACGATGCGCGCTTCGCCAACTGGCACTACCGGCGCGACCCGACCCATGTGGTTTTCTACCGCCAGGCGACGTTTTACCGATTGGCCGAGGATTTCGGTTGGCGTTGTGAGGTTCCGTGTCCGAATGTGGTTTTGTTGCAGAAAGTAGCTGATATGTGATGTGACAGGGAACAGGGAACAATGAACGTTATTGGATGGATTGTATGTGGGAGCCACTGGCCAGTGATTAAATTGAGGCTTCGGCGTTCGAACAGGTGATGGATACCCTGGCAAAACCCATTGAGCAGCTTGCGGTTATCAAGCTGGAAAGCATGGACGATGGTATGGAAAATAGAAAAGGAAAGTGGAAAAGGAAAGTCGTATTCAGTCGTGAATCAAACAAGCTTTTGCGACCAGTTCCTGCCGATATTTTTGTCTGAGTTTGAAACCATACCAGCGTAGGCGCAAGTCAAGGGGAAACTTACGCAGCACCTGGTAAAAGATCTGATAGTCCAACTCATTTATCTGGTGGGCTTTGGCCAGTGTACGTCCAAGCGCGATACCACCTCGTCGCATGCGGTTCCGCAATAGACTTCGGTAAGGCTCCATGCCGGGATAATCGAGCATCTTCTGATAGAACAATATTTTCTCGCGACGTATATGGGTTGTGGTCCCGGATACATTGGTACTGTGTATCCGACGATAGAAAAGGCACTCGTCGATATACCCAAATTTTCCCATTCCGCAAAGGCGCACCGGCGTATCAATATCCTCGTAAAAGCGGAAGGTACTTGCATCGAAGCCGCCGCATTCCCGTAGAGCCCGGGTCCGAATTAAACCGGTGGAGAACACGGGAGTCACGTTGTTGATAATATCCGGGATCGGGTTGTCGCTGCGATAAAGGTCTTTAATCTTTTCCTTGGTTATCAGATTAATTTCCTTACCATTGCGATCAACATTTATGCCATCCGTAAACACGGAAACAACGTCAGGGTGCTGGTTTAAAAAACTTACCCGCTTGACCAGATTATCACTGGGCAAAAAATCATCCGAAGCCAGTTCGCAAAAATAATCACCTGTCGCCATTTCCAGCCCTTGACGCAAGGTAGACACCAGGCCCTGATTTTCACGGGACACAAAGCGGAACCCGGGGTTTTGGCGGTGTAATTCGGCAATGAGCTCCTTACTGCCATCGCTGGACCCGTCGTCAATGACAATAAGCTCCACATCCCGATAACTTTGTTGCAAAACGCTGTGAATCGCCTGCTCGACGTAGGGTTTATGGTTATAGCTGGGTATGACGACAGTAACTTTCATGGCGCGACCATCCGGCGCTGAGCGAGTCGCGGCTGGCGTCTGTGCTCGCTGGCATAGACGTCGAACTTCGCGTTACGGTCAAAAACTCTTCGCATCGGCGTATTCATCCCATTGGACTTGGCGCGGTTTGGCGGATGGCCAAATTCTAACATGGAATATGTGTGCTTTGCCGCGCTAAGACGCGCTCTCTCGGCATCAGATGCGAATTTGATGACAGTGGTGCCCGGAAGGGGTCATCTCGGGGGGCATTGCTGCTTGCCGGGCGCGCACGCAAATTCCGCGCCATAGCGACATGCCTGTCAATCGGGCGACAAGGCGTCCACACTGGCAAAACCCTCTGCTACCATGCCCGCTCATTGGCCAAATGATTTGAGGACTGCAGCGATGTCCACCAGCTCGACTCTCGATTTAAATGCAATTTACACCTACTTGCTGGATAGCTCATTTCGCGACGACCCGCTGCTGCGGGAACTCCGCGAAGAATCCGCAAAGGACCCGCTGGCGCGTATGCAAATTGCGCCGGAGCAGGGGCAGTTCCTGGCATTGCTGGTAAAACTCATCGGGGCGCGGCGCATCATCGAAGTCGGTACCTTTACCGGCTACAGCAGCTTGGTGATGGCGCGCGCCCTGCCCCGGGACGGCCATCTTCTGTGCTGTGACCTGAGTAAGCACTGGACCGACGTTGCCCGCCGCTATTGGAAACGCGCCGGGGTCGCTGAACGTATCGAGTTAAAGCTGGCCCCGGCCCGCGAAACCTTGCAAGGTTTGCTGGATGCAGGTCAGCAACGGACTTACGACATGGCTTTCATCGACGCCGACAAGGAAAACTACGACCGCTATTACGAACTGTGCCTGAGACTGCTGAGACCCAACGGGCTACTGGTGCTGGACAATACCCTGTGGGACGGTCGCGTTGCCGACCCGCGGGCCAACGATGTCGATACTCGGGCTATTCGCGCTTTAAATGGAAAATTAAAAGAAGACCAGCGCGTCGACATCAGCCTTATCCCCATGGCCGACGGCATCACCTTGGCGCGAAAGCGATGATGTAATCGGAACAAAGAGACCTTTGTACGCGAAGTTAGGACTCCAGAACGAACTTGAATACCTCGCGCGCACCCTCCACGGCGACAGGGCGGCCGTCGACCAGGCTCGGCTTGAATTGAAACTTCTCGACCGCGCGCAACACCTGCCGGTCAAAAACGCCAGCGGGGGTCGCCTGGACAATACGGGGATCGACCACCCTTCCCCACCGATCAATGCTAAACGCGACCACGACCTCTCCCTCAATACCGCGGGTAAGCGCTCGCCGAGGGTACTCCGGCTTGACAACCCGCACATGGGTGTAAGCTTCGGTCGCGTTTGCCGACTGCGCTTGCGCCGCCCGATTCAAAAAAGCCACCAGAGGATGGCTGGCCGGGGCTGGCGTCGAATTTTTCGCTGCGGCGATGCCCACCGCCTCTTGTCTTTTCTCAAGGTCGGATTCGGACTCGTCGAAGAACTCCAGGGACTGCGCTGGCCACGGTGCCACCTCGTTCAAAGCCGGCGGCAACGCCGCCAATTGCAGCACGTCATTTTCCGCTTCTTTCCCGGGCCCGGCATCGTTTGCGGCAGTTTGCTCAAGCCATCCGCGCGTGGTTGTGTTGATTTTTGCAATGGTGGTTCGCAGCTCCGTGACCGCCGCCTGCTTTACCGCCGCGCGGTTGAATTCCGCTGGCTTTGGATTGGTGTCGATTTCACCCGCCACTTCGCCCGAGCCGGCCTCACGGGTGGCTGAAGAGCCAGAGAATCTGGTCAAATTTTCAGGCGCGAACACGGGCGCGTCGACCGCGACCACCTCAACATAGTTAGCGCGCAAACTGGCCAAGGGCAGAACGACGAACAGGGTCAAACTCAAAGTAAGAATCGCGCGCGATGGACTGTTTTGAGCGCGGCTCACCGCCGGACTCAGGATTGAATTAACGCGACTGACCAATTGACTCGGCTCGCTCGAGACCGACATGGCCAGTGCCGAAGACGGCAAACGCCCTCCCGCGCACACCTGCCTGGCGACCTGAAGCAGATCGCTGGCGTAGTGGGTGCCTTTTACCCGCGCATTGAGCACCAGATCGTCGCAGGCGGATTCCGCGTTGTCTTCCAACCTTTTTAGTGCGCGCCAGCACAAGGGATTGATCCAATACAAGGCGCAAGCCAGGCGGGCAATTTGCTGGGTAAGCCAATCAAAGCGTCGGATGTGCGCAACTTCGTGAAGCAAGGCACTGTGGACCAGTTGGCTGGACCAGCCGCGCGCGCTCCAGGGGACCAGTATGACGGGGCGCAAAAAGCCCCAGGTCACGGGCGAACTGATGAGGCGGGAGTAACGCAGTTCAACCGGGCGTCGGATGGAAAACTTTTGTTTCGCCCGCCGCAGCCCTTCTCGCCAGTGTGCGTCATCAACAGGTCTGGCGACACAAGTCACCAGGAAAATTCCCGCGTTGGCCCACGCCTGTCTGAGCAAATTGACAAGTATCCCCAGCGCGTAGAGTAATATCGCACAAGACAGATAATCGTTGAAGTTCCAGGGGCTCGCGCCCGAGACTTCAGTGGCACCGGCACTTGCTGCCTGCGTTGGGAGCACCGCCAGTTCCGAATGCGCGACTTCCACAATCACGTCGATCGCGGGAATAACAATTGAAAAGAGCGGCAAAAACAACAGACCCGTGAGGACTGAGGCTATTAGCAGATGTCGGAAGGATGCAGAACGCCTCGCAAATTTCAGCAAGTAAAAACACAAAAAAAGCAACCCAACCGCCCGGGCGTTTGACGAGAGCAGGAGCGGTCCGGCCTCGGCAAACAGGGTGCTGCCCTCGGCAAACGAAAATATCGGGTGATTCATAAGCTCACCCCTTTACCTGGTCGCATTCACGAAAAACAATGCGACGGTCAATGTCCCTGGCAAGCACACGAACCGCGCCTGCCTGTTTTGTTATTGTTGCTGTTCCTTGCGCTTGGCGATTTCGATAATTTCACCAAGCTGCTCTAGCTCTTCACTGGAAATTTTTTCTGACTGCATCCCCAACAAAGCATTGACCGCCTTGACCGAGGACCCTTCAAAAAATGTGTGGATAAGCCGGTCGAGTGCGGTCCGGCGGGCATCGTCCTGTTCGATAGCCACGGAATAGACGTAGCGCAGATTCTGCTCGCGATGTTTGATATGGCCTTTTTTCTCCAGGGTCGCGAGCATGGCGCGCACCGCGGAATTGCTGGGCGGGTCGGGCAGGCGTTCGCGTATCTCCTCGGCACTGCTTTCACCGTAGCGAAACAGGATGTCGACGATCTGGCGTTGTCTGCGACTCAGATGAAGAAGATGATTTTTGCCCACTCGGATGTCCCCTCAGGGTTCGCCCTGTCTGTCTATCGTGCTTGGCTGTCTATGTACCATGCGTACCTGCTACCTGCTGCTATCTGCTGCTATCTGCTGATACCTGCTGATACCTGCTGATACCTGTTACCTGTTACCTGTACCTGATACGAAAGGCACTTAGTTAAGCGATTTTATGGGGCATTTACCCCGGTCGCGGTCTTGGGAGCGCCTTTTCGAGACGCGCCGTTAACCCTTCCATGGGGGCTCGGATGCAGCATCCCTGCTGCATACGGTCTCGAAAAGGCGCTCCCAAGACCGCAACCTACAACGTCGACTGGCTCAACTAAGTGCCATTCTTACCTGTTCCCTGTTCCCTGTTACCTGTTCCCTGTTCCCTGTTCCCTGATACCTGATACCTGATACTTTTGCAGCCTGTTGTTATTTTTATAGCACATCCCGACCTCTGTCAACCGCCGATTTGAATTTCAAATATATCTTTTAAAAACAGCACGTTATCGGTCAGGTGGACGCCTCGGCCAGAGTCCTCGTCCCGCCAATGTAAATATTTATCAAACATTCTCTTGACTTTTCCTTACGCGATGTTATTTTTTACGCATGATGCTATTTTTATAGCATCTCGTTAATTTAATAGCACCCCGCTGCAATTGACGGGCTTACAGGAGACATTCCAATGGCTAATCGAACTGTTCAAGGGCAGACCTTACCGCGCCGCCGCTTGGGTCTGCTTGGGGCCTACAGCCTCTTACTCTCGGTGGCGCTGTCGGCCGGGGCAACGAGCTTCGCCGACATACTCGCGGCCGAAAAGGCGGCGGTGAAAGAAGGCGTCGCCAGCCAGCAGCGCATCGACCAGGTCGACGATGAGCGCGCCGAATTGGTCGGCGAATACCGCGGCGCGGTACGGCAGCAGGAAGATCTGGTGAAGTACAACAACCAACTGCGCTCGGTCGTTGAATCCCAGGAGAAGGAAGCCGCGTCCTTTAACGAGCAATTGCAACGGGTCAGTCATTTGGAAAGCGACATTGTGCCTTTGATGAGCGACATGTTGGACGCGCTGGAAAAATTTATCGCGCTCGATGCGCCCTTCCTCCCACGCGAGCGTCGCAACCGGGTGGCAAAACTGCGTGAGTTGTTTGGATCCGATGTCAGTAGTCCGGAAAAGTACCAGCGCATCCTCGAAGCCTACCAAATCGAGAACGACTACGGCCGCACCATTGAAAGCTACGACGCCCCCCTGCCGGACAATGCTGCCGGTGGCGAACAAGTGGTGAGCTTTCTCAAGGTCGGCCGCGCGGTTTTTTTGTACCAAACCCTGGACGGCAAGAACTCATTTTATTGGCGCCCTGAGGAGCGCCAATGGCTGCCGCTTGAACAACGCTTCAATCAGCCAGTGCGCCGTGGCATCCAAATGGCCCGCGAACAGATACCTTCGGATCTGCTTCTTTTGCCCGTTCTTATGCCGACAGTTATGCCGCCGGTTATGCCCACCGTTATGCCCCAGCCATGATCGAGGAGACGGCAATGAAAAATATTACTCGCACAATATTCATCATGGCATTTGCGATCCTGACGGCAACAACGGTCAGTGCCGATGTCACGGAACCCGTAAGCAGTCTCGAACAACTGCTTGACCGCGTCGTGCAAAGCCAACGCGCGGACGCGGTCGCAAACCGCGAACGCGTTCAGGACTTTGTCAACCGGCGGGACCAGCAACGGCAATTGCTCGACGAGGTGCAAGCCGAGATCGCGGAACAAGAGCGAATCAGCGCCTCGCTTAAGCAGACAATTGAATCCAACAAGGACACGCTTGCCGAACTTGAAGATCAGTTGTTAACGCGGTTGGGAGATTTCGACGAACTGTTCGGGGTTACCCGCCAAGTGGCTGGCGATACGCTGGCCCGGATTAACAGTTCCATTATCAGCGCCCAGTTTCCCGGTCGCGAGCGGGCATTGGCCAATATCGCCCAGGAGAAAAAGGCCCTGCCCTCCATAGAACAGCTATCGGAACTGTGGCTTATTCTGCTGCAAGAACAAACCGAACAGGCAAAAGTTGCCACCTTCAGCGCATCGATCAATAACGCGGCCGGCGAAGTGGTGGAGAAACAAGTCACCCGCATCGGGCCATTCAATGCGGTGGCCGATGGCAACTTCCTGGTTTACAACGGCGATGCCGGCCGCCTGACTACCCTGCACCGGCAACCCGCCGCTGTTTATCGCCGCAGCGCCGAGCAAATGGAACATGCCGCACCGGGCCAATTGGTGACCGCCACCATTGATCCTTCCAGCGGAGCGATTCTGAGTCTACTGGTGCAAGCACCCAACCTTTTGGAACGTTTTCATCAAGGCGGCCTGGTTGGCTACCTGGTAACGCTGTTGGCGGCCATCGGACTCACCATTGGCGTACAGCGCATGGCAAGTCTTTGGTGGACCGCCACCAAAGTGAAGCGGCAAATGCGATCAAAACAACTCGATGACAACAATCCGCTCGGTCGCGTATTGCAATCCTACCAGGACAACACCAAAGCGGATCCAGAGACCCTGGAGCTGAAACTCGAGGATGCGGTGATGAAAGAAGTCCCAAAACTCGAACGGGGGCTGAATACCCTGAAAGTATTGGCCGCGGTTGCACCCTTGATGGGCCTGCTCGGCACGGTGATCGGGATGATCATTACCTTTCAGTCGATCACCCTCTGGGGCACCGGCGATCCGAAGTTAATGGCGGGCGGCATATCCCAGGCCTTGATGACCACGGTGCTGGGCCTGATCGCCGCCATTCCACTGTTGCTGCTGCACAGCATGGCCAGCGGCAGAGCACGGTTGCTGCAGCAGATTCTGCAAGAGCAAAGCGCCGGCCTGCTGGCAAAACGAGCGGAGGTGGCCCGTGACTAGTCTGGATTTCAGCGCGATGCGGGGAATCCTGGCTCAACTCAATCCGCTCGCCGAACTGGAAGCGTTTCTTGCGCAAGGCGGTGTGGTACTGACGGTGATTATGCTGTGCACCTTTACCTTGTGGATGCTGATTCTGGAACGCTTTTACTACTTTTGGCGGGTTGCGAAAAAGGACCGGGAGCGGGCCCGCAACAGTTGGCAAGGCCGTTCGGATAGCCGCTCCTGGTATGCGCGGCAGATTCGGCGGCGGCTCATTTCCATTCTCCGGAATCGTTCCGAACACAACCTTCACACCATAAAGGCGGTAGTGGCCATTGCACCGCTGTTGGGATTGCTGGGAACGGTAACGGGCATGATCGATGTGTTCGACGTGATGGCTTATGCCGGCAGCGGCAACACGCGCGCGATGGCCGCCGGTGTGTCCAAGGCCACCATTCCCACCATGGCGGGAATGGTGGTGGCGCTCACCGGCATGCTCTGCGGTTTGCGTTTGCAACGACAACTTAAAGCCACGATGGAAGCGGCCAAGGCGCAGTTGGAACTGAAAACCCCGGGAGTACGTTATGAAAAAAATTAAGTCTCTCCGCAGTGGCGATGCCGAGGTCAACATGACGCCGATGCTGGACATCGTATTCATCATGCTGATCTTTTTTATTGTGGCTTCCAACATCGTGCGTGAGTCGGGTTTGGACGTCACGCAACGCAACGAGCAAAACGAGGAGCCCGAGACAGCGGCGAAAGTGCGCGCGATTTACATACAAATCTGCGCCGACGACAGCATTTTTATCGACCGCCGCGCGGTGGATGCACGTTCGATACGCGCCAAGGTGGAAGCGAAACTGGCGGCCGAGCCGAGCTCGGTCGTGGTGATCGAAACGCAACAGCAGGCATCCACCGGATCGCTGGTAAGGGTTATGGATCAGGCGATTGCAGCCCGCGCGCCGGTCTCAATTGCTCCACAAGGTGCGCAATGCGCGCTCAATGCATAGCGGAGGCAGGCAATGGATACCAATGGGCAAGCCGAGGACGAATTGGAAGTCAACATGACCCCCATGTTGGATATCGTTTTTATCATGCTGATATTTTTTATCGTAACTGCCGTATTCGTTAAGGAATCCGGGGTGGAGGTTTTGCGGCCCGAAGCAAAAACGGCAACAACGATAAAACGCGTGTCCACCCTGATTGGGATAACCGGGGACAACCAAATATGGATCGACAACCGGCAGGTTCAGTTGGATGAAGTCCGGACCCTGGTCAGTCAGCTCAAACAGGAAAACCCAAAGGGCAATGTAGTGATCACCGCCGATGCACAATCCGATTCGCGGGTGGTGGTTGAGGTTGTGCAACAACTGAATGACTTCGACATTGCCGGCGTTTCCATTGCCACCACGAAAGGAGGTTGATCATGCTTGTTTACCTGACACGCGCCGCTATGGCCGGGCTACTCACCGTCGCCATCTTTCTGTTCATGCGTTACCTCATCAATCCGCAGAATCCGCCCACATTGGAGGACGACCCCGGTGTCGACATTCGCATCACGCGGGAAAAGCGGAAGGAGGAAACCGAGCGCCGACAACGAAAACTCCCCGCCGAACCTGAGCAAACGCCACCGCCACCGCCTCCGGCAAGTCAGCAGGAACGCGTCACCCTGGGCGAAGGCCAAGGCGGTTATGAATACGACTGGTCGGAGTGGAAGGCCGGCGAGGGACAGCAGATGCCCATGGACACGGATCGACGAGCCATGCCCATGGTGCGCATTCCCCCGCAGTATCCGGAGCGTGCCCTGCGGCAGGGTATCGAGGGGTGGGTGTTGTTGGAATTCACCATTACCCCGGTGGGCACGGTCGAGGAGATTCGCATTGTAGAAGCCGAACCGCCCAATGTGTTTGACAGAGCGTCGATACGCGCACTGCAAGGTTGGAAATACCAACCCAAGATGGTGAACGGGCAACCGGTTGCGCAGTCCGGCATGCGAGACCTCATCGTGTTCGAAATCCAGGATTAGTCAGTAACGTTTCGGGAGTGTTGACCATGGCCACCAACATAAATCAACAGCGCGCAAATCGTCCGGCGACATCGAGGCCTAGCCAATTGAGACTGACTTTTAACCCGGCGGATAATATCGCTGGGTTAATAGCAGGTACATGGATGTGCCGCCGTCGAATGGAAGTCGACGGGAGCTCGCGAAATACAGGGAGATTCGGGTATCTCCGCCGGTATTTCGCGAGCGATGGACTGATGGTTTTATTCCGCCGACTTGGTAGCGCTTTACTGCTAATAATCACCTGCTCGGTTTTGCTTTTCGGCTATTCCGCCCCAGGGCACACTCAAGAACACGAGCGCGAAAAACGGCGGGTTGCACAGGTGCTGTCCACGGCGGGCTATCGCAAAATGGCCGAAGCCCGGGAATTACTCGAAGCCGACGATCAAAGTAGCGGTATTGCGCTTTTACAGGAAGTGATTGACGGCAGTCGCTATTCCGAATACGACCAGGCGAAGGCCCTGCAAATACGCGCCTTTGTGTACGTCTCGGACAATCAATACGCGCAGGCCATTGAGATGTATACCCGCGCCTTGGACTTACAGGTGCTCGACCTTGGCTCGGAGCTTGAATTGATCTACAGCCTGGCGAATTTGTACGCCTATACCGAGCAATACCAACAAAGCATCGCGTTCCTGGAAAAATGGTTCGCGGCAACGGACAACCCGGATGCCCAGGCGCATTTTACGGCAGCCCAGGTATACGCACTGTCCGAGGAACCCACCACGGCTTTGTACTACGCCGAACGCGGCTTGACCCTGCACCAAAACGACCCCGAAGCGGAGCCGCGGGAAAGTTGGTACCGGTTGCTTCTCGCCATCCGTTTGCAACTCAAGAAATATTCCGAAGGCAGTGAACTCTTGGAACAAATGATTGAGCTGTGGCCAAACAAAACCGAGTACTACACCCAACTCAGCGCACTGTATGGCGAACTGGGACGGGAATTGGACGCGCTACTGGTGATGGCCATTGCGCATCGCACCGGCCTTTTAAGCGAAGGCACCAGCAAGGAACGCCTTGCGCGGATGTACCGCTACCACGATTATCCTCATAAAGGGGCCGGCATTCTGCAAGCCATGATCGACCAAGACGAATCCGCCGATGACGGACAAGAATGGAAAGCGCTGGGCGACGCCTACTCGCAAGCGCGCGAGTGGGAATCGGCAAAAACAGCGTATTTGCAGGGGGCAAGGCTCTCGTCCACCGGCGAGGACTGGCTGCGCATCTGTCAGACGGCTTCCCGGGACGGCTTGTGGAACGAGGCCAGGGAATATTGTCAGAATGCCATCGACAAGGGTGGTCTGGAAGAGGACCACAACTACGCCTGGCAGATCCTGGCACTGGCGCATTACCACGGCGACGACCGACACGCTGCCATGGAGGCATTTGCGCAATGCAGCGAACCGCCCGAAGCCGACAATACCTGCACTGAGTGGCTGAGCCATGTCGAAAAACAAATTGAACAGGAAAAACTGGAGGATGAGCGACAGCTACGCGAACAACAGCAAGCCGCGCAACGGAAAGATAGCGTAGAAGACGCAGTGGAAAGCGCTTTGTACTTCCACCGCTAAGCGACAATTGACCGTGAGAAAATGACCGCCCAGGGATAGGGAGCCTCGGCACCGAGACCCCGGACTGGACTATTCCGCCAACAAACAGTAGATTGCGGGCAGTTCGAATAACGACGATCCGAGGAAGACTATGAAGCGATTTGGAACTCTCGCCATTGCCAGTTTGGGCGTTTTGGCGGCCTGCAATCAGGTTCAGGAATCCGACAAGGCCGAGATTGAACAGGCGAGCGCCTCGCAGGCCTATACCGCCGCGGTGGACAGCGCGCGTTTAATCGCCGCCGACCAGGAAGCGGGGCAGTGGATGTCCCACGGCCGCACTTACGACGAACAGCGCTTTAGCCCGTTGGACCAGATTAACCGCGACAACGTGGATCAACTGGGTTTGACCTGGTACGCGGACATGGACACCAGCCGCGGACAGGAAGCGACCCCCATCGTGGTGGACGGCGCCTTGTATGTCACCACCGCCTGGAGCACGGTGAAAGCCTTTGATGTGGAATCCGGCCAGTTGATTTGGGCCTATGACCCGCAAGTGGACCGCGCCAAGGGCGTGGATGCCTGTTGTGATGTGGTCAATCGCGGCGTGGCTGTGTGGGAAGGCAAGGTTTTTGTCGGCACCCTCGACGGCCGGTTGGTGGCCCTGGATTCCAAAAACGGCGAGGTCCTCTGGGAAGAAATGACCGTGGACACCAGCAAGCCCTACACCGTGACCGGCGCCCCGCGTGTAATAAAAGGTAAAGTTATTATCGGTAACGGCGGCGCCGAATTGGGCGTGCGCGGTTACATTACCGCCTACGATGCCGACACCGGTGAAATGGACTGGCGCTTTTACACGGTGCCCGGCAACCCCGCCGATGGTTTCGAACAGCCGGAACTGGAACAGGCCGCCGAAACCTGGAATGGCGAATGGTGGGAACAAGGCGGCGGCGGGACCGTGTGGGATTCCATGGCCTACGATCCCGACTTGGATTTGCTTTATATCGGCGTGGGCAACGGTTCGCCCTGGAATCAGGCGATTCGCAGTCCCGGCGGCGGCGACAACCTGTTCCTGACCTCCATTGTGGCCCTGGACCCGGACGACGGTACCTACAAGTGGCACTACCAAACCACCCCGGGGGAAACCTGGGATTACACCGCCACCCAGCACATTATTCTGGCCGATCTGGACATTGACGGGGAACAACGCCGCGTCGTTATGCAGGCACCCAAGAATGGCTTTTTCTACGTGTTGGACGCGGTCACCGGTGAACTGGTATCGGCGGAGAATTTCGTGCCCATCAACTGGGCCACCCACGTGGACCTGGAAACCGGCCGGCCGGTGGAAGTGGCAGCGGCCCGCTACGACAAAACCGGCGAGCCGCACATCGTGTTCCCCGGCCCCCAGGGTGGCCACAACTGGCACCCGATGGCATTCAATCCGCAAACCGGTCTGGTCTATCTTCCCGCGCGGGAACAGAGCACCGGCTATGTATCGGATGTTGATTTCACCGCGTCCATTCGCGGCTGGAATACCGGCATCGACTTTGCGCGCGGCGCCGCCTTGATGCGCGACAGCAGCCAGAATCCGCCCACCCCCAAATCCTATCTGCAAGCCTGGGATCCGGTGGCGCAAAAAGAAGTCTGGCGCGCGCCGCACAACAATCCCAGCGACGCCAGCGGGGTCCTGACAACCGCCGGCAAGCTGGTATTCCAGGGTAATTCGGCCGGCGAATTCATCGCCTACGGCGCCGAAACCGGCGAACGCCTCTGGACGGGTATTACCCAGGCCAGCGTGGTGGCCGCACCGTCCACCTATACCGTCAACGGCGAGCAGCACGTGGCCATTCTGGTCGGCGCGCGCGGCCTTCCCAGCCGTGGCCCCGGCGCGGTGGGCTCAACCACCGACAAGTCCACCAACAATTCCCGCCTGCTGGTCTACAAGTTGGGCGGCACCGCCAGCCTGCCCAATGCGGCCGTCGACCTGACCAGAACAAGCACGCCATCCAGCAGTGAGCGCCCCGCGCCGCCGCCGGTAACCGCTTCCATCGAAACCATCGCCCACGGCGAACAGGTGTACGGTCGCTTTTGCAGCGTTTGTCATGGTCCCAGCGCGGCCAGTCCCGACCCGGGTACTTTCCCCGACTTGCGACATAGCCTGCGCATTCGCGGCGAGGAAACCTGGGCCGACGTGGTACTCGAGGGTGAACTGGCCGACAAAGGCATGGTCTCCTTTGCTTCGACCATTTCGGAAAGCGATTCCGAAGCGATACGTGCCTACGTAATCTCCCAAGCCAATCAGTAAGCTTTAAAAACAGCCCCCGCAAATAAATCCCCGGTTTGTAGCGAAAGCCACAAACCGGGGTACACCGCGATTAATAACTCCGAGGCATGGCCGGGGCGAGGTGCGACAATTTGCCGCATTGACTCCCACCCCGCTTCCTCTACATTAGCAGCCCGGTTTCTGGTTTCGGTTTTGGTGTGCGGGTCTGCTAATGAAAGTAAAAAACGCCTCTATTACACGCGCGCTCGCCGCACTGATTATGCTGCCGTGGTTTGCACCCACCAGCGGCCAGGAGGCGGAACAGACGCAAACCGAGCGGGAAGAAATTATTGTTTGGGGCGAAGACGGCAGCAATGGCAGCGGCGCTTCCAACAGCTCGGTGAGCCTGGTAACACCGGAAGACCTGCTCAGTGTCAACGTCACGACCACCGAGGATTTGGTGAAGCACGAACCCAGCCTGGTGGTGCGACGGCGTTTTATCGGCGATGCCAACGGCACCCTGGGCATCCGTGGTTCCAACATGTTTCAAACGCCCCGCTCCATGGTGTTCGCCGATGGCGTGCCCCTCCATTACTTTTTGCAATCGCGCTGGAACGGCGCACCGCGCTGGACCCTGGTGTCCGCCAGCGAAATCGCCCAGGTGGAAGTGATCTACGGGCCGTTTTCCGCCGAGTACAGCGGCAACGCCATGGGCGGCGTGGTGCTGATTGAAACCGCGATTCCCCGGGAGCGGGAATTTCATTTCGACGCGGCTTATTTTTCCCAGCAGTTCGACGCCTACGGCTTTGACGACACTGTCAGCGGCCACAAACAGTTTTTCTCCTACGGCGATCGCTTCGATGATCTGAGCCTGTATGTTTCCTACAACCGTTTGCGCGGCCAGTCTCAACCCCAATCCTTCTTCCCTGGCGACGCGAGCAATACCGGCAATCCCCAACCGGTTAGCGGCGCCATTGCGGAACGGGACGAACTGGGCAATCCACAGCGCTACTTCGGCGACAGCGGCGTGATCGACACCGAAACCGACAACGTGAAATTCAAAACCGGTTACGAGTTCGGCGACTGGATGGCGCTGTTCAATCTGGCCTACGAAGATCGTCGCTCCGAGGCGGACTCCGCCAACAGTTACCTGCGCGGCACCACCGGTGCGATTGGGTGGAGCGGCGAGTTCATGCAAAATGGCCACGCCTTTTCGGTGCCGGCCAGCGGCCTCAACGTTAGCGACTCGGAGCGGCGCAGTTTGTCCGCGGGTTTGCGACTGCGCGGTGACCTGAGCGATTCCGCCGCCCTGGAAGTCAACCTCAATCGCTTCGATATTTTGCGCGATGAACAGCGCAGTTCCAGCGCCAACCCGGCCGACCCCACCTGGTCCCCGGCTGGCCAGGTTACCGACTTCGATAACACCGGCTGGCAAACCGCCGAGGTGAAACTGAACCTGGGCGAGTTGGGTTTGCCCGGCCTGGAATTGGTTACCGGCCTGCGCCACGAACGCTACCGTTTGCACATTGATGTTTACGACAGCAACAATTACGCGGCGGGCCGCAAGGACACCTACAGCGATCGCAGCGGCGGTGAAACGGCCATTACCGCCGGTTTCGCCCAACTCAATTGGGCCGTTGATTCGCGCTGGGATCTGGCTGTCGGTGGCCGCTTGGAGCGCTGGCAAAGCCGGGCGGGTTATTACGCCGAGGACGATCCGAACACGGCGATCCTTGACCTGCAACATTTGCCCGCTCGCAGTAGAAGTGAATTCTCGCCCAAGTTCTCCCTGGGCTTTCAACCCGAGGAAAATTGGTTGCTGCGTTACTCCCTTGCCCGCGCCTTTCGCTTTCCCATTGTGGAAGAATTGTTTAGCCAATATCAGGCCTTCAATGCCATCAACGAAGCCAACCCGGACCTGCGCCCGGAAAAGGGTCTGCACCACAACCTGATGCTGGAACGACAACTGCAACTGGGTTATTGGCGAATTAATTTGTTTGCGGAAGATATCGAGGATGTTATCGAAGCCCAGAGCACAACCTTGCCCGGCGGTGCTTCGCTGCGCACCTTCATTCCCATCGACGAAGTGCAAACTTGGGGCGCCGAACTGGTGGCCAATGTGTTCGATCTGCTGCCATCCACCGATATTCGCTTCAATATCGCTTATACCCAAGCGAAAATTGTAAAAAATAATGCCGATACCGCTATTGAAGGCAATCGTTTTCCGCGCATGCCCGAGTGGCGCGCCAACCTGTTGGCCACCTACCACATCAACCCGCGTTGGAACGTCGGCGGCAGCTTGCAATACGCCAGCGACAGCTACGGTCGGCTCGACAATGCGGACAAGCAAGACAATGTGTACGGCGCCCAGGATGCCTACACGCGCATTGGACTGAAAGGCAACGTTCAACTGACCGAACATGTCGCGTTTGCCCTGGGCATTGACAATCTAAGGAATGAAATCGATTACGTGGCCCACCCCTGGCCGGGCCGAACCTATTACCTGAATGTTTCTTACGATTACTAGTGAGTACACTTAATCTACACAGAAAGAACAACCTTTTTAGAGGCCTGGCCCATCGGCCCGCGACCGTTGTTCTGAGTGGAGGTGGTCTGAGTTGAGGTGTTCTGAGTTGAGGCAGTTGGTGCCCGCAATACACGGACAGCCGGGTACTGTTTCTCCGTTCAAATGGGCCATCCCTGGCCCGGTCCCGCTGCTGTCCTGCACCTATTCACTCCGAAACAGTACCCGGCTGCCCGTGCAAAGCTGGAGCATTGCCTCAGCTCATTGCCTTGGCGGTCTGAGACAAAGCCTCGCTAGAATCTGCCTCGAAATTGGATTTGGAATGTCGAGAACCTCAAGTGGCACGGTAGCGAGCAAGGGGATTCGGGAGGGCTTTGCAGAACGGAGCCCAGAGCCCCCAATTTAGAGATCGGACCCGAATGGCACTTCCTTAAGCCGTCTACGCGGGTCGTCATTCCCGCGAAAGCGGGAATCCAGTGGCTTCGACATGCTGGACTCCCGCTTTCGCGGGAGTGACGGCTGGGTATCGCTAACTTTTTTACCAATCCGCTGTTCAACTTAGTTACTACCACCCTTAGGGACGTGCCATTCAGATCGGAGGCCTCGATTTAAAGAGCAAGTTCTAAAAATTTTTGGCAACAGCGATGATGAATAATACCGGCACGCAAACAATGGGATCGACCCGGGGCACAGCCCTCTACCGCACCGTGTGGCGCTGGCACTTTTACGCCGGCCTGTTTTGCATTCCCTTCGTGTTGATGTTGGCGCTGTCCGGCAGTATTTATTTATTCAAACCGCAAATCGATGCATGGATTGACCGGCCCTATCACAATCTGTCGGTCGGCGCCGAGCGCGCCTCACCGAACGAGCATATTGCCGCCGCCTTGCAAGCCGTACCCGGGTCGCACTTTGTCAATTATCAATTACCGGAAAGTCCAAACCACACGGTGGTGATCGGCGTTAGCCAAGGCGGAGAGCAGACTTTGGTTTACGTTAATCCCTACACCCGCGAGGTGTTGAAAACCATCGGCTACGAGGATCAGTTCATTCGTCAGGTGCGCAGCTTTCACGGCGAGCTGTTGGCGGGCAACGCCGGTTCCATTCTGGTGGAATTGGCGGGTTGCTGGGCCATTGTGTTAATTATTAGCGGGCTTTACCTGTGGTGGCCGCGCTCCGGCCAAGGCATTGCCGGCATTCTCTACCCGCGCCTGACACGCGGCGGCCGGGTATTCTGGCGGGATTTGCACGCGGTCACAGGAATTTGGATCAGCTTTTTCGCGCTATTTTTATTGATCAGCGGTCTGCCCTGGGCACTGGTGTGGGGCAGTGCCTTCCAGGAAGTGCGGCAATGGCAAGCGCCGACGCAACAGCTTTCGCAGCAACAATCCCAACACGAAGGCCATCACCAAGCTCATCAGGAACAGGACTGGAGCCTGGGCCGCGCCGAAGAACAAGCCGCACTGGAAAATGCGGCCGTGAAAGAAGTTTCCCTATTGCCGACACTATTGGCCAACGCTCAAGCACTCAACTTTGCCCCGCCGGCGCTGTTGTCGGTGTCGAAGGACGATTCCACGGTCTGGCGACTCTCGTCGGAACACCAGAATCGCACGCTGCGCGCGGACGCCTGGTTGGATGACAACGGTGCAGTGCTGCGCCAGCAAACCTTCGCCGAAGGCAAGGCAGTGGATCGGATCATCGGCATTGGCGCGGCCGCCCACGAAGGGCAACTGTTTGGCTGGTTCAATCAACTGTTGGGTTTGCTGACCACCAGCGGCTTGATCTTGATCAGCATCACCGGCTTCGTACTTTGGCGTCGGCGCAAACCCGGCCGCGTTCTCGGTGCGCCGCCGGCGCTGCCCAATGAAAGGGTGGGCATAGCAGTAACGCTGATCGTGTTCGGCCTGGCCTTGATGTTGCCGCTTTTGGCGGTGTCGCTGCTGTCACTGCTGACCTTGGAATATTTTGTGTTGCGACGTTTTCGCGCAAGCCGTTTATGGTTGGGACTGGAACAGGCGATAAATCCACGATTCCAATAACGCCGCCGTCTGTAGTAGGCTTGCCTACCGTATAAGGCAAAGAACGCATACCGTGCACTCACAAATTGAAGAGATTTATCGCAAGGAATCGCGCCGCATTTTCGCCACGTTGATCCGCCTGTTGGGCGACTTCGATCTGGCCGAGGAATGTTTGCAGGAGGCTTTCACTGCCGCCATGAACCAGTGGCCAAAGGAAGGCGTGCCGCGCAATCCCCGTGCCTGGCTGGTATCGGCGGCACGCTTCAAGGGTATTGATCGCCTGCGCAAGCAAAACCGGGCGCATTTAGCGCGGGATGAACTCCTGGCGAAAATAGAACAGGAACAACAGAGCCAGCCAGACGATGAAGAACACATTCAGGACGACCGGCTGCGCCTGATTTTCACCTGCTGCCACCCCGCCCTTGCTCCCAATGTTCAGATCGCCCTCACCCTGCGCGAAGTATGTGGACTCACCACGGAAATGATTGCTGCCGCCTTTCTGTTGCAACCGACAACCCTCGCGCAACGGCTGGTGCGCGCCAAGGCAAAAATCCGCTCCGCCGGTATTCCGTATGAGGTGCCCGATGCACAACATCTACCGGAGCGGCTGGATGCGGTGTTAGCAGTGATTTATCTGGTTTTCAATGAGGGCTACAACGTCTCCAGTGGCGATCAGATCACCCGCTCCGATCTCACCGGCGAAGCCATTCGCCTGGCCCGCCTGTTGTTGGATCTGCTGCCGGAACCGGAAGTGATGGGTCTGCTCGCGTTGATGTTGTTGCACGATTCACGCAGGGCCGCGCGGGTGTCGGCGACCAGTGAACTGGTATTGCTGGAAGATCAGGATCGCAAACGCTGGGATCAAGCACAAATCGCGGAAGGCAAAGCCCTGGTGGAGAATGCCCTGCGCACGCGCCGCTTCGGCAGTTACACCTTACAGGCGGCAATTGCCGCAGTGCACGCCGAGGCTACGCGGGCGGCGGATACCGACTGGCCACAAATCGTGGCCCTATACGATCTATTACGGCGCGCCGAACCTTCACCGGTGGTGGAACTGAACCGCGCCGTCGCCGTCGCCATGCGCGACGGTCCGGCAGCGGGACTGGCCTTGATTGATTCCATCATGGCCAACGGTCAACTGGACAACTATCACCTGGCCCACGCCGCCCGCGCCGACCTGTGTCGCCGGCTCGGCCGCGCGGAAGATGCCCGCGCCGCCTATGAGCGGGCGCTGTCACTGGCCCAACAGGGCCCGGAGCAACGTTTTCTGCAAAATCGCCTGCGGGAAATATCCGCAGATTAAAATCCCCCCAAGCTGTCGATTTTCCTTTTTTCCATCCGACTGTACAGTAGTACTACCGCAGGCCACAGCAACTCAACCACCCAACCGCAATGGGAAATAACATGAAATACATGCTACTTATCTACGGCGACGAGAAAGTCTGGACCCAGGAAGAACGAGAGGCCTGCATGGCCGAATCCGTCGAGCTTTGTCACGAACTGAACAACAAGGGTCAATACCTGGGTGCGGCGCCGCTGCACTCGGTAACCACCGCCACCAGTATCCAACCACGCGGCGATAAAACCCTGGTGACCGACGGCCCTTTCGCCGAAACCGCTGAACAACTGGGCGGCTATTTTCTCATCGACGTTGCCAACCTGGACGAGGCCATGGCCATCGCCAAGCGTGTGCCCGGGGGCCGACGGGGAACCGTGGAAATCCGTCCCATTGTCGAGTTGGAAGGTCTTCCGAATTAGGCTGACTGTCGATTGCGATCATCCTCGGTCGACTACTGGCAAACAAACCAGTCAACAGACGAGGACATCGCCATGCAAAAGATCACTCCCTTTTTATGGTTCGACAATCAAGCCGAGGAGGCCGTGGAGTTATATACCTCCGTTTTCAAGAACGCCAAAATTGGCAAGGTAGTCCGTTACGGAAAGTCCGGTCCGGGACCCGAAGGCAGCGTGATGACCGCCTCCTTCGAACTGGAAGGCATTGAATTCACCGCCTTGAATGGCGGACCCCACTTCAAGTTCACTGAAGCCATTTCCTTTGTTATCAACTGCGAATCCCAGGAAGAAGTGGACCACTACTGGGACAAACTTTCCGAGGATGGCGACATCCAACAATGCGGTTGGCTGAAGGACCAATTTGGCGTGGCGTGGCAAGTCGTTCCCACCGCGCTGCCGGAAATGCTGAACGACCCTGACCCGCAAAAAGCAAAGGGCGTTATGGAAGCCATGATGCAGATGGTGAAGCTCGACATTGAACAGTTACGCCGCGCCTATAATCAAGAGTAAATTTTTTAAACTAAACCAACAATTGGAGATTCGACGATGAAAGTCATGGTAATTGTAAAAGCCACCGCGGATTCCGAAGCCGGAATCATGCCCAGCGAACAACTGCTGTCCGACATGATGAAGTTCAACGAGGAGCTGGTGGCCGCTGGCATCATGCAGGACGGAGACGGCCTGCACCCCAGTTCCAAGGGTGTGCGGGTGCATTTTTCCGGCAAGAACCGCACGGTTATCGACGGCCCCTTCGCCGAAACCAAGGAACTGATTGCCGGCTACTGGGTATGGCAGGTGAAATCCATGGATGAGGCCATTGATTGGGTCAAGCGCTGCCCCAACCCGATGAATGAAGACTCGGATATCGAAATCCGCCCGTTTTTCGAGCCGGAGGATTTCGGCGAAGCTTTGACCCCGGAGCTGAGGGAAAAGGAAGAGCGGATGCGGGAAACGATTTCACAACAGGAGCGCTAACAACACGGCGCTGCTGCATCCCCATTGAAATCGCCAAACGGCAAGGCTTTACCACAACCTTCAAAAATCCCGTAGTGGCGACTGAAATAATGAGTCTGCCTTCATGGGTCTTTTAGCGGGATTGGGTTCTCGCCGGGAACGTATACGCGCGCCAGACAAAAAAAGTTTCAAGGTGTCGATTCGCGGTACGCGCCAGCGACTATAGGGTAAGTGAGAGCCGGGGCCGCGTCCAGTTGTCCGGCGACTGGTTATAGAAGGAGGTGCAACCCATGTGTCCTGCCTGTTTATCCGTCACCGTAATCTGGCTTGCCGGCGCTGGGACGGCTGGTGGCGTGAGCGCTTTGATTTTGGGTGTGCTCCGTGGAAACGCACCCAAAGGCAACAGATCTCGATACACGAACCCAAAACCGGAGGAAAGGTCATGACCGACATTGAACAACATCCCGTGGTCTCCCGAGAAGACTGGCTCACAGCGCGCAAGGCCCATCTCAAGAATGAAAAAGCCCTCACGCACCTGCGCGATCTGGTCGCCGCCGAGCGGCGCGCCCTGCCCTGGGTCAAAGTCGACAAAGAGTATATTTTCGACACGCGCGACGGCAAGCAGACGCTGGCTGATCTGTTCGGCGGGCGCAGCCAGCTCATTGTGAACCACTTCATGCTCGGACCCGACTGGGAAGCGGGCTGCCCCAGTTGCTCGTTGTGCGCCGATCACGCGGAAGGCGCAATTGTGCACCTGGAGAATCACGACGTGGCTTACGTCCGTGTATCCCGAGCGCCGCTGGCACGGATCGAGGCCTATAAAAAACGCATGGACTGGCAGGCGAAATGGGTATCATCATACAACAACGACTTTAATTTTGATTACCATGTGTCTTTCGAACAGGATGCAATAGACAAGAGCGGCATGTACTACAATTACCAGACCGTCGACGATCCCAAGTATTTTTTCGACGAACTTCCGGGCCACAGTGTGTTTTACAGAAACGACAAGGATGAGGTATTCCATACCTATTCCAGCTATGCACGCGGCAATGAAGAAGTCATCGGCACGTTTGTATACCTGGATATGACACCGAAGGGTCGTAACGAAAAGGAAATCATGGATTGGGTGCGACGGCATGACGAATATGAAGGTGTTGCCGCACCGGTGGCGGCTTGTCACCCGAGCTAACTACCATCTCGCTCACGCAAGGCTATTTGGAGGAATAATCATGCCCGTCACGCAAGTCATACCCCATCTCACCGTAGAGGACGGTGAAGCTGCTTTGGTGTTTTACGCGAAGGCATTTGGCGCGGAAGTGGAACTTAAAGTTCCCGCGGAAGACGGCAAACGTCTGCTGCATGCGTCTTTTTTAATCGACAACCAGCGCATTATGTTGGTGGACGACTTCCCCGAGTATCACGAAGGCGGCAGTCAGCCGCCCTCGCGATTGGGCGACACGTCGGTTACCATTCATCTGGAAACCGACGACGCCGATGCCGCATTTGGGCGCGCCCTGGAAGCGGGAGCAACAGTCGTCATGCCTCTCGAGAACGCCTTCTGGGGTGCGCGCTACGGCAGGTTGCGGGACCCCTTCGGACACATCTGGTCCATCGGCGGTCCCTTAAAATAACTCTTTAATAGAATGGAAACTGAAAATGAAAGTCAACGCGCTACACTGTCTCTTAATACTCATTGTCGGCTGGGGTCCGTGCCTGGGTTCTGCCGCGGAAACAATGGACCCGCTTCCGGCTGGCAATTACACCTTGGACCGGTCTCATGCCAGCCTGATTTTTCGGGTGGATCATCTGGGATTTTCCATGTTCACGGCGCGCTTTGATCAATTCGATGCGCAATTGGCCTTCGATCCCCGGGATATGGCGGCATCGACCGTCAGCGCTACAGTGGACGCAAGGTCTATCGAAACCGGCGTGCCCATATCCGAAGAACTGAACTTCAACGCCATGCTGCGCGGCGGCGATTGGTTGGACGCGGAGAGTCATCCGCGAATGACCTTTCGCTCCCGATCCGTTGAGGTGGTGTCCGCCGACCAGGTGCGCGTTCACGGCGACTTTACCCTGCGCGGCATTACCCAGCCTCTGACACTCGACGTCACATTCAACGGCGGCTATGCCGGCCACACCATGGACCCGAACGCCCGCATCGGCTTTTCCGCCCAGGGTTCTCTGAAGCGTTCCGACTACGGTATCGACTTCGGTATTCCCGAACCCGGTACCACCATGGGCGTCAGCGATCAGGTGGATATAATAATCGAAGCGGAGTTTACCGGGCCGGCTTGGGAGGCTGAAGAAAAGCCGTGAGATGTGAGATGAATGGCGCTTAATTAGGGGATTTGTGGGGCATTGCGCCGGTTACGGTCTTGGG